>DATIYL010000177.1:0-38732 GCA_035517635.1 Allostellaceae bacterium | reverse complement strand
CCGGGGGTTTCGACCGTCGGCGTGGTCAGGGTAGGTCCCAATTCGCGCAACACCATTCCCGGCTCGGTATACTTTTCGGTCGATCTCCGCCATCCCCGCGATGAAGACCTGCTGAAGATGAAGGCGGGGCTTGAGGCGCGGGTCGCCGAAATCTGCCATGCACTCGGCCTCGAGGGCAGGTGCACGGAGATCTGGCATTCGCCGGCGGTGCATTACCACAGCGACTGCATCGCGTCCGTGCGCCGCGCGGCCGAGGCACTGGGCCATAGCCATCGCGACATCGTCTCAGGTGCCGGGCACGATGCCGGCTACATCAGCCGAGTCGCACCCGTCGGCATGATCTTCGTGCCCTGCGCCGACGGCGTCAGCCATAACGAGGTCGAGAGTGCGACGCCCGAGGATCTTGCCGCGGGCTGCAACGTGCTGCTTCGTGCGATGCTCGAACATGCTGCCTCGGGCTGAAAACCCGGGAATGGCCGCCGTCTCGGAACGAGCCGCGGAAGCGAAGGCGCACGATCACAAACCCGCCGGCGGCCGCACGAGCCCCGCCGTCGCGATCCGCGACCTGAGCCTCGTCTTCGACACGGCCGACGCGCCGGTCTATGCGCTCTCCCATGTCGATCTCACCGTAGCGACCGGCGATTTTGTCTCGCTGATCGGGCCGTCGGGCTGCGGCAAGACCACGCTTTTGCGGGTCATGGCCGATCTCGAGCGCGCCACCAGCGGCACGATCGAGGTCAATGGCATCTCACCCGAAGAGGCACGGCTCAAGCGCGCCTATGGCTATGTCTTCCAGGCGCCCGCGCTTTACCCGTGGCGCACCGTGCTGCGCAACGTGACCTTGCCGCTGGAGATCATGCATACGCCGCGCGCGGAACGGCAGGAGCGCGCGCGCCGCGTCCTCGACCTCGTCAATCTCGCGGGTTTCGAACGCAAATTTCCCTGGCAGCTCTCGGGCGGCATGCAGCAGCGCGTCTCGATCGCGCGAGCGCTGGCGTTCGATCCTGCCATTCTGCTGATGGACGAGCCGTTCGGGGCACTCGACGAAATCATTCGCGACCATCTGAACGAACAGCTGCTGCGGCTCTGGCATCGCACCGGGAAGACCGTGATCTTCGTGACGCATTCGATTCCGGAGGCGGTATTCCTCTCGACCCGCATCGTCGTCATGAGCCCGCGGCCGGGCCGCATCATCGACATCGTCGACAACAACCTGCCGGCAGACCGGACTCTCGACATTCGCGATTCCGCCGATTTTGCCGCGCTTGCCCATCGCGTCCGCGCCGGCCTTCGGGCCGGTCACGGCTATGAAGAGTAGCAGGAATCCTGCCGCCGCGCGGAACGCGAAGGGCGAGCGGGTGCACACGCTGGCCGCTGCCCTGGTCCGCGGCAGAGCGATGCCGGTGCTGACGGTCGTGCTTGCTATCGTCGTCATCTGGTACGTCTGTACCGTCTGGCTCAACGCCCCGGGCGTGCTCGATGGCTATGCGCGCGATGGTCGCTCGAGCTGGAGCGTCGGCGAGCTCATCGCCGATACCATGAGCGCGCCTCGGCCGGTGCTGCCAGCGCCGCACCAGGTGCTGGCAGAGCTCAATCGAAGCGTACTCGAGGTCGCTCCCAACTCGCGCCGGAGCCTTGTCTATCACGCTTGGGTGACGCTCTCCTCGGCACTGCTCGGCTTCTGCTTTGGGACCTTGCTCGGCATCATCCTCGCCGTCGGCATCGTGCATGTCAGAACGCTCGAACGCGCTCTGATGCCCTGGCTCATTGGCTCGCAGACGGTGCCGATCCTCGCCATCGCGCCGATGATCATCGTCGTGCTGGGATCAATGGGCCTCGTCGGCCTGGTGCCCAAGGCGATCATCTCCGCGTATCTTTGTTTCTTCCCCGTGACCATCGGCATGGTCAAAGGCTTCACGTCGCCCGAGCCGCTCCATCTCGATCTCATCCGCACTTATCATGCCGGCACGGCCCAAGTGTTCTGGAAGCTGCGGTGGCCTTCCGCCATCGTCTATCTCTTCGCCAGCCTCAAGGTCGCGGTCGCGCTTGCCATCGTCGGCGCCATTGTCGGCGAGCTGCCGACCGGCGCGCAGGCAGGTCTCGGCGCACGCCTTCTCACCGGCTCCTATTACGGTCAGACCGTGCAGATCTGGGCGGCGCTCATCGTCGCCGGCCTCATCGCCGGGCTTTGCGTTGCCACGCTCGGCCTGGTCGAGCGGCTGACCGTGCGCCGCATGGGCGGCCGGCCGTGAGGCGCGATCTCACTCTCGGCGGCGCTGTGACGGTAGGGCTCGCGAGCCTCTTCCTGCCGCTCGGCGCGGCCGGGAGCTGGTCACAGCATTGGCCGGCCCTGCTCCTCTGGCTCGGCGGCCTCGTCGCGGTCGCGACGCTGCTGCCACGACGCCTGCCGGCGGGAGGCGCCGCTCTCGTCGCCGCTGCCGCGGCATTTCTCGGCGCCGTCGCGCTGTTCTTGCTGCTCGCCGCCGGCGCGCGCGGAACGGGTGCGACAGGGCTCTGGCTGGCGCTGCTCGCCCTTGCCGCGATCGTCTGGCGCGCGCTCGAGCGCGGTGCGAGCTGGAGCGCGGCGGCCGGCAGCCGCGTGATCGGCTTCGCGGTGCCGATCCTTTTCGGCGCCTGGATCCTCTATCTCTGGCAGCTGCTCACCGTGGGCTTCGGCGTACCGGAAGTGCTGTTGCCGGCGCCGACCGCGATCGCCACGGTCACCGCGCATTCGCTGCCGATCATGGGCGAAGATTTCGTCCAGACCTTCATCCGTTCGATGATCCCGGGCTATGTCATTGGCTGCGGCGCCGGCTTCCTCGTCGGGGTGTTGGTCGACCGCCTTCCCTTCCTACAGCGCGGTCTGCTGCCGATCGGCAATTTCGCCAGCGCACTGCCGATCGTGGGCGTTGCGCCGATCATGGTGATGTGGTTCGGATTCGACTGGCAGTCGAAAGCGGCCGTGGTCGTCGTCATGACCTTCTTCCCGATGCTGGTGAACACCATCGCCGGCCTCGGCGCGCTGCCGCGCATCGAGCACGACCTGATGCGCACCTACGCCGCGAGCTACGCGCAGACGCTGGCGAAGGCGCGGCTCCCCGCGGCGTTGCCGTTTCTTTTCAACGCCTTCAAGGTGAACTCGACCTTGGCGCTCATCGGCGCCATCGTCGCGGAGTTCTTCGGCACGCCGATCGTGGGGATGGGCTTCCGCATCTCGACGAGCGTCGGTCGCATGGACATCCCGCTGGTATGGGCGACGATCGTGCTGGCGGCAGTGACCGGCTCGACCACCTACGGCGCCATTGCGCTGATCGAACGCAGCCTCACCTTCTGGCATCCGTCGTTCCGCAAGGCATCGTAGAGGGGATCAGAGGAGGAAGGACCATGAGGATCATATTGCTGAGCATCGCCGTCGCCGCGCTCGTCACGGCAGGGACGGCACGCGCCGCCGAACCGGTGACGGTTCAACTCAAATGGGTCGCCGACGCGCAATTCGCCGGCTATTTCGTCGCCAAGGACAAGGGCTACTACAAGGACGCCGGGCTCGACGTTACCGTGAAGCCCGGCGGCCCCGATATCGCGCCCGAACAGGTGCTCGCGGCAGGTGGCGCCGACGTCATCGTCGATTGGATGCCGGCGGCGCTGGCAGTGCGCGAGAAGGGCGTGCCGCTCGTCAACATCTCGCAGACCTTCCAGCGCTCCGGCCTGGAACTCACTTGCCTCAAATCGACCGGCATCACCTCGCCGGCACAGTTTCCGGGGCACACGCTCGGCGTCTGGTTCGCCGGCAACGAATATCCTTTTCTCGCCTGGATGGCCAAGTTGAACATCCCGACAAATGGCGGCGCCAAGGGCGTCACGGTGCTGAAGCAGGGCTTCAATGTCGATCCCCTGCTGCAGAAGCAGGCCGCTTGCATTTCGACCATGAGCTACAACGAATATTGGCAGGTGATCGAAGCCGGCGTGAAACCCGCCGACCTCGTCGTCTTCAAATACTCGGATGAAGGGGTGGCGACGCTCGAGGATGGCCTCTATGCGCTCGGCACCAAGCTCGGCGATAAAAAATTCGCCGACAAACTCGCACGCTTCGTCGCCGCCTCAAATCGCGGCTGGGCCTACGCCGTGAAGCATCCCGACGAAGCCGTGAAGATTGTCCTCGACAACGACACCACTGGCGCCCAGACGGAGGTGCACCAAAAGCACATGATGGCCGAGGTGGCGAAGCTTATCACCGACTCGAAGGAGCCGATCGGCTATCTCGATCCGGCGGCCTATGAGCGGACGGTGAGCGTGCTGCTCTCTTCCTCGTCGACGCCGGTCATTACCAAGAAGCCGGAAGGGGCCTGGACGCACGCGATTTACGACGCGTCGAAAAAGTACGGGAACCCCACCGCCAAGTAAGCGCGCCCGCGCGAAAGCCGCAGCGAACCACCCCCGGTTTGATGCGGCTTGCCGGGCGGTCGCGCTCGCACGCCACCCGCAGGGCCTTCGCTCCGCCGACGGCAGCGGCAGACATTCGACCCCGCATCAGATCGCGGTGAGGCCGCCGTAAGTCTCGGGCCGCCGGTCGCGGAAGAACTGCCAGAGATTGCGCACCTCGCGCACCATCTCCCAATCCATCTCGGCGGTCAGCAGCTCGTCGCGGTCCTCGCTCGCCTTGGCGATGATCTGGCCGCGCGGGTTGACGAAATAGGCCGAGCCGTAAAAGCGGCCGATGTTCCACGGCTGCTCGGTACCGATGCGGTTGACGGCGCCGATATAGCAGCCATTCGCGACCGCCGCAGCCGGCTGCTCGAGCTCCCAGAGATATTGGCTCAGCCCCGCCACCGTCGCCGAGGGATTGACGATATATTCGGCGCCATTGAGCGCCAGCGCGCGCCAACCCTCGGGGAAGTGCCGGTCGTAGCAGATGTAGACGCCGAGCTTGCAATACGCTGTCTGGAACACCGGATAGCCGCTGTTGCCCGGTTTGAAGAAAAACTTCTCGTAGAAACCCGCAACCTGCGGAATATGCGTCTTGCGGTACTTGCCCAGATATTTGCCGTCGGCGTCGATGACCGCGGCAGCGTTGTAGTAGACGCCCGTAATATCCTCTTCGTAGATTGGCGCCACGATCACCATGTCGTACTTGCGCGCCAGCTCCTGCATCAGCTTGGTGGTGGGGCCTTCCGGAATGCGCTCCACCGCCGCGTACCATTTCGCGTCTTGGCTGGGACAGAAATAGGGCTGAGTGAACACCTCCTGCAGGCACAGCACCTGGACCCGCGCCCGTCCCGCCGCCTCGATCAGCGGCAGATGCGCCGCAATCATGCGCTCGCGGATTTCGCCGGGCGACATCTGGGTGTCGCCTTTGAGGCTCATTTGGATAAGCCCGCCCTTGAGCTTGGCCACGGCGCGCCCCTATTCGGCAGCGTCGCGCAGCGCCGGGAGCGGCCGCTCCCGCGCCGTTTTCTGCAGCAACGCCGTGTAATAGGCGGGGAAGGGCGGCCGGTCGACATAGCGCCCTGCCCCTTTGACGCTGCGCAGCTCGCCGTCGCGCCAGACGATCTTGCCTTGCGACAGGGTGACGACGTTGACGCCTTCGACCTCCATGCCCTCGAAGATGTTGAAATCGATCTTCTGATGGTGCGTCTTGGCCGAGATGCGCCGCGTCCTCTTGGGATCCCAGACCACGAGATCGGCGTCCGATCCGGCGGCAACGACGCCCTTGCGCGGATAGATGTTGAAGATTTTGGCAGCGTTGGCGGAAGTCGCCGCAACGAACTCGTTGGCGGTCAGCCGGCCGCTATTGACGCCGTGATGCCACAGCACCTGCATGCGGTCCTCGACCCCGCCCGTACCGTTCGGGATCTTGGTGAAGTCGTCGCGCCCCATCGCCTTCTGCGGCGCGCAGAAGCAGCAGTGGTCGGTCGCCGTGGTCTGCACATGGCCCGCCTGCAGCGCCCGCCACAGCGCCGCCTGATGCTCTTTCGCGCGGAAGGGCGGGCTCATGACATAGGCGGCGGCGGTGGCGAAATCCTTGTTCCGGTAGACGCTGTCGTCGACCAGCAAATGGCCCGCCAGCACTTCGCCGAAGACGCGCTGGCCCTCGCCGCGGGCGCGCGCGATCGCCTCAACGGCCTCGTGGCAAGAATTGTGGACGATATAGAGCGGCACCGCCAGCACTTGCGCAAGGCGGATGGCGCGGTTGGCGGCTTCGCCTTCAACCGCGGGCGGACGCGACAGCGGATGTCCTTCCGGGCCGGTGATACCGGCCTTGATGAGCTCCTGCTGCAGATGAAACACGAGCTCGCCGTTCTCGGCGTGAACGGTGCAGAGCGCGCCCAACTGACGCGCGCGCGTGAAGCTGTTCACCAAGATCTCGTCATCCGCCATGATGGCATTCTTGTACGCCATGAAATGCTTGAAGCTGTTGACGCCGTGCTTTTCGACGAGCGTTCCCATATCGCGCGATACGCTCTCGTCCCACCAGGTGACGGCCACGTGGAAGCTGTAATCGGTCGCCGCCTTCTCGGCCCAGCCGCGCCATTTGTTATAGGCGTCGAGCAACCTCTCCTTGGGGTTGGGGATGACGAAATCGATGATCATCGTGGTGCCGCCAGCCGCCGCGGCCGAGGTGCCGGAGAAGAAATCCTCCGAGGCGACGGTACCCATGAAGGGCAGCTCCATGTGGGTATGCGGATCGATACCGCCGGGCATGACATAGGCGCCGCCGGCATCGATCGTCTCGGCGCCGCCGGGCACCGGGAGGTCAGGCGCTACGGCCTTGATCACGCCGCCCTCGACGAGGACATCCGCGCGCTGGCTCGCGTCGGCATTCACCACCGTGCCACCGCGGATCAGGATCGCCATCGCACCCTCCCATCAGGATTTCTCGGAGAGCCTACGCCACGCTTGACCATTCGATCAAGCAAGCCGAACGACGCTACCCGGGTCGGACGACGCTCACTCTCGCCGCGCGCGAAATCAGCAGCATCTCGGTCATACTCGGGCTCAGGGGCGGCTGACGGCGCCGGCAAAGACGGACGCGACCGCGAAGCGTCCCTCAAGGGACCGGGGCTGACCACTCTCGGCCGGGAGCTCCGGGTCTTCTCCGGCACCGGTGCGGGAAGCGCAGGGAGGCCCGCGCTGCGCGGCGTTAACCTTAACGGATGCCTTGCCGCTCCTCGGACGACTGGCGGCAGAGTGCGGATTTTGTTAACGCTCGCCAATTACCCTCGCGGGCGAAGGAGATTGCCCTTGGCCTCTTGGCTCGATCACGAAGACGCGAAGGCAGTCGCCGTGCTGGCGACGGCGACGGTGCGTCAGCTCGGCCGCTCTTCACCGGTCGTGGCAAGCCTGCAGCGGCTGCTGCGCGAGCGCAGCAAGGACGCCTATGACGAGGCTTGCGACAGCTTCGACGATCTCGATGCCGATGTGCGCGCGCGCATCGCCTCGAGCGCTCCCTCCATCGCCCGCACCCGCCTGCGCCGCAAGCGCCCGCCGACGACGCTCGGCGGCATCCTGGGTGCGATCAACCGGCGTTAGTTAGGGCTATTGCACCAGCGGCGACGAGGCCGCGCCAAGCTCGACGCCACGCAACTCGGCTTGACCTGCCAGCAGGGCGACGTACTGGCGTAGCGCCGATTTCTGCACCTGCTCGGATAAGAGCGCCGCGATCCGCTCGCGGACGAGCTCGAACGGCAGCATCTCACCGGGCACGCGACGGTCGATGCGGATGATGTGAAAGCCGTTCCGCGTCGCGACGAGGCGCGGCAGGATCCCGGTCGAGACATCGGCAAACAGCGCCGCTTCGAATTCCGGCACGGTGTCGCCGCGTCCGATCTGGCCGAGATTGCCGCCTTGCCGCGCCGAGGGGCAGTTCGAGGCTTCGGCGGCGCAGGCCTCGAAATCCTCCGGCGCGGCGAGGAGCTGCGCGAGCATCCGCTCCGCCCAGGCCCGCACCATGTTGACGGGGCTGCCGGGCGTGATCTGGAACAAGATGTGGCGGACACCGACGAGATCGCCGCTGCGGAAGCGGGCGCGATTGGCCTCATAATAGCGCCGGCATTCCTCGACCGACGGCTCGGGCATCGTCACCTCGCGCTCGATGAGGCGCTCGATCGCGGCTTCGACCGCTTCGCCCGAAGCATCCGCCGCGACGAGCGCAAGCGCGACGGCGCGCTGGCGCAGCAGCTCGCGCACCGCCGCGAGCTCCGGGCTCGGCCAGGCGGCGATGTCGATGGCGACGCCGTTGACCGTCACTTCCGTCATCGGCGCGCTCATAGGCTGGGCCGGCGCGAGCGCACGATCTGATAGGGCCGGAAGAGATAGGCGAGCGCGCCGACACCGCTCCAGATATGCACCATGCGCGTGAAGGGCGAGATGAGGAAGATGGTGAAGCCCAGCAGGATATGCAGGCGATAGACGAGCGGCGCGCCGGCCAGCAGGCCGGCGACGCCGCCTTGGAAGTAGACGATGCCCTTCACATAGGCGACGAGCGTCTCGAACATCGCCCCGTCCATATGCCGGGCCGAGATCGGCACGGTGAGGAGTCCCAGCGCGAGCTGCGCCCAGAGCATCAGCACGACGGCGATATCCCATTTGCGGCTGTTGCGGCGGATGCGCGGATCGGCGAGACGGCGGTGGATCAGAATGCTGAGGCCGATGATGGCGACGAGGCCGGCGAGGCCGCCGCCGACCATGGCGAGAAGCTGGTGCTGTGCCGGGCTGAGCAGCCATTCGAGCGCCCAATCCGGCATGAGGAAGCCGGCGAAATGGCCGCCGATCACGACCAGCACGCCGTAATGAAAGAGGTTCGAGCCCCAGCGCAGCTCGCGCTTGCGCAGCAGCTGGGAGGAGTCGCTCTTCCAGGTATAGGGCTCACGGTCGAAGCGGATGAAGCAGCCGAGCAGCAGCACGGCGAGGCAGATATAGGGATAGATGCCGTAGAGGAACTCATCGAGATAGCGCGTCGCGGTCATGGCGTGACCCTCGCAGCAGGCGAAAGGTGGAAATCACTCGTCGCAATCAGCCGCATCGTCCCTCCCCTGTGCCCGGCCGCCCGGGCTCAGGCGCAAACGCCGGACGCTCCTCCCAGTCGCGGTCGGGATCGTCCTTGTCGGGGGCACGGCGTCGCGCCCGCAGCGGATCGATGCCGGGCTCGCCGGCGATCGTCAGCAGCGCCTGGAACACCGAGGCATAGCGGCTGTCGCGCTTCACCAGCACTTCGCCGATGAGGCGCAGAATATGCGCGCAATCCCCAAGCATCGCGCGCGCCTCGCCGCGGTCGCGGCCGCTGAGATATTCGAGAACCACCGGCAGGTAGTCGGGCAGCTCGCGGCCGGCAAGATCGAGACCGGCGGCGGCATAGAGCTCGTTCAGCTCGACCATCGCCGCGCCGCGGTCGCGCGCCTCGCCATGGACATGCTCGAAAAGATAGAGCGAGGTCGATCGGCCGCGATCGAAGATCTCGACATAGGCTTCCTCGGCATCGAGCGCATCCTTCGCCGAAAGCTCGTCCACCAACGCCAGCAGCGCGGCGCGGTCGCCCGGGACAAGCAGCCGCGCGCCGGCGATCTCGGCGGCGATCTCGGGCAGCGCGACGCGCAGCTCCGGTCGGGGGTAAGAGAGCAGTGCGCCCAGCGCACGCAGCACGGAAACGGAAGCGTCCATGGCGTTCAATCGTCCAGCATCCGGGGCGGCACCATCTTGCGCCGCCCCATCTTGCCGCCGAAGAGGCTTGATTTCGGCTCGCCGCTGTCGCAGCCATTGCCGAAGGAGAAGCCGCAATTGCCGCGCAGCGCATAGGCGTTCTCGACATCCTCGCGATGCGTCGTCGGAATGACGAAGCGATCCTCGTAATTGGCGATGGCGAGGTAGCGGTGCATCTCCTCGACCTGATCGAGGCGAAGCCCGACCTGCTTCAGCACCTCGAGATTGTCGCCGCCGCCGAGTTGGCGCTGGCGAAAGAAGGCGCGCATCGCCAGCATGCGCTCGAGCGCAGCGGCGACCGGCGTCTCGTCGCCGGCGGTGAGCAGATTGGCGAGGTAGCGGAGCGGGATGCGCAGCGAGCGCACATCGGGCAGCGCGCCCGCCACGCCCACCGCGCCGGCATTGGCGTGCGACTGGATGGGCGAGAGCGGCGGCACGTACCACACCATCGGCAAGGTGCGGTACTCCGGATGGAGCGGAAAGGCGATGCGCCAATCGACTGCCATCTTGTAGGTCGGCGAGCGCTCCGCCGCTTCGATCCAGGCCTCGCTCACGCCGTCGGCGCGCGCCTGGCGCTGCACCTCGGGATCGTGCGGATCGAGAAACAGCGCGAGCTGCGCCTCGTAGAGGTCCTGGGGATCCGCGCTCGCCGCCGCCTCCTCGATGCGGTCGGCGTCATAAAGCAGCACGCCGAGATAGCGGATACGGCCGACGCAAGTCTCGGAGCAGACCGTCGGCTGACCGGCCTCGATGCGCGGATAGCAGAAGATGCATTTCTCCGCCTTGCCCGTCGTCCAGTTGTAATAGATCTTCTTGTAGGGACAGCCCGAAACGCACATGCGCCAGCCGCGGCACTTGTCCTGATCGATCAGCACGATGCCATCTTCCTCGCGCTTGTAGATCGAGCCCGACGGGCACGAGGCGACGCAGCTTGGATTGAGGCAGTGCTCGCAGAGTCGCGGCAGGTACATCATGAACGTGTTTTCGAATTGCCCGTAAATGTCCTTCTGCACCGCCTCGAAATTGTAGTCTTGTGACCGCTTCGAGAACTCCCCGCCGAGGATCTCCTCCCAGTTCGGCCCCCATTCGACCTTCTCCATGACGCGCCCGCTCACCAGCGAGAGCGGCCGCGCCACCGGCGCCGTCGCCTGTTCCGGCGCGACTTGGAGGTATTCGTAATCGAAAGTGAAAGGCTCGTAATAATCGTCGATCTCCGGCAGGCTCGGATTGGCGAAGATCTTGGCCAGCACCGCCCATTTGCCGCCCTGCTTCGGCACCAGCTTGCCGTTGCGCTTGCGCTCCCAGCCGCCGCGCCAGCGCTCCTGGTTCTCCCAGTCCTTGGGGTAGCCGATGCCGGGCTTGGTCTCGACATTGTTGAACCAGGCGTATTCCATGCCCTGGCGCGAGGTCCAGACATTCTTGCAGGTGACCGAGCAGGTGTGACAGCCGATGCATTTGTCGAGATTGAGCACCATCGCGATCTGCGCGCGGATTTTCATCGCTCTTCTCCCGTCTTCCTCTCGCGCCTTGCTTAATCTCCGGCCGCGGCCTTGGGCTCGGGCCGGTTCATCCAATCCACCTTCGCCATCTTGCGCAGGATGACGAACTCGTCACGGTTCGAGCCCACCGTGCCGTAATAATTGAAACCATAGGCGAGCTGTGCATAGCCGCCGATCATATGTGTCGGCTTCACCACGGTACGCGTTACCGAGTTGTGAATGCCGCCGCGCCGCCCCGTGATCTCCGACCCCGGCACGTTCACGATCTTCTCTTGCGCGTGATACATGAGGCACATGCCGCGGTTGATGCGCTGACTGACCACGGCGCGGGCGGTGATGGCGCCGTTCAGGTTGTAGAGCTCGATCCAGTCATTATCGGCGATGCCCGCCTCCTGCGCGTCTGTCTCGGAGATCCAGACGATCGGCCCGCCGCGCGACAAGGTCAGCATCAGCAGATTGTCAGTGTAGGTGGAGTGGATGCCCCATTTCTGATGCGGCGTGATGAAGTTCAGCACCAGCTCGCGCTCGCCATTGCCGCGCCGCCCGAGCAGCGGCGCCACGGTGCGCGTATCGATCGGCGGGCGATAGAGCGCCAGCGCTTCGCCGAAATCGCGCATCCAGGGATGGTCCTGATAGAATTGCTGGCGGCCAGTCAGGGTGCGCCACGGGATGAGCTCGTTGAGGTTGGTGTAGCCGGCGGTGTAGCTCACATGCTCGCTCTCGATGCCGGACCAGGTCGGCGAGGAGATGATCTTCCGCGGCTGGGCCTGGATGTCGCGGAAGCGGATCTTCTCGTCCTCGCGCGTTTCGGCGAGATGACGGTGCGGCCGGCCGGTGACGCGCGACAGCGCATCCCACGCCTTCACGGCAACCTCGCCATTGGTCTCGGGCGCCAGCGACAGGTTCACCTCGGCGGCGTCGATATCGGTGTCGATGCGCGGCCGTCCCCGGGTCGGCCCCTCTTCCGTCACGGTGTAGTTGAGCCGGGCGAGGCCCTTGACTTCGTCCTCGGTGTTCCAAGCGATGCCCTTGCCGCCATTGCCGAGCTTGTCGAGGAGCGGCCCGAGCGCGGTGTAGCGGCGGAAGGTGGCGGGATAGTCGCGCTCCACCACAGTGATCTGCGGCGCGGTGACGCCGGGCACGAGATCGCATTCGCCCTTTTTCCAGTCGCGCACCTCGAGCGGCTGGGCAAGCTCCCCCGCCGTGTCGTGCATGATCGGCGTCAGCACGACATCCTGTTCGACGTCGAGATGACCGGGGGCGAGCTCGGAGAAGCGCTGGGCGATCGCCTTGTAGATCTCCCAATCGCTGCGCGTCTCCCAGGCCGGATCGACCGCCGCCGACAGGGGATGGATGAAGGGGTGCATGTCGGAGGTATTGAGATCGTTCTTCTCGTACCAGGTCGCAGTCGGCAGCACGACGTCGGAATAAAGACAGCTCGTCGACATGCGGAAATCGAGCGTCACGACGAGGTCGAGCTTTCCTTCGGGAACCGGATCGCGCCAAGCCACCTCTTCCGGCTTCGCGCCGCCGATCTCGCCGAGATCCTTGCCCTGCAGCCCATGCGCAGTGCCGAGGAAATGGCGCAGGAAATATTCGTGGCCCTTGCCCGAAGAGCCGAACAGGTTCGAGCGCCAGATGAAGAGGTTGCGCGGGAAGTTCTGCGGGTTGTCGGGATCCTCGGCCGCCAAAGCAAGCGCGCCCGAGCGGAGCTGCTGCGCTACATACTCCTTGGTTTCGCGCCCGGCCGCGCGCGCCGCTGCCGCGAGACGGAGCGGGTTGGCCGCGAGCTGCGGCGCCGAGGGCAGCCAGCCCATACGCTCGGCGCGGAGGTTGAAGTCGATGAGGCTGCCGCGATAGCGCTGGGGATCGGCGAGCGGCGAGAGGAGCTGGTCGACCGCGAGCTTCTCGTAGCGCCACTGGTCGGAATGCGCGTAGAAGAACGAGGTTCCGTTCATCTGCCGCGGCGGCCGCACCCAATCGAGGGCGAAGGCGAGCACCGTCCAGCCGGTTTGCGGCCGCAGCTTCTCCTGGCCGACATAATGCGCCCAGCCGCCGCCCGAAACGCCGATCGTGCCGCACAGCATCAGGAAATTGATGATGCTGCGATAGTTCATGTCCTGGTGATACCAATGGTTCATGCCGGCGCCGATGATCACCATCGAGCGGCCCTTGGTCGCGGCCGCATTCTCGGCGAAGCCGCGCGCCAGCGCGATCGCCTGTTCCGCCGGCACGCCGGTGATCCGCTCCTGCCAGGCCGGCGTGTAGGCGATATCGTCGGCGAAGGAGCGCGCCGCCTCGCCGCCCAGGCCGCGGTCGAGGCCGTAATGCGCGCACAGCAGATCGAAGACGGTGGCGACAAGGGCTTCGCCATCGGCCAGCTTGAGGCGCCGCGCCGGCACGCGGCGCAGCAGCACGTCGCGGCCCTGGTCGTTGCCGGGGAAGCGCTCATGCGGCTCGTTGCCGAAATAGGGGAACGCGACCTCGACCACGTCATCGCGCCGGTCGATCTGGGTCAGCGCCAGGCGCACTGCGCGGCCGGATAGGCCGTCCTTCTCCTCGAGATTCCATTTGCCGGACGCGGCGCCCTTCCCCGGCCAGCGATAGCCGATGGCGCCTTGCGGCAGAACCGGCGCGCCGCTCGGCTCGTCGATAGCGACGGTCTTCCACTCGGCGCGGTCGGACGGGCCGGCGGCATCGGTGAGATCGCTGCTGCGGAGATAGCGATCGGGAACCCAGCGCCCGTCGCGCTGCACCAGCCGCACGAGCATCGGCAGATCGGTGTAGCGGCGGCAGTAATCCTGGAAATACTCCACCTGCCGGTCGAGGAAGAACTCGCGCAAAATGACGTGGCCCATCGCCATCGCCAGCGCCGCGTCGGTCCCCTGCTTGGGATGGAGCCAGAGATCGGAGAGCTTTGACACCTCGGCATAGTCGGGCGTGATCGCCACCACCTTGGTGCCGTTGTAACGGGCCTCGACGAAGAAATGCGCGTCGGGGGTGCGCGTCTGCGGCACGTTCGAGCCCCACGCGACGATGTAGCTCGAATTGTACCAATCGGCCGATTCCGGCACGTCGGTCTGCTCGCCCCAGGTCTGCGGACTCGAGGGCGGCAGGTCGCAGTACCAGTCATAGAAAGAGAGCAGCGTGCCGCCGATGAGGCTCAGATAGCGCGCGCCGGAGGCATAGGACACCATCGACATCGCCGGGATCGGCGAGAAGCCGACGACGCGATCGGGACCGAAGGTCTTGATGGTGTAGAGATTGGCGGCGGCGACGATCTCGCTCACTTCGTCCCAGGTCGAGCGCACGAAGCCGCCGCGGCCGCGCAGACTCTTGTAGGAGCGCGCCGTCTCGGCATCGCCGGCGATCTCAGCCCAGGCTTCGACCGGCGGCAGGCGGCGGCGCGCCTCGCGCCAGAGCCGCAGCAGCCGCCCGCGCACCAGCGGGTATTTGAGGCGGCTGGCGCTGTAGAGATACCAACTGTAAGACGCGCCGCGCGAGCAGCCGCGCGGCTCGTGATTGGGCATATCGGGGCGCGTGCGCGGATAGTCCGTCTGCTGCGTCTCCCAGGTGACGATGCCGCCCTTGACGTAGATCTTCCAGCTGCAAGAGCCGGTGCAGTTCACGCCATGCGTGGAGCGCACGATCTTGTCGTGCTGCCAGCGCTGGCGGTAGCCCTCCTCCCATTGCCGGTTCTCGCCGCGAACCTCGCCATAGCCGCCGGCAAAGGCTTCGCGCCGGCGCGTGAGGTAGTTCAGCCGATCGAGCAGATGGCCCATGGCGTTCCCTCCCCTCAGATCGCGCTTGCGCTGTGCGCCGTGTGGAGTGTCGCCTCGCCCATGACCGGCAGGCGCCGCACCTCGGTCAGGTAGTTGAGGATGAGCGACACCCAGACGATGCCATAGAGCAGCATGAAGCAGCTCGAGTTGATGCCGACCAGATCGAGCACGGCGCCGAACATGATCGGCAACAGGAAGCCGCCCAGCGCGCCGACCATGCCGACGATGCCGGTGACGGCGCCCATGTTCTCCGGAAATTCGTCGCCGATATATTTGAAGGTGGAAGCGGTGCCGCAGGCGAAAGCGACGCCGAGCGCGAAGATCAGCACGGTAAAGGACCAGGCGGGCCAACCGATATGGAAGCCCACTTCGCCCCGGATGGTGTGGATGATGAATTCGGTCTGCGGATAGGAGAGCAGGAAGAGCGCGATCCATGCCGCCCACAGCACCCACCAGGTCACGGCATGCGCGCCGAATCGGTCCGACAGCCAGCCGCCGACCGCGCGCAGCGCGCCGCCCGGCAGCGAGAAGGCCGCGGCCAGGAGCGCCGCCTGAGCGATCGGGAGTCGGTACTCATTGACATAGTATTGCGGCAGCCACACCGAAAGCGCGGTGAAGCCGCCGAAGACGATGGAATAGTACTGGCAGTACTTCCAGACGCGCGGCTCGGTCAGGACCGATAGTTGCTGCCGCAAGGTCGGACCGCCCGCCCGACGCACGCCAGGATCGGGCGCGGAGAGCAGCCAGAAGATCGCGGCGATGGCGATGAGCGCGACAGCATAGGTGCGGGGCACGCTCTGCCAGCCGTAGTTGCGGATCAGCATGGGCGCTATGAACATATTGAGCGCAGCGCCGACATTTCCCGCGCCGAACACGCCCATGGCGAAGCCGCGCCGCTCCTTCGGGAAGAAGCGCGCGACATAGGGCATGCCGACGGCAAAGGACGCGCCGACAAGGCCGAGCGCCAGGCCGAGCAGCAGGAACTGCCACAGGCGGTCGGCATAGCTCGACAGCCAGACCGGCACGGCGCAAAAGAGCAGCAGCAGGAGCATCACCAGCCTGCCGCCGAGGCGATCGGTCCAGATGCCGAGCGGCAGGCGAAACACGGCGCCGGTGAGAACGGGCGTCGCGGTCAGCAGGCCGAATTCGGTGGCGTTGAGGCCCAGCTCCTTGCGAATCGGAATACCGGTCACGCCGAACATCAGCCAGACGGCGAAGCACACGGCGAACACAGCCGTCGTCGCGAGCAGCACGACGAGCCTGCGGGTCTCGCTCATCCCTGACCTCCCGATCCGATCGAGGAGCGAGCCTAGCGCGGCCGGTCAGGCGCCCCATTGATCTAGATCAAGCCGGTGCGTGACATATCAGCCTATGCTGCGTGACCAAGATCACAAGGAGGTCTCTTGCCGGACCCCATCGCTGATGCTCAGAGCGCGCTCGACCGGACGGCGCATGTCCCGTCGACGGCGCGCGAAGCGCTGGGCCACACACCCTGGCTGCGCTTTGTCTCCGAGCGCACGCTCGATCGGCTTGCGGAGCAGGCGATGCTCCATCGCGTGCCGTCCGGAAGCGTGCTCTTCGAGCAATCCGAGATCCCATCCTTCGCCCAACTGCTGATCGGCGGCTGTGTCGAGCTGATTGCCGCCGACGGCACCAACGAGCAGCTGATCGAAACGGTGAACTCGATCGATCTGCTGCTGCCGGCTGCCGTCTTGACTCGCCAACCCTACCTGGCGCGCGCGCGTGTGGTGGGCGAGGCGCACCTTGTCGTCATCCATGCGAACGGGTTCCGCGATGCGGTAACCAGCGATCACGCGCTGTGTCTCGCCGTCCTCTCCTGCCAGGCGGCGCAGTTTCGCCGCCAGGTGAAGCTGGCGAAGAATCTGAAGCTTCGCTCCGTCGAGACGCGCGTCGGCTGCTATCTGCTGAATCTCCTGGAGGGAACCGACCTGCATACGCCGGTGCGGCTGCCCTTGGAGAAGCAGCGCATCGCCTGGCAGCTCGGCATGAGCCGGGAAACCTTCTCGCGCGCCTTGGCCGCGATGACGCGCTATGGGCTGCGCATCGAGGGCGATACGATCGAGGTCATCGACCCGGAGCCGCTGCGCGCCCATGTGCGATTGGATCCGTTGATCGACTCACCCGAGCCGATCCTGCCGCTCCCGTCAACGAGCGATTGAAACCGCGCTACGTCCCAGCCCCCGCCGCAACACGCGCGAGCACGCGATCGACGACCGCGTCGCATTCGCCGAGATAGCTGGCGGGATCGGTGAGACGGTCGAGGGCGGCGCGATCGAGATGGGGCTGCACCGCGCCGTCCTCGGCGAGCATCTCGGCCAGCGGGCGCTTTCGCTCGATGGCGCGGTCGCAAGCCTCCTGCACGACCTGGTGCGCCGTGTCGCGGCCGATCGCCTCGGCGAGCGCCATCATCACCGCTTCGGCCATGATGAGCCCTTCATGCAGATCCAGATTGCGGCGCATCTTTGGGGCGTCGACGGTGAGGCCTTCGGCCAGCACCGTGCCATGCTCGAGCGCGCCGGCGCTCAGCACGAAGATCTGCGGCAGTGCCAGCCACTCGCTCTGCCACGGGCCGGTGGCGCGCTCATGATCCTGCGCCATTGCGTTCAGCAGCAGCGGCACCAGCGCGTGCACGCCGCGCGCGGCGGCGATGACATATTCGCAGGCGATCGGGTTGCGCTTCTGCGGCATGGTGCTGGAGCCGCCGCGGCCGCTCTGATGCGGCTCGAACGCCTCGCCCAGCTCGCTCTGCATGAGCAGCATGACGTCGGTGGCGAGCTTGGCGAGGCTGCCGCAGACGAGCCCCAGAAACGATGCCGCCTCGACGACGCGCGCACGGTCGACATGCCAGGGCGCGGCGGGCGCGGCAAGGCCGAGCTCGGCCGCGAGCCCTTCCGCCACCGCCCGCCCCCTGGCGCCGAGCGAGGCGAGCGTACCGACGGCGCCGCCGAACTGAAGGGTCAGCACGCGCGGCCGCAGCTCCGCGAGCCGGGCAAGATGGTCGACGAGCGGCGCGAGCCAGACCGCGACCTTGTAGCCGAAGGTGATCGGCAGCGCGTGCTGGAGATGCGTGCGTCCCGCCATCACCGTGCCGCGATGGCGACGGGCCTGCTCGGCGAGGCCGGCAATGACGCGGCGGAGACTCGTCTCGATCAGCGCCAGCCCGTCGCGCATCTGCAGCACCACCGCGCTGTCCATGATGTCCTGGGTCGTGGCGCCCCAATGCACATGGCGCGAGGCGTCGCCGCCCGCGGCACGGCCGAGCGCCTTCACCAGCCCGACGACGGGATAGCCGACAGTGCGCGCGCTCTTGCCGATCTCGGCGAGCGAGACGCGCTCGAGCTTTGCCGCTGCCGTGATGGCGTCAGCCGACGCGGCGGGGATGAGACCGAGCCGTGCCTCGACCCGTGCCAGCGCCGCTTCGACATCGAGCATTTTCTGCACGAAGCCCTCTTCGGAGAAAACGGCGCGCATGGCATCGCTGCCGAAGAGGCCGCCGAAGACGGTTGAATCCGCGGGATTGACGCTCATCGCGCCGAGGCTCCGGTCAGATGTCGAAAAACGCGGTCTCGCCCGCGCCCTGCAAGACGACGTCGAAGCGGTAGGTCGCGGGCGCGCCGCCCGCAGGCTGCGCCAGAAGGGTGCGGCGCGCCGCGGCATCCTCGATGCCGCTCAGCACGGGATCGGCGTCGTTCGCCTGCGCCAGATCGGCGAAATAGAGCCGCGTCGTCAGATGCTTCAGCAGCCCGCGGGCGAAGATGGTCATGGCGATGTGCGGTGCCTGCAACGCGTTGCCGCGGCCGGGGACCGCACCCGGCCGCACCGTGGTGAAGCGATAGCGCCCCTCCTTGTCGGTGAAGGCGCGGCCGAAGCCGACGAAATTATGATCGACGGGTTTCTCCTGCGGATCCTCGGGATGCCGGTACTTGCCGGCGGCATTGGCCTGCCAGATCTCGAGCATGGCATCGGGCACGCCGACGCCGTCGCCATCGCGCACTTGGCCTTCGATGATGATCCGTTCGCCCAGCGCCTTGCCGCCTTGGGTGAGATCGGCGAGCTCCGGCCGGGCGAGGCCGACATGGAAGAACGGCCCTACCGTCTGCGACGCCGTCGGCACAAGCTTCATCTCACTTCTCCATCGGCGTGGCGCCGCGGCCACGCAGAACGATGTCGAAGCGGTAGCCGAGCGCGTATTCCGCTTGGCTGAGTTCGGGATCGTAGACCGAGACGAGACGCTGGCGCGCGGTCTCGTCGGCGGTGCTGTTGAAGATCGGATCGAGCGGCAGCAACGGGTCGCCGGGGAAATACATCTGCGTCACCAGCCGCGTGGCGAAGGCGGGGCCGAAGACGGAGAAGTGCAGATGCTGCGGCCGCCAGGCATTATAAGTGTTGCGCCAGGGGTAGGCCCCGGGCTTCACCGTGAGAAAGCGATAGCGCCCTTCGGCATCGGTCAGCACATGGCCCTTGCCGGTGAAGTTGGGATCGAGCGGCGCGTCGTGCCGGTCGCCGTCATGGAGATAGCGGCCGGCCGAATTGGCCTGCCAAAGCTCGAGCAAGGTGTCCGGAACCGGGCGGCCATCCTCGTCGAGCACGCGGCCGGCGACGATGATGCGCTCGCCGATCGGCTCGCCCGCGCCCGCCCGCGTCAGATCGGCGAGGCTCGGGCCGGTCCAGCCGCCGGCAAAGACCGGACCCGTGGTCTCGGTCAAGGTGTGGTCGAGTGGGACGAGCCGGCGCACCGGCGCCCGCTTCACGGTGCTGGCGTAATCGGGATAGAGATAAGGCGGATGGTTGCCGGGCTGTTCCCGGCGATAGGGACGCACCTCAACCATTCGCTTCCTCCCGTGCTTTACGTGCCGCCACTATAGCGATGGGGTCGACCGGCGGAAACCATGCCGTCCGGGCTCATCGCAGGCCTGTTCGGCGGATGGTGCCGCATCGCTATCCTCGCGCCGCCGCGGATTTGTCGAGCTGGTTGCGCTTCCTCCGGTCGCATCTCGCGCGTCTGATGTGACACAGATCATTCACCGAACTTGGCTACGATCTTCGCGCGGCGAGCAGCGCATCTTATCTCCTTGTCTCAAGCAGAAGGCGGCCATGGAAGGGGCGAGCTATGGCGCGGCCGGCGTGCTGCGCGACCGCGGCGCCTTCGAGCGGGCATTGGTCAAACGGCTCGTCGCCGCGGGAGCGCTCGACACTGCGGCCGGAGAGCGCGCTTTGCGGCTCGCCGCGTCGAGCGAGGAGCGAGTCGAGACGGTGCTCGCCAAACTTGCGCTCGCGCGCGAGCGCGACGTGGTCGAGGCGGCAGCGAGCGAGCTCGGTCTCGCCGTGGCGGCGGTGAAGGATTTTCCGGATGCCCCGGTTCTCGAAGCCGCCAGTCCGAAATTCCTGCGCCAGGCGCGCATCGTGCCGCTCTCCGAGCATGTCGACCGCGTCCGCCTGGCGGTCGCCGACCCGCTCAACCAGCAGCATGTGCATGCGCTGGCGCTGCTGGCCGGCAAGCCAGCCGAAGTGCTCATCGCCGCACCGTCGGATCTGGAGCTCGCCCAGGAGCGGCTTTATGGCGGCGTCGACGGCGCCGTCGGCGAGATCGTCGAAGAGATCGGGCGCGCCGAAGCGTCCGACGGAGCCTTCGCCGAAGATGAAGCGGATGTCGGCCGGTTGCGCGATCTCGCGCGCGAAGCGCCCGTCGTCCGCCTGGTCAATCTGCTGATCGCGCGTGCCGTCGAGGCGCGCGCGTCCGACATCCATATCGAGCCTTTCCAGGACCGGCTCTCGGTGCGCTATCGCATCGACGGCGTGTTGCGCGGCGCGCCGACGCCGCCGCCGCGCCTGCGCGCGGCCATCGTCTCGCGGATCAAGATCATGGCGAAGCTCGACATCGCCGAACGCCGGCTGCCGCAAGATGGCCGCGTGCTCGTCACCTTGCGCGGTCGCGACTACGATTTGCGCGTCGCCACCGTGCCGACGTTGCATGGCGAGCGCGTGACGATGCGCATCCTCGACCGGTCGAGCCTCGTCATCGATTTCGAGGAGCTGGGCTTCGCGCCCGACGCCTTGAAGCGCTATCTCGCCCTCGTCGACAGGCCCCAGGGCATCGTGCTGATCACCGGGCCGACGGGCAGCGGCAAGACGACGACGCTTTACGCGACGCTGGCGCGGCTCAACGCGCCCGAACGCAATGTCTTCACCGTCGAGGACCCCGTCGAGTATCAGCTCGACGGCGTCAACCAGGTCCAGGTGAAGCCGCAGATCGGGTTGGGTTTTGCCGATATCTTGCGCACGCTGCTGCGGCACAATCCCGACGTGATCATGATCGGCGAGATGCGCGACCGCGAGACGGCGCAGATCGCGATCCAGGCGGCGCTCACCGGGCATCTCGTGCTGTCGACGTTGCACACCAACGACGCTGCCTCGTCGATCACCCGGCTCCTCGATATGGGGGTCGAGGATTATCTCGTGACCTCGACGCTCTCGGGCGCGGTCGCCCAACGCCTCGTTCGCCGCCTTTGCCCGCATTGCCGCGCGCCGCGGCAGGTGCTGCCGTCATTTCTCGATCGCACCGGCCTCGCCGCCCTGCTGCGCGATCGCGAGCCGCGGCTCTTCGTCCCGAGCGGCTGCGACGCCTGCCAGGGCACGGGATATCAGGGGCAGATCGCCGTCATGGAAGTCCTCGAAATGTCGGACGCGGTGCGCGCGCTGGTGCTGCAGCACGCGGAGGTCGGCGATATCCGCCGCGCCGCTTCCGGCGAAGGCATGCGCAGCATGCATGAGGATGGGCTGATCAAAGCGGTCGACGGAGTCACCACCCTCGAGGAGGTGCTGCGCGTGACGAGAGATATGTGACGATCGATCCCCGCCGCATCGCCCGGAGGCGGCCATGACGCTGTGGCGTTATCGCGCCGCCGACGCGGATTCGGAATTGCGCGAAGGCGAAATCGAGGCCCTGGACGAGGGCGCCGCCGCGGCGCGGCTGCAATCCCTCGGCCTGATGCCGCTGCGCCTCAGGCCGCTGGGCGCGGAGAAGACCGCGGCGGCAGCGCCGAAACGCCGCCGGCGCGGGCTGAAGTCGGCCGTGCTCGCGGCGATCGCGGCCCAGACCGCGGTGCTGCTGCGCTCCGGCATCGCCCTCGACGATGCGCTCGATGTCGCCGCCAGCTTTGCCGAGAAGCCGCGCGAGAGCGAGGTGCTGCGCGCGCTTTTGGCCCGCATCCGCGCGGGTGCATCGCTGGCGGAAGCGATGAGCGCCGAGCCCGGGCTGTTCCCCGATTTCGCGGTGAGCATGATCCGGGCCGGCGAAGAGGCGGGACAGGTCGAGAGCGCGCTCGCCCGCCTCGCGGAATTCCTCGAGCAGAGCCTGGCCTGGCGCGAGACGATCAAATCGGCGCTGCTCTATCCCGCCGTCGTCGCCCTGGTCTGTTGCGGTTCGATCGCGGTGCTGTTCGCTTTCGTGGTGCCGCGTTTCGCGCCGCTCTTCGCGGAGGCCGGCGACGCGCTGCCGAGTTCGGCGCGCACGCTCCTTGCCGTCTCCGATCTCGTGCGCAACTGGTGGTGGACGGTGCCGCTCGCCGTATTGGTCTTTGCCTTTGCGGCGCGGCGTGCGCTGCGCACGCAAGAAGGCCGGCGACGGTGGGATCGCGCCGTGCTGAAGCTGCCGGTGTTCGGCCCGCTCGCCGCCAAGACGCGCACGGTGCATTTTGCGCGCACGCTGGGCACGCTGCTCCAAGGCGGCGTGGCGCTGGTTCCGGCGCTGCAGATCGCGCGCGAGACCGCCGGAAATCTGGTTTTCGCCGAGGCCATCGATACGGTGCTCGAACAGGCGAAGGCCGGAAAAGGCGTCGCCGAGCCGCTGCGGCGGACCGGCGTCTTCCCGCCGCTGGCGTCGCGGCTGATGGCAATCGGCGAAGAGAGCGGCCGGCAGCAGGAGATGCTGATGCGCATCGCCGACACGCTCGAGAGCGACACGCGCCGGCTGGTCGACCGGCTGATCGCTTTGCTGACGCCGGCGCTGACGATCGTGCTCGGGGTGATCGTCGCGGCGGTCATCGGCTCGATCCTCACCGCCATCCTCAGCGTCTACGACCTGGCGATGTGAGAAGAAGCGACGGGAATTGGAGAAGGAGGCCCTTCGATGCAACGCGCAACGCCCGACCGGACGGCCGGATTCACGCTGGTCGAGCTGCTGGTGGTTCTGGCGATCCTTGGGCTCCTGGTCGCGATCGCAACGCCGCAGGTCCTGAAATACCTGGCGCGCGCCAAGGTGGACACGGCGCGGATCGAGATGAAGAGCATATCGAGCGCGCTCGATCTCTTTCTCCTGGACAATGGCCGCTATCCCAGCGAGCAGGAAGGGCTCAAGGCCCTCGTCGCCAATCCCGGAGCGCTCGCCACCTGGTCCGGCCCCTATCTGAAGAGTGGCGGTGGCGGCGTGCCGTTGGATCCCTGGGGCCGCCCCTATCAGTACCGTTATCCCGGCCAGAGCGGTGATTACGACATCTTCTCGAACGGGCCCGACGGGCATGAGCCGATCGTTCCGGCGGTCGGTCCCGCCGCGGCTTCCGCGGCGATGCGATGATCGACATCATCGCCCGGCCCGGCGCAGCGCGCGAGCGCGGCTTCACGCTGATCGAGCTGCTGGTGGTCCTCACCATCGCGGCGCTGCTGTTCGGCCTGACGATAGAGCTCGCCCGCGGGCCGCAGCCGCGCACGCTGCTGTCCTCGACGGCACGGCAAGTGGCCTCGGCCTTCCGCGCCGCGCGCGAGCAGGCGATCACCCGGGGCCGGCTGGAGGTGGTGATGGTGGATGTGGCGAGCGGCGCCTGGGTGGTACCGGGAGCGGTGCGACACCAACTGCCGCGCGGCGTGCGGGCCGTTCTCTTCACCGAGGACACCGATACCGACGGCAACGAGCGCGGCCTCATCCGCTTCTATCCCGATGGCAGCTCGAGCGGGGGCGGGCTGTCGATCGAGGCCGGCGGACTGCGCTACGACATCCTGGTCGATTGGCTCACGGGCGGCGTGACGATCCACGAGCAAAGGCCGATGCCGCGCAAACCGGCGATGCTGTGAGGGCGGGATGCGCAAGCAGAGCGAAGCCGGCTTCACCTTGATCGAGATCCTCGTCGCTTTCGCGATCGCGATCATCGCGCTGGCGGCGCTCTATCAGCTGTTCGGCATCGGCACGCGGACCGTCAGCGCCGCCGATCGGCTGGAAGCGGCGATCGTTCTGGCCCGCTCGGCGCTCAACGCGGGCGCGGTGGTCGCCGACGGCGAACAGTCCCAGCAGATCGGCCCTTACGAGCGCCGTGTCGTGGTCCAGGCGCGGCCCGATCTCGCACCCGCCGGCGCGCCGGCGGGTTTGAGCGAAATCGAGGTCGAGGTGTCGTGGCATGAAGGCAGGAGCCAGCGCAGCATTTCGCTGTCGACGCTCCGCGTCGTCGCCAGTTCCACGGCGGAGTCCGGACGATGACGGCGCCCTCGACGCAGCGGCGCCGCACCGCAGAGGCGGGCTTCACGCTGGTCGAACTGCTGGTCGCCGTCAGCTTGCTGGCGCTCCTCACCGTCGTGCTGGCCGGCGGCATGACTCTCGCCACGAAGCGCTTCACGCGGCATCCCGAGCGGATCGATCGGGCGCAACGGATCGCCGCGGCTCAGGATTTCCTGCTGACCACGCTCGCCGATGCGCGGCCGCTCCTCGATCAGGATTCCGGCGCGGCGCACATCGCCTTCGCCGGCGGGCCGACGCAGCTCCTGTTCCTCGCGCCGGCGCCAGAGAGCACGCCCGAGGGTGGGCTGATGGCGTATGGCCTGCGCTTCAACCCGCCGACCCGCGGCGCGGATGGCCGACTCGAATTGGGCGCGCGCCTTTTCGACGTGCCGGCGGGAGCGTCGGGCCGGACCACCCTCCTGCTCGATCACGTGGCGAAGGTGCAGCTGAGCTACTACGGGAGGGTCGCGCGCGAGACGCGCCCCAGTTGGAACGACGAATGGGACGCAGCGCGGGCCCTTCCGAGCCTGGCGCGTATCGCCGTCGCCTTTTCGGACGGCACCACGATGCCCGATCTCGTAGTCGCGCTGCGCCTCGCCGGGCAGCCGCCCGTGCGACGGTGAGGTGAGGCAATGGCCGCTCTCGGAGACATGACGCAATTGAAGAGCGCCGCGGCGACGGCGTGGCATTTCGCCCGGTGGTGGGTCGACGAGCTCGCCGGCCTGCTGCCGAAGCGCCTCAACGCGCCCGCGACCGAAGTCGCTTTGGTCCTTGCGCCTTCGGCGGATCTGAACGCGGCGACGCTCGCGATCCAATCGGGGCGTCAGCGCCAGCCGCTTGGCCGTTTCGCCCTTGCCGAGCCGGAAACCGCGGCGCAGGCGCTTCGCTCCGCCGGCGTTCTGCGCGCCGTCCGCGCCGGGCACATGCCCGTGGTGTTGCGCCTGCCGCAACGGCTCGTCTCGCGTCAGCAACTCGAATTGCCTATCGCGGCGCAGGCGGATCTCGAGGAAGCCGTGGGCTACGACCTCGACCGACGCACGCCGTTTTCGCGCGAGCACGCGGTCTTCGCGGCGAGGCTGATCCGGCTCGAGCCCGCCCGCAAGCGCCTCATCGCCGAGGTCGTGGTGACGCCGCGGGCGACGCTCGACCGGGCGCTCCAGGCGGCGCGCGCGCTCGGGCTCGAGCCGAACCGGGTCGACGCGGCGGACGAAACCGGCGACGCCGCTTCGGGCGATCTGCTGCGGGTCGCGCCGTCGCGCGCGAACCGTCGCGGCCGCGAACGCGACTGGGCGGCCTGGGGGCTCGGCCTCATCGCGGCAAGTCTCGTCGCGGCGCTTGTCTGGCTGCCGATTTCTGCAGCGCAACGGCGCGCGACGGATCTCGCCACCCGCTTCGAAGCGGCCAAGCGGGCAAATATCGCCGCCGTCCGGCTGCAGCATCAGATCGACGAGCTCGCCCAGGAAGACCGTTACCTCCTCGACAAGAAGCGCGCCGCCCCCAATCCGTTGCAGTTGCTTCTCGACACGACGCGGGTGACGCCTGACACGGCCTGGCTCACGGAATGGGACATGACCGGCGAGGAAGTGCGGCTCACCGGCAGCGCGGTCTCTGCGTCGGGACTTGTCGATGCGCTGGAGCACTCGCAGATCTTCACCGGAACGGCGTTCCTGTCGCCGGTGACGCGCCAGCCCGATGGGCGCGAACGCTTTTCCGTGTCCGCCCATGCCGTCGCAGCCACCGCCCAGCCGCAGGAAGCAAAGCGATGAGCCCTCCGGCCCTCCTGGCGCAGGCTTCGCCAACGATGCGCCGTGTCGTCGCGCTGGGATTGCTGGCGGCGCTGCTCTGTCTCGCGGGATTCTGGGTGGTCTTGCCGCTGTGGCAATCTTATGCCGATGCCACGGCTTCGGCCGACGAGCTCGACAGCGCGCTTGCCAAGCTCGAGGCAGCTGGGCGGAATCCGGCGGCGCTGGAAGCCGAGCTCGCCAAGCTCAAAACCCAGCGCGCGGCCGCGCCGGGGCTCCTGGCCGGGCCCACGGACGCGCTCGCCTCGGCGCAGCTGCAGAGCCGCCTCAATCGCGCAACCGAAGCGGCGCGGGGCGTGTTCCGCAGCGCACAGCCCTTGCCGATGCGCGATGAAGGCCCTTATCGGCGCGTCGGCGTCCGCGTGCTGATGACGGTGAAGCTCGCGGAGCTCGTACGCATCTTCCACGACCTCGAATCCGCCTCACCCTTTCTGTTTCTCGATCAGGTGAGCGTCAAAACGGCAATGCCGTTCCGCGTCGGGAAAGCGGCGCAAACGGAAGAGCAAGAGCCAAGTCTCGACGTCGAATTCGAGCTCTACGGCTATGTCCGCAAGCCCGCGGGTCCCGCCGCATGAGGCCGCGCTTGACCCGCCACCTGGCACTCGCCGTGCTCTCGATCGCGCTGGGAGCGGCGCTCTGGCTCGAGTTGGAGCACGGAGGGGCGGTCACCAACGGGACCTCGGCCGTGACGCCGGCGCCAGCGCGGCCGCCGACATCATCGGCGCCGGCCGACCCTGCGTTCGCCTTGCCGCCTCTCAACGCCTACCGCGCCATCGAGGCTCGGCCGCTGTTCTGGACCTCGCGGCGCCCGATTGCAGCGGCCCAGGGAGCGGCCGCGGCGCCTTCCGGCCTCGCGCTGCTGGGCGTGGTGGAGGGCAAGGGCGAGACGGTGGCGCTGATCCGGCACGGCCAGCCGCCCCGGGTCGAACGGGTGCACGAGGGCGCGACGGTCGAGGGCTGGACGGTGACGAAGGTCGCGCTCGGCAGCGTCGTCCTGGTCAGCGGCGGAACAGAGGCGGAGCTGAAGCCGAAAGCGGCGCCGCCAACCGCGCCGGCGCCCGCCGCAAACGCCAAGCCGGCGGCCGCGCCCGCGCCGCCATCCGCGCGAACACGGCCGGGAGATTGAGCGCCACCCAGTCCATGCACGATGAGCTGTCCTTCCTGTCGCTGATCGCAGCGCCCGCGATCGGCAGCTTTCTCGGCGTGATCGTGCAGCGCTTCGCGTCGCCGGCGACGATCCTCTGGGGCCGCTCGGCATGCCCCTATTGCGGCGTGCGTCTCGGCGCGCTCGACCTGCTCCCGATCGCCAGCTGGCTCGCGCTGCGCGGACGCTGCCGCCGCTGCGGCGTGCGCATCGGCGCCTTCTACCCACTCATCGAGCTGGCGGCCTTGGGCGTCGCCCTCTGGTCCATCGTCGCGACCGAGGGCTGGGGCGTTTGGGCGAGCTGTGCCCTTGGCTGGGCGCTGCTCGCGCTCGCGGCGATCGATGCGCGCCATCACCTGCTGCCGGATTTCCTGACCCTTCCCCTGTTGCTCGGCGGCCTTGCCGTGAATGCGCTCTTCGATTGGCAAAGCTTCGCGGCAGCTGCCATCGGCGCCGCCGCGGGCTTCTTGTTCGTCGTCGCGCTGCGGGCCATTTACGATCGCCTGCGCGGTCGCGAAGGGATCGGCCTCGGCGATGCGAAGCTGCTCGCCGCTTGCGGCGCTTGGGTCGGCTGGAACGGCCTGCCGAGCGTCGTTCTCGCGGCGTCGCTGGGCGGTTTGCTCTTCGCGCTGATGCGGGCCGCCCGGCTTGGCCGTTTGTCGCTCGGCGAACGCGTGCCGTTCGGCCCCTTCCTCTGCGCCGGCCTCTGGCTCGTATGGCTCTACGGCCCGCTCGCGCTCGGCTGAGGCACGCGATCGGTGTCGAATTCGCCCCGGAGATCGCGCTCCCAGGCAAGCATATGCACGGGGTCTCGAGGATCGCCGGTGACCACGGCCACGGCGTTGCGCCGGAACCGGGCGCCGGCGATTTTCGCTTCCACATGGACCGTCACGGTGGGCCGCGTGAGATTGGTCGGAACGAGGCCCGAAGCAAGATCGCGCGGCACCGCCGCCGCCGCTTGCTGCCCCTCGCGAAGGGCGAGCCACGCATCGACGCGGGTCGGGTCGGCGCCCGGGATGGTCAGAAGCACCGGCCGGGACGCGGTCCTCGGGTCGGGCACCGGCTGCTTCGACCAGACCGTGACGTAAGGCGCGATCGCGGCATAGATCTCCGGCGTCACGCCGGGCACTCGCTTCAGCTCTTCGAGAGCAAAAAAAGGTCCGTTCGGCTCGTCGGAGAGGCGATCGGCCGGACGCCGCGTGGCGATGCCGAGCGCCGCGGCGCGGCGCTTGCGCCACTCGATGAGCGCTGCAGCGAGGTCCGCTGCCTGTCCCGGCGCGATGCCGAGCGCCTGGAACAGCGCCGCGAACGCCTCGTCGGGTGCGGCGTTGAGATCGACCTTGCCGCTTTCGCTGTCGACGCGGACGCGGAGCGCCGCTCCTTTCCACTCCAGCTCGTGAACCGTGCCGTCCGCTTCCCATGCGCCCCCAGTCGGCGGCGCCCCCGGAGCGCGCGCCGCCTCGGAGACCGCCGCCGCGACGCCCGACAGCGCCAGCGCCACGCCCGCATCGGCAGCGGTCTCGGCCTTTGCCGCGGCAAGGCGGTTGCGCGCGATGTCGAGCGCAACGCGCGACTCGCCGGCAAAAGCCGACAGCACGAGCGCAAGAAAAGCCACGACCCAGAGAACCATGATGAGCGCGATGCCGCGCTCGCCCGGCCGGCGCTGCGCGAGGGCGGGGGTTGCATCTTCCTGATCCTGGTCCCGAAGAAACATGCGACGCGCCTGCTGCGATGACCCGCACTCAGCGCGCGCGGAGCTCGAGCGGCTTGACCGAGCGCATCCGCTCCCGCAGCTCGTCGGTCGCGGCGGTGGCGTCCTGTTGAGTGCGCAGGATGCGCGGCGTGAGCAGCACGAGCAGCTCGGTTCGGGCTTTCGTGTTGCTGCTCTGGCCGAAGAGAGAGCCGACCACGGGGATGTCCTTGAGGATGGGGATGCCGTTGTGATCGACCGTGCGATTGTCGAGGATGAGGCCGCCCAGGGCCACGGTCTCGCCGTCCTGCACCGTGACCGACGTGGTGATGCGACGCTGGCTGATCGTCGGCGAATTGATGGTGGACGAGGTCGTGGTCGTGACGTCGCTCACCGACTGGTCGATGTCGAGGCTGACGAGGCCGCTGTTGTTGACGCGCGGCGTCACCTGCAGGATGACGCCGGTGCCGATATACTGGACGCTGTTGACGATGGGCGCGTTCGAGGTGATCGTGCTGATCGCGCTGGCCGTCACCGTGGGTACTTCGTCGCCGACCTGAAGATAGGCGGTCTGATGGTCGAGCACGACGAGATGCGGTGCGGACACGACATCCACATGGGTCACTTCGGATAGCGCGCTCAACACCAGCTTTTCCTGCCCGCCGCCGAGCACGTAATTGAAGCCCGGGAAGGAAGGCAGGACATCGGCGGCCGTGCCGATGCCGGTCGCCGTGCCGCCGCCCGGCGGCGGCGCCGTGAGCTCGAACTTGTTCGAGGCGTGGCTCAGGAACCATTGCACGCCGTATTGCAGCGTGTTGTTGAGCGTCACCTCGGCGATCGTCGCCTCGATCATGACCTGCAGCGGCACGACGTCGAGCTTGCGAATGACGCCTTCGATCATGCGATAGTCGCGCGGCTTGGCGTAGACGACGATGGCGTTGTTCTTCTCGTCGGCGACGACGCGAGCTTGCGGCAGCGGCAGCTCGCCCTGACCCTGGTTCGAATTGCCAAACGCGCCCTGAAGCGCTTCGGACAGCGAACCCTGCTGCCCGCCCTGGCCGGCGCCTTGCGACTGCGCCGACGATGCCCCCGAGGAAGGCGCGGCGCCCGGCGCGCCGGGCGCCCCCGGTTGGTTGACCGCCGCAGTGCCGAGACCGCTGACGCCGCCCATGCTGGTCGCGCCGGCTCCGTAGCTGCCGGGAGCCTGTCCGGGAAGCCCGGTGCCCGGAGCGCCCGTCCCGAGCCCGCTCGTGCCGGGTGCGCCGAGCCCGTTCTGACCGGTGCCATTCGCGCCTTGCCCGGTGGCGCCGATGGCGACACCGTTGGTCCCGGGGGCGGTTTCGGGCTGGACCGTGCTGACGGAGCCGGAGGCGAGAAGCTTGGTCAGGACTGCGGCGACATCGGCGGCGCGGCTGTTCTGCACGCGGTATTCGAACATGCGCGGCGTCGTCTGGTCCTCGCCATAGTCGAAGCGGGTGATCCAGTCGCGCGCATCGCTGAGATACTGACGCTGCGAGGCGATCACCAGGATGGCGTTGAGCCGGTCGACCGGCACGATGCGGACGAGGCCGGCGAGCGGTCCGGATGCGCCATCGCCGAAGATCGCCTCGAGCTCGGGCGCGACATCCTTCGCCTGCGCGACGTGAAGCGGATAGAGCGCGAAGGAAGTGCCGGCGAGCCAGTCCACGTCGAAGCGCCGGACGAGGTCGGCGAGGCCGTCGAGATCGGCGGTCGGCGCCGCCACGATCAAGACATTGCGCGCGCCGGCGGTCTGCAGCGTGCTGCCCTGCGGCATCAGCGGATCGAGCACGCTCTTGAGTTCGGAAGCGGAGACGAAGTTGAGCGGGATCACCCGGATGCCGTAGCCCGGTTGCCCGGCGAGGGGTGCGCTCAAGGTGGCGCGCGCCGCGTCCTGCATGGGCATGATGTGCCAGACGCCGTCGCTCTCGACCATGGCGAGACCGCTGGCCGACAGGATGGATTCGAGCGCCGGCAGCACGGCTTCGCGGGGCAGCTTGTCGCTGGTTTGCGCGGTGATCTGCGCGTTCACCTTGGGATCGACGACATAGGAGAGGTGAAGCTGCTCGCCGAGGATCTCGCGCGCGACATCGCGCACATCGGCACCGTTGAAGGAGAAGGGTATCTCGCCGGAGGGCGAGGCGCGCACCCCCATCGGCTGCAGCGTCGCTTCCGGCGCGACGAAAGAGCCGGTGCCGGGAACCACGACTTCATGACCGCGTCTCGTCGCGGTGTCGCTGGGCCTATCGGGTGTGGCAGCAGGCGCCTGCGCGGCCTTCGCGGAAAGCTGTACCGGTGCCGGCGAGGCGGACATGCCCGCCTCGCGCGGGCGCGCGTCATCTCCTGCGGTCGGCGGTGTGCATCCGGCGAGGAAGGCGAGCAAGAATGCGATGAGGAACGCAGGACCGCGTGGCGTCCGGTTGCTCCGCCCAGGCATGCCCCACCCTCCCCAGCGCAGCGAGCTCATTCTCGAATGTCCTCGAAGCATCTGCAGAAAGAGCCGGCGGTCGTCGCCCCCCGCGACTTCCGCCGGCCCGATGGTCACAGCGGTCAGAACTTGAAGGCTTCGGTCAGATCCGAGATCGCCGGGCCGTTGGTTGGAACGTAGGGATTGCTCGACGACGCGATCGGATTGGGAAGATTGTCGCGTCCGGTCGCGCTGACCGTGCCAACGCTCCAGTTCTTTTCGATGAATTTCAGGATCGAGACATGGTCGGAATAGTTATGGACCACGTTCCCGCCCTTCGAGTAGGGCGAGACCACGAGCAGCGGAATGCGGGTGCCGTCGCCAAAGAAGTCGATCGGCTGCACATAACCCGAATCCCAGTAGCCGCCGCCTTCATCGACGGTGATGAAGATGGCCGTGCTCGCCCAGATCTGCGGCTGCGCTTTCACCTCGTCGATGATACGGCGGGTAAAGGCCTCGAAGATGTCGAACTTGGACGAGGCCGGATGCCCGTCATTGAGGCCGCTCGGCTTGATGAAGACGACCGCGGGCAAGCTGTTGTTCTTGAGGTCATTGTCGAAGTCGGGGAGATCGCCGATATGCTCCGCCCGCTGATTCGCGTCGGTCATGATCGAGGTGGTGTACTGCAGGAAGTTGCAGATGTTGCAGTAGATCGAGCCGAGCGGCGAGGTCGGATTCTGGACGTAAGCGTCCCAACCCTCGCCGTAGTAGCGGAACGAGATGTCCTTCTTGTTGAGCGCATCGCCGATGGTCTGAACGCTCGACGGCGGAATGGTGAACGTGTCCGTCGTGTCCACCGTGCCGTTGCCGAAGTAGCCGGGATTGTAGTTGTTGACGAGATAGTACTGCCCGGACACGCAATTGGGCTTGGGCTTGTTGGGCAGCGCGCTGAGATAGTTGAGAATGGAAGAAACGCCCGGCTGCGAGCTGTCGGCGCAATTGACGTAGGAGCCGCCGGAATAGCCGTCCTGGGTGTAGTAGTTGTTGGTGCCGGACTGCGGGTTCGGGTTCTCGATCTCGTTCTGCGGCGGGGTCGTCGCGTTGCCCTTGCCGTCGCTGTAATACATCGCCTGGCCGGAGCCGAGCATGATGTGGTTGGCGCCGGTGCCGCCCATCACCCCCTGATGGTAATTGTCGCTGAGCGTGTAGGCGTCGGCGAGGTATTTGAAATAGGGCATGTCGCCGCGCGCGACATTGTAGAAGCCCATCGATGTCGAGCCTTCACCGGTGCTCTGATCGGTGAAATTTGCCGGCTGCGCCTTGCCGTTGCTGCCGGCGCCGATGGTCACCTCCACCCACGGGAAGAGATCGGCGAGGCAGCCGCTCGGATTTTGCGACGTGGCGTTGCTCACGCTGCAATCCAGCTGCTGCCACATCTGGAAGAAGCGGTGCACCGGGCTCGAGGCGTAATCATCGTAGGAAACGTCCGGGGTGAGCACATAGGGACCGCTCGGCAGGTTCGTCGCGTTCGGCAGCCGCGTGTCGACGGAAGCGGGCGGCAGGCCGGTCGCACCGGTGAGCAGCAAGGTCTGGTCTTCCGGCGTAAGGCCGGTATCCACCGACGCCAGGGCCAGGGTCGTGAACGGCGGCGAGGTCGTGCTCGGCGCTTGCGGCGCACCGTCGGTCATGAACGGCGGCAAGACGCTGTAGGGCGTCTTGGTGGTCGGCGCCGACTGATAGCTCTGCGTGACTTGCGCCTGATTCTGAACTGCTTTCGAGAAGTTCGGCCCGGGCGAGCCGTCGACATTGACGATGCCCTCGGAGAGAAGATTCATGACGGTCTGGCCCGGCTTCGGCACATAAGTACCGAAAAGGTGGTCGAAGGTGCGGTTCTCGCCGATGATCACGATCACATGCTTGATCGGCGTCGTCGTGTTGTTGTCGTTGGCCCAAGCCCAGGCGCTCGCCGGCACGGCGAGGCTGGCCATCAGAGCCATCAGCGACACAGAAGCCATGCGTAGGCGCTGTGAGACAGCACTCATCATCTACCCCCACTTTCATTGACATCACGAAGGCGTGAGACCGGCATGATGAGCGACCGACGTTACAGCTCGGTGGCGCACTGCAATGATTCGTGCGATGAGCGCGGAAAAAACGTGAGGATGAAATCTGCGATGGCGAAGCCTGGAGACTTCATCCGCTTTCGGCACATCCTCCTCGATTGATGGTTTCGCAACTGCGTTTCAAGGCGCGCTTCTACGATGTCCTCGCGCGGCCAGCGAGCGAAGCCGCAAAGAATCGCGTCATCGGCTCGCTCACGCCCTCAACTGCTCGACTTCTCCTTGTCCATCTCGTCGAACACGGCGCGCGCATGAGCGAAAGCGGAGTTCGCCGCCGGCACGCCGGCATAGACCGCGGTGTGCATCAGCACTTCCTTCACCTCGTCACGGCTGACCCCGGTATTTTCGGTGGCGCGGAAATGAAGCTTCAGCTCCTCCTCCTGACCCAGCGCCGTGAGCAGCGCGATCGTCAGCATGCTGCGCGTCTTGCGGTCGAGGCCCGGCCTCGTCCAGATGTCGCCCCAGGCATATTGCGTGATGAAGGTCTGCCAGTCCTCGGTGAGCTTGTTGGCGCGCTGACGCGAGCGCTCGACATGAGCGCGGCCCAGCACGGCGGTGCGCACGGCGAGGCCGCGTTCGAACAATTCGGCGATCATACCCATGATACTCCTCCTTCTTCCTGCAAGTGCCGCGGTCGAGCGGCCGCTCAGTTCACCTGGCGCTCGCGGCCGCGCCAATAGGGCTTGCGCAGCTCGCGCTTCAGGATCTTGCCCGAGGGATTGCGCGGCAGCGCATCGACGAAATCGACCGAGCGTGGCACCTTGTAGCCGGCGATGCGCTGGCGCGCATAATCGATGAGCTCTGCCACTTCGACGGAAGCGCCCGGCTTCTTGACGACGATCGCTTTCACCGCCTCGCCCCATTGCGCGTCGGGAACACCGATCACCGCCACATCGGCGATGGCGGGATGGCCGAAGAGCGCGCTTTCGACCTCTGCGGGATAGATGTTCTCGCCGCCCGAGACGATCATGTCCTTCACCCGGTCATAGATATAGAGATAGCCGTCCGGATCGAGATAGCCGGCATCGCCGGTATGGAACCAGCCGTCGCGGATCGCGCGCCGCGTCGCCTCCTCCAGATTCCAATAGCCGAGCATCACCTGCGGCGTGCGGCAGATCACCTCGCCGATCTCGCCCGGCGGCAGCGCCTTGCCGGCGGCATCGACCACCTCGATGTCGACGCCATCCATCGCCTTGCCGCAGGATTTCATGCGCTCGACGCCGTGCTCGCCGTGATCTTCAGGAGGCAGATAGGTGATGGCGCCGGTGGTCTCGGTGAGGCCGTAGAGCTGCGCCAGGCCGCAGCCGAAGGTCTTCACCGCGTTGCGCAGCAGGTCGAGCGGCGCCGGCGAGGCGCCGTAGACGATGAGCTCGAGCGAGGAGAAATCCGTATCGCGGCATTGCGGCGCCTGCAGCAGAAACAACATCATCGCCGGCACGAAGAGCGCCTTGGTGATGCGCTGCCGCTCGATGGTGCGGAGGATCGCCGCCGGATCGAAATCGCGCGTCAGCACATTCTCGATGCCGCGATAGAGTCCGACCAGCGCCCAGCCGCTGCCGCCGATATGAAAGAGCGGCATGCAGACGAGGTTGACGTCGCCCTCGTGCCAAGTGCCAAATTGCCGAAGCGCGCCGGGCAGCAGCTCCAGAAAATTGTCGTGGCTGAGCTGCGCGCCTTTGGGATGGCCGGTGGTGCCGCTGGTATACATCTGGATGGCGCAGTCGCGGCCGAGGATGGGGAGCGCGGGATCGCTGGTTTTCTGCTGTTCGCGCCAGTGCCGGTAATCCGGCCAGACCGGGTGATTGCCGTCGAGCGCGATGACGCGGCGCACCGATGTCAGCTCGCCCGCCACTTTCTCGACGAGGGGATAGAAATCCGCGCCGACGAAAAGCAGCTCGGCTTTGGCGTCGTTGATGACGAAGGCGGCTTCGGGCGGCGCCAAGCGGAAATTGACCGGCACGAGCACCGCATTGGCCTTGACCGCGCCGAACCACAACTCGAAGAAGGCGGGTCCGTTCTTGGCGAGAATGGCGACCCGCGCCTGCGGTGCGATGCCGGCAGCGATCAGCCCGTGCGCGACCGCATTCGCGCGCCGGTCGAGGTCACGATAGGTGATCGCCTCCCCCTCGAAGCGCAGAGCGACCTGCTCCGGGCGCGTCCCGGCATGGTGACGGGTCACGTCGGCGACACTCGGAATCGCAGCGGGTTGCATGGCGGCGTGGTCCTCCCTTGCAAGTTTCCTGCTTCTTCATTTTTCCGCCATTCTAGTGAGAGCCGCGGGCGACCTCCATGGGCATCGAGCCCGCTGCGGCGGGACGGACGCGGCGATCAAGGATCGGCTACTATCCCGGAAAACCCGGAGGGAGACGCCCATGAACACCGCCGACCGACCCGCCGCTGCCGCACCCGGCATGCTGGCGGTGTGGACCGACATCGATCCCGCCCTCGAAGCCGATTTCAACGAGTGGTATTGGCGCGAGCATCTGCCGGAGCGCGTCGCCATACCCGGATTTCGCTGGGGCCGGCGCTATCGCGCGCTTTCGGGGAGCCCGCGCTATTTCGCCTGTTATGAGCTCAACGGGATCGAGACCCTGGCCTCGCCCGCCTATCTCGCGCGGCTCAACCAGCCGACGGCGTGGACCACGCGGGTGATGCGGGGCTTCCGCAACACCGTGCGGGCCGGCTTCGAGATCGCCGTAAGCCGCGGCGAGGTTTCCGGCGCGGTGCTTCTGAGCTTCCGCCTCTCGCCCCGCCCCGACAAGGCCGCCGAGCTCGAGAGCCACCTGCGCGAGACCCTCCTGCCGGCGCTGCACGCCCGCCCCGGCATCGTCCGCGCACAATACTGGCGGGCGCGGCCCATCGCAGCGCCGCAGACGGTCGAAGCCGACCTGCGCGGCACCCCCGACACGAGCGCTGACGGCGCGCTCATCATCGAAGCGGCCACGAGCGAAGACCTCGCCGCAGCCGAGCGCGACCTCGCCGCCTCGCCGCTGGAGCGCTGGTCGGCGACGCCGATCATCGCTGCGACGTACGGTTTCCTCTGCGCCTTGGATTAGAGGCGGCCTCGGCGCCGGGAGCAGACTACGCCCCCGGTGTACACCGGGGACATTTTTTTCGAGCGATGTCCCCGGCGTCGCACGCGGCGTGTCACACGTGAAACATGCTGCACGATGTCAAAGAGCGGGGTCGCGACGATGGTACCATTGGACCCCTCACGGCGGCGACGGAGCCTTGCCTCACCCGCCGCGCGCGGCCGGCACGGTGAGGTAATGCACGCTGGGAGCGCCGCGCCGCGCCCACCACGCCGCGCCCAGCCCCGCCGCGGCCCCGGCGGCGCTGCATTGACCGGGATCAATGGCCCGAGGGCCGCGCAAGGCCACTCTTTTCAGCCGCCCCTTCAACGCCACGGTTCTTCATGAGCGCTTTGCCAGAGCCTGAGAAAACGACCGAGGCGCCGTTGCCCGGGCTCTCGAGCGAGGAGGCGCGGCGCCGGCTCCAAGCCGCCGGCCCGAACGCGATGCCGGAGGTGGTGACCCAGGCCTGGTGGCGCGCGCTGAGCAAGTTCTGGGCGCCGGTGCCGTGGATGCTGGAAGCCGCGGTCGTGCTTCAGCTCGTGCTGGGCGAGACCGTCGAGGCGGCGGTCATCGCCCTCCTCCTGGTGTTCAACGCGGCGCTGGGTTTCTTTCAGGAGGCGCGCGCCCAGGCGACGCTCGACGCGCTGAAATCGCGCCTGGCGCTGCTCGCTTCGGTGCGGCGCGACGGCGTGTGGCGGACGCTGCCCGCCGCCGAGCTGGTGCCGGGCGACGTCGTGAAGCTGTCGCTGGGCGGCATCGTTCCCGCCGATGTCAAGCTGGTCGCGGGCGAAATCCTGCTCGACCAGTCGATGCTCACCGGGGAATCCCTGCCGCGCGAGGCCGGCGCCGGGACCGAGACCTATGCCGGCGCGCTGGTGCGCCGCGGCGAGGCGGTGGCGGAGGTGACGGCGACCGGCCTCAAGACCCGGTTCGGACGGACCGCCGAGCTGGTGCGGACCGCCCATGTCACGAGCTCGCAGCAGAAGGCGGTGCTGCGCGTCGTGCGCAATCTCGCGATCTTCAACGGCGCCGTCGTGCTCGCTCAGATCGCCTATGCCCTGACCCTCGGCATGCCGGCAACCGAGATCGTGCCGCTAACGCTCACCGCCGTGCTGGCGGCAATTCCGGTGGCGCTGCCGGCGAGCTTCACGCTCGCCACGGCGCTCGGCGCGCGCGCGCTGGCCAAGCGCGGCGTGCTGCCGACGCGGCTCTCGGCGATCGACGAAGCGGCGACGATGGACGTGCTGTGCGCCGACAAGACCGGCACGCTGACGCAGAACGCGCTCGAGGTGACGGCGGTGCGCGCCCTGCCCGGCTTCGACGAGCGGCGCGTGCTGGGGCTCGCGGCGCTGGCGACCGCGGAAGGCGGTCAGGATCCCGTGGACGGCGCCATTCGCGCCGCCGCCGCGCGCACGCCCGCCGCCGATCTGCCGAAAGCGAGCAAGTTCGTGCCCTTCGATCCGGCCACGAAGATGTCGGAGGCGATCGCAACGGAGCCGAACGGCCGCGCCTGGCGTATCGTGAAGGGTGCTTTCGCCAAGGTCAGCGAGCTCGCGCCGCCCTCGCCCCTGGCGCTCGCCGCGGCAGACGAGCTGCTCGCGCAAGGCTTCCGCGTCCTCGCGGTCGGCGTGGGGCCGGCAGAGGCGCTGCAGCTCGCCGGGCTGGTCGCGCTCAGCGACCCGCCGCGGCAAGACTCGGCCGCGCTGATCGCGGCGCTGGGCGCCCTGGGCGTCCATACCGTGATGGCGACCGGCGATGCGCCGGCCACGGCAGCGGTGGTCGCCCATGCCGTCGGCCTCGCCGGGCCGATCGCGCCGCCCGGACCGCCGCCCGCGACGCTGCGGCCCGAGGATTTCGCCGTCTTTGCCGGCATCTTTCCCGAAGACAAATTCCACATCGTCAGAGCGTTCCAGAACAGTGGCCATACCGTCGGCATGTGCGGCGACGGCGCCAACGACGCCCCGGCGCTGCGCCAGGCGCAGATGGGGATCGCGGTGT
>DATIYL010000176.1:0-34157 GCA_035517635.1 Allostellaceae bacterium | reverse complement strand
GGTCGGCCATTTCCCCCCTTCTCCTTCTTCCGTCCCCCGGCAAATTGCCACGCCGCGGTAGGGACTGTAAATTCCCCCGCCAAAGGAGGCCCGCTGATGCTGCCGCTCGCCATCCGCTTGAGCCCGCCCGACAACGTCGTCGTCGCGCGCGCCGATCTCCTGCCCAACACCGTCATCGCCGAAGAGAAGATCGCCTGCCGCGGCCACGTGCCGGCGGGGCACAAGGTGGCGACGGCGCCAATCGCCAAGGGCGAGCCGGTGCGCAAATACAACCAGATCATCGGCTTCGCCACCGCCGACATCGCCCCGGGCGAGCATGTCCACACGCATAATCTGGCGATGGGCAACTTCGCCCGCGACTACGCCTTCTGCGCCGATGCGAAGCCGACGGCGATGGTGCCGGAGGCCGAGCGCGCGACCTTCGAGGGCATTCTGCGCAGCGATGGCCGCGTCGCGACGCGCAACTATCTCGGCGTTCTCACCAGCGTCAATTGCTCGGCGACCGCGGCGAAGCTCATCGCCGACCAGTTCCGCGGCGGCGCGCTCGCCGATTTTCCCCATGTCGATGGCGTCGTCGCCTTGGGCCATGGCACGGGCTGCGGCATGGCGAGCGAAGGCGAGGCGATGGACGTGCTGCGGCGCACGATCGCCGGCTATGCGCGTCACCCGAATTTCGCCGGCGTGTTGATCCTGGGGCTGGGCTGCGAGGCCAACCAGATCGGCGGGCTCCTGGCGGCCGAAAGGCTCGAACCCGGTCCTTTCCTCCACACCATGACCATCCAGGATACGGGCGGCACGGCCAAGACGGTGCGCGAAGGCGTGGCTCGGCTACGCGAGATGCTGCCCGAGGCGAACCGGGCACGGCGGCAGACCGTGCCGGCGAGCCATCTGACCCTGGCGCTGCAATGCGGCGGCTCGGACGGCTATTCCGGGATCACCGCCAACCCCGCGCTCGGCGCCTGCGTCGATTTGCTGGTGCGGCATGGCGGCACCGCGGTGCTGTCGGAAACGCCGGAGATCTACGGCGCCGAGCATCTGCTGACGCGGCGGGCGGTGAGCCGGGCCGTCGGCGAGAAGCTGGTCGAGCGCATCCGCTGGTGGGAGGAGTACACCGCGAAGACCGGCGGCGAGATGAACAACAACCCCTCGCCCGGCAACAAGGCCGGCGGCCTCACCACCATTCTCGAGAAATCGCTCGGCGCCGTCGCGAAGGGCGGCACCACCAATCTGGTGGAAGTCTACCGCTACGCCGAGCCGATCACCGCCAAGGGCTTCGTGTTCATGGATACGCCCGGCTACGACCCGGTTTCGGCGACGGGACAAGTGGCGGGCGGTGCCAATCTCATCTGCTTCACCACCGGGCGCGGCTCGGTCTTCGGCTGCAAGCCGGCGCCGAGCCTCAAGCTCGCCACCAACACGCCGCTCTATCGCCGCATGACCGACGACATGGACATCGATTGCGGCCCGATCGCCGAAGGCAAAGCCTCGGTGCAGGAGATCGGCCGACAGATCTTCGATCTCGTCCTCGCCACCGCCTCCGGCCAGCAGACCAAGAGCGAAGCGCTCGGCATCGGCGAAGAGGAGTTCACGCCGTGGCAATTGGGCGCGGTGATGTGAGCTGACCTTCTCGGCGGCAGGAACGCCTGCTGCCTAGCGAGGCTTCCGCTCAAGCATCGCCCGATACCGCCGGATGCGCGCGGCGTTCTTGCCGAGATCGGAGATCCCGACCCGGCTCGCCGAGCGCATGTCGAGGCGCGTGCCGGCACCTTCGGCCATCAGCCGGATGACGATGTCGTCGATGAACCCGTACCAGCGCGTGCTATCATAAGCTTCGATGCGGCCGCGCGTTCGATCCTCGGCGACGATCCTCCAGCCCATCTTCTTGGCCGCTTCCAGCGCTTGCGCGAAGGCTTCGAGCCGCGCCACCGGCAGATGCAGCGCGGCAAGATCGGGATAGCACGCCTGTTGCAGCGCCGCCAGCTTCGCGCCGTCATAAGCGGCGGCGGCGTCCGGCAGCTCCGCGCGGCGCAGCGGCAACAGCGCTTCGAAGGCCGGCGCCGTCGCGGTATCGGTGCTCACATCGTTGAAGGGCAGCGATCGGGCGATGCGCTTGACGCGCAGCGGCAGCGTCACCGCGGCAACGCCGGCCAGGACGATCGCCAGCAGCATCGCCGTGGTGCCCGGCCCGACGCGCCAGCCCCCCGCGGCCAGCGCGATCAGCGCCAGCACCGCGGCAAGGCCGCCCGTGATGAAGCCTAGCGCCGTCACCTTGGTGAGCGCGGCAAGAGCCGACCAGAGGCGGAGACGATAGCCCACGGGCGCCGCCAGCATGACGAGCGCCATCGCCAGGATGAGGATCGCCGCGGTGTGCGCCGCGGCCTCGGCAAGCATTTCGCTATCCGAGCTGCGCCTTCAGCGCCGCCATATAGCTGCGGATACGCGCGGCGTTGACGCCGAAATCGCTGATCCCCTGACGGCTCTCCGAGCGCATATCGACGCGGCTGCCGCTGCCATCGGGCGTGACGCGGATGACGAAATCATCGGTGAAGCCCATGAAGAGCGAGCGGGCGCTGCCTTCGATGGTGCCGTCCTCGGGATCGCTTTTGACGATCGTCCAGCGCGTCATGCCCTCGGCAGTCTTGAGCGCGCGTTGGAAGGCCTCGGCCGGCGGCAGCGTCGTCTCGAGCGGCACGATGTCGGGATATCCGGCGCGCTGCTGTGCGGCGAGCGGGGCGCCGCCATAGACCGGGGAAGCGCCCTTCTCGGCCGCGCGCGCCGCCAAGGTCGCGGCGAATTGTGGCGGGTTCGCCGGATCGGTGGTGATGTCGTGCATGCGCGGCAGTGGCGTGTTGTGGATGAAAGGCAGCGGCGCGACCTTGGCGTAGAACTGGAGCGGGTAATAGACGAAGAGCGCGCCGCCGATGATGCCGAGCACCGCCGCGACCCGCGCCCCGCCGCGCATGCTTCGCCACCAGGTCAACGCCGCGAGCGAGACGAGGAAGCCGGCGGCGCCGACGAATACCGACGGCTCCATCAGATACCAGAACGAGGTGCGGAAGTTCCAAAACCCGAGGCGCCAACCCAGCGGCACCAGCGCCAGCAGCGCCGCCGCCAGCACCGCCAGCGCCAAGCCCAGCCAAGGCACGGTGCGCGCGAGCCGGCTTCGGCCGGCGATCAAGGCCATGTCTGCCATCAAGCCCTCCGTTCCCTGAATACGGGCTAATGCCCGATTGTTGCTCGGCACTCTAGCGAGGCGGCGCAGGCGACTCTAGCGCCTGCATCGTTCGTCGATGTTGCGGAGGCATCACAAACGCGTGTGGGAACGGGGGCCGGCCGAGCGGCAGATCTGCGCTCAGCCGCCGGCGGCGATCACGATCGCGACATCATCCTTCCGCACCGGGCCCGCCTCGAGGCGCTGGCGCGCTTTCTCCGCATAGTTCCTGGAGCGCCCTTCGCCGCCGAGCCGAAACATGCGGTCGGCCATCCGCGCGACGCGCGCGACCGACACTTCGACCTCTTCGCCTTTGACCGTCAGCTTTGGCATCTCGCCTCCCATCGCCGCGTGAGCGGCAAGCATTCTCTAGCTCATCGCCGCCAATTGCTTCTGCGCCGGCAGATCGTCCTCGACGAAACCTTGAACGATCTCGTCGATATCGGCATCGCCGGCGATGCCCAGGCTTTGCGCGCGCTTCGCCACGATCGCACGCGGCCAACCATCGACGATCTTCTGGATCACGGGGTCGGGCTCCCAGCGGATGCGCTTTACCGCCGCGTCGCCGCCGGCGCGGCGCAGCGCCTCGACCATCTCGCTGACGGTCACCGAGATGCCCGGCAGCAGCACGGTGCGGCTGAAGCCGAAGCCGGCCGCCGGCAGATCGTGCACGCGCTCGATCGCGGCGACGAGGCGGCGCGGCGAGAGGCAGGCCATCACCGACTCCCGCGACACCGGGCAGACCACCTCGACGCCGCTGAGCGGCTCGCGGAAGAGCGACGAGACCCAGGTGGAGGCGGCCCGGTTGGGGCGGCCCGGCCGCACCACGATGGTCGGCAGCCTGAGGCAGCGGCCGTCGATATAGCCCTTGCGGCTGTAATCGTTGACCAGCAGCTCGCCGATCGCCTTTTGCGTGCCGTATGAGGTTTGCGGCGTCAGCGGCGTGTCGTCGGCGATCGCCGGCGGCATGTCGCCGCCGTAAACCGCCAGCGAGCTGGCGAAGACGAGGCGCGGCACCGTGCCGAGCGCGCGGCATGTCTCGAGCACGGCGCGCGTGCCGTCGAGATTGACGCGATAGCCGATATCGGTGTCGGCCTCCGCCTGGCCGCTTACGACGGCGGCGAGGTGGAACACCGCGCCGGTCGATTTGTCGATGAGCTGGCGCACCGTGGCCGGATCGGCGATGTCGCCGGCGACGACCTTCAGGCGGTTGTTGGGCGGCAACGGCGGATGGGCCGGGACATTGTCGAACAGCATCAGCTCGTCGATCGCCGTCTCGCGCCCATCGGGGCCAATGAGCGTGCCGCGCTGCAGCAGGCGCTGGGCCAGGCGCCGCCCGATGAACCCGATGCCGCCGGTGATGACGACCTTCATGGTGCGCTGCTCCCTTGTGATCGCTGGCCCGCCGCCCCTTGTGCCGTTAGTCTTTACTGCGATCGCCGCCGGAAACAAGGGGAGAGGCCACGCCGCGGGGGGAGCGGCGTTTGTCACCGCATGGGCCAGAATTCAACCGAAGCGTCACTCGGTGGTGGCGGCCGGAGACCCAGACCGCCGCTTTTCCCCGGCGCGCGTCAAGCGCCGGCGGAGCCGAGCGCGGCTACCCGCACCCTGCTGACGCGCCCAGCGGTCTGGGCGTCGCTCCTCGCTCATGTCGGTCTGCTGCTGGCGCTGATCCTGCTGGCCCTCTCGCAATTCGCGCCGCCGCCGATCCCGCCGGTGCTGAAGGTGAGCTTGCTGACCGAGGGACCGGGCGCGGCCGGCGCCGCAGGGGGTGCCGGCGGAGGCGGCGGCGATGCCAAGCCGGCAAGCCCTCCTGCTGCCGCTGCGGCCGAGCCCCCCTCCCCAGCCACCCCACCGAGCCCGCCACCCTCGCCCGACAGCGCGAGCGCGGCCGCGGAAGCCGCGCCCGTAGCGGCGCCGAGCCCGGCCATCACGGCGGACGCAGCGAAGCCGGCGCCGAGCCCCGAAAAGGTCGCGGAGGAGCCGCTCCCGCCGCCGCCCCGCCGCAAGCCCTCGCCGCCGCAGCGCATTACATCAGTCGCAACTATTTCAGCGCCACCGCGCAGCGTCACCCCCCTCCCTAGCCCTCCCCCTCAAGGGGGGAGGGGCTCGCAATCTTCATCGTCTTCCCCCTCCCCCCTTGAGGGTGCCGCCGCACCCAAGCCGCCGGGAGAGCCTGGCAGCGGCAGCGGCGTCGCCAGCGCCGTCGGCCGCGGTATCGGCGATGAGGGCGCCGGACATGGTGCGGTCGGCGATGGTCCGGTCACCGGACCGGGCGACGATTATCTCGACCGGCTGAGGCGCTGGCTCGCTCGCTACAGGCACTATCCCGAGGCGGCGAAAAAGGCGCAGGAGCAGGGCCAGCTCGTCGTCAGCTTCACCATTCTGCGCAACGGCACTGTGATCGACCCGCACATCGAGCGGAGCTCGGGCTTTCCGCTCCTCGACGAAGCGGCGCTCAAGATGTTGCACGACGCCTCGCCGGTGCCACCCCTGCCGGAGACCTATCGCGCCCAGCGCCTCGACGTCGGCCTTCCCGTCAATTTCTCGATCGGTCTCGTGGACCGACTGTTCTGAGCAGCGGACCTTCTGCCGCTCGGATCACGGCGCAATCCGGCTGAACCGGATCGGTCCGCTGAGGCCGCGCAGCACCATCTCGTCCTCGACGGCGTTGCGCCCGGCGATCGCGCGGCGTGCAGCAGCGTCGGCGAGGACCGCCGCGGAGAGCACGATCTCGCCGCCGCGGCATTGCTGCTCGAGGCGCGATGCCGCATTCACCGTCGAGCCGAAATAATCGAGCACATCCGCCGTGGTCACCGCGATGCAGGCGCCGGCATGGAGGCCGAGCTTCAGCACGATCGGCGCATCGCCGCGGCTGCGATTGAACGCAGCCACCTCGTCCTGGATCGAGAGCGCGGCGCGCACCGCATCGGCGGGATCGTGGAAGGCGGCCATGACGGCATCGCCCACGGTCTTGACGATGAAGCCGTTGTGACGCTGCACGCGCTCGGACAGGAAGGCGAAATGATCGCGCACGAGGCGATAGGCGGTGGCGTCGCCGAGCTGCTGATAGAGCTGCGTCGAGCCCTTGATGTCGGTGAACATGATGGTGACGCTGCCGATCTCGGCGTCGTCGCCGGGCCGCAGCAATTGCTCGGGACAGAGGCGGCGAAACGCCGGCAGCGCGATGACGCGCTCGCCGGTGAGCGCGTCCTTGGCCCAGCCGCGATCTTCGACGACGAAGAACCGGGCGCGTCCGGTGTCATTGCGGATAAAGAGCTCGCCCTTGCGGCCTGGCGTGCCGAGCTCGACTCCGGCCTCGACCCAGTGCAGCTCGGGGATCATCCCGTCCGCGCCGAGCTCGGCATCGGCGGCGGGGCCGGCTTCGACGGTGCGGAAGCGATAGGCGCCGGGCGGCAGCGACAGCACAAAAGCGGCGCTCTGTCCCGCCTTGACCTCGGCCTGGAGTTTTACATGCGGCGTCGAGCCTTGCCCGAGGAGACAGTATTCGCCTTGCGGCAGCACCCGCACCCACGGCTCCGGACGGAAGGCCAGCTCGACATTGCGGGTGAAGTCTCGCTCGTAATCGATGTTGCAGGACGGGCAATGGGCGCCTTTCGGCAGTTCGTGCAGGAAGCGCACATGCGCCTTGGCGCCCCGGCAGCGCGGACATAGCAGGTCCCATCCCATGGTCAGGATGCCGCGGGCCTGCGCCGCGAGAAAGAGCTCGATGACGGCATCGCCCTCGACCTTCCAGGCGCGCGCCAGCGCGAGCGGCCGGAGGCTGCGCAGCGCCACATCGGGCGCATGGTGAAGCAGGTCCAACAGCTTCGGCGCGAGCCGATGTGCGGCCGGATCCGCCTCGAGCGGCCGGGCGAGCGCATCGAGCCGGGCGCGTCCCGCGGGCTCGACGAGGTCGCGCTCGCTGCTGCCGGCGGCGCCGTCGCTGTCGCCGGCTTCGCGGATCAGGCGCTCGATCGCGGCGAGGCGCTTGTCGCCCTCGCGCGTGATGACGCCGAGCAGATTCGCGGCGAGGCCAAGGAGGCCGAGGCATTCGACGTCGCTCTCGAACACGGCGCGGGTGCCCGTCCCGTCCGGAAACAGCTCCAACCGGGCCTCGAAGCGACCGAGCGGCCCCGAGCGGAAATCGCGCCGCTGCACCATGCGGCGGTTCTCCTGCCATTCGCTGAAGCCTTCTTCCCAACGGATGGTCAGCGGCCCGAGCTTGGCGCGGGCGATGCGCCGGACGCGGCCGTCCTTGTCGAGCTCCTCCTCAACCGAATAGGGAGGAGTACCGCTCAACTCATTGATGCGAGCCGTATCAGCGACGATCGGCCAGACCACCTCCGGCGGCTGGGGAAAGCGCCTTTCGCGGCGATAGCGGCAGATCGTTCTCATGCGGCGCACCGGCGTCCAGTCGGTCGGCCTGCTGCAAATCCAAGGTGCGTCCTTCGACAGGCTCAGGATGAGGTAAATTCTTGATGGCACAAAGAAAATTTGCCTGATCCTGAGCGGGTCGAAGGACGCACTTTATTCATCCAGCGCTCGTTTCCCCGCTCTCCGCCTTCGCAATGACCGCGAGGAACGTCTCGCCGTAGCGCTCGAGCTTGCTGCGGCCAACGCCGGGGATGACGCTCATCGCCGCGAGGTCGCGCGGCCGGCGCCGCACCATCTCGAGAAGCGTCGCGTCGTGGAAGATGACATAGGGCGGCACGCCCTGGGCCCGCGCCAGCTCGAGCCGGCGCGTGCGCAGCGCAGCGAACAGCGCCTCCTCTTTCGGCGACGCTGCGCCGTCGAGCGCCGCCGGCGCAATGCCGCGGCTGCGGCGGCTTTTCGCCTTCGGCTCGGCGGCATCGCCACGGAAGGCGACCGGGACCTCGCCACGGAGCACCGCCGGCGCGGTCTCGCTTAAATGCAGCCCGCCATGCCCTTCGACATCGACCGCGAGATGGCCTTGCGCGACGAGCTGGCGGAACACCGACTGCCATTCGCGCTTGTCGAGCTCGGTGCCGACGCCGAAGGTTTTGAGCTTGTCGTGTCCGAAGCGCTGCACCCGCTCGGTCGCCTCGCCGCGCAGCACATCGACGAGATGGCCGACGCCGAAGCGCTGCCCCGTACGAAACACGGCGGAGAGCGCCTTCTGCGCCGCGACCAGCCCGTCCCAGACCCGCGCCGGGCGCAGGCAGTTGTCGCAATTGCCGCACGGCGGATGATCGCGCTCGCCGAAATAGCCGAGCAGAACCTGGCGCCGGCAGCTCGGGGTCTCGCAATAGCCGAGCAGCGCATTGAGCTTGTGGCGCTCGATGCGCCGCTGCCGCTCGTCGAGCTGCGCCGCGTCGAGCAAGGCCATGAGCGCGGTCACATCCTGCATGCCATAGGTCATCCAGGCATCGGCGGGCAGACCGTCGCGCCCGGCGCGGCCGGTTTCCTGGTAGTAGGCCTCGAGGCTCTTGGGGGCGTCGAGATGGGCGACGAAGCGGACATTGGGCTTGTCGATGCCCATGCCGAACGCGACCGTGGCGACGATGATGATGCCTTCCTCGCGCAGGAAGCGCTCCTGGTTGCGCTCGCGCGTCGCGGCGTCGAGTCCGGCATGATAGGGCAAGGCGACGCGGCCGCGCTCGCACAGCCAGGCGGCCACGTCCTCGACGCGGCGCCGCGACAGGCAGTAGACGATGCCGGCATCACCGACGTGCTCGCCCGCGAGGAACTGCAGCAGCTGCGCTTTGGCCTCGGCCTTGGCGACGACGCGATAGCGGATGTTGGGCCGGTCGAATCCGGCGGCGAAGACCCGCGCCTCTTCGAGCTTGAGCCGCGCCAGGATGTCGCTGCGCGTCGGCCCGTCGGCGGTCGCGGTCAGGGCGAGGCGCGGCACGGTGGGAAACCGCTCGTGCAGCACCGAGAGCTGCCGATATTCCGGCCGGAAGTCATGGCCCCATTGCGACACGCAATGCGCCTCGTCGATGGCGAAGAGCGCGACGCGGCAGCGCGCGAGGAGCTCGAGGCAGCGCGGCGTCACCAGCCGCTCCGGCGCGACATAGACCAAGTCGAGCGCGCCCTGGCGCATCGCCTGCTCGACATCGGCCGCCTCGGCCGCGGACAGCGTCGAGTTGAGATAAGCAGCGCGGACCCCGGCCTGGCGCAGCGCGTCGACCTGGTCCTTCATCAAGGCGATCAGCGGCGAGACGACGACGCCGAGCCCGGGCCGGACCAGCGCCGGGATCTGATAGCACAGCGACTTGCCGCCGCCGGTCGGCATCAGCACCAAAGCGTCGCCGCCGGCGATCACATGCTCGATGATGCCCTGCTGCAGCCCGCGGAACGCGTCATAGCCGAAAACCGAGCGCAGGATCTCGAGTGCGCGCGCGGCGCCGGTCTCGGCCGGCTCGATCCTTGCCGCGCTCCCTGCCGCTTCCATTGGCCGTACTGCCCCTCGCCCGCCGCCGGCGCGATGGTACCGGTTCGGCGCGCGCCACACCACGTGCCCGCGACGTTCCGGCGCGGCTCGGCGGCAGAAAGACGCCTCTTTGACCGCCGTCAGCAAAGCTTTAACCAGTTTGGCTAGACTCGGTGTGCCAGGGGAGACCGCGATGGATGCACTCGAACGGACCGGCAACATCGACGAGGCGCTGCTTGCCGCGCCGCACGACCAGACGAACCGCCAGTTCATCGCTGCCTGGCTGCGCTGGCGCGCCCCCGGACGTCTGCTGCCCAAGCGCTCGGCGGCCGAGCTCGGCGACATCAAGGCGCTGCTCGGCCGTGTCGTTCTCCTCGAGTTCGCCGGAGAGGACGACATCCGCATCAAAGTGGCCGGCAGCCAGCTGCGCGACCACCTCGATTTCGAAGCCACCGGCAGGAGCTTCGCCGAGATCACCCTGCCGGAGCACTGGCCGCTGCGCCGCTGGCGCCTCACCCAGATGGCGATGCGGCCCTGCGGCAGCTGCATGATCAACCACGACACGCAGACGCGCGGCGGCGAGGGCGTCACCTTCGAGACGGTAACGCTGCCGCTCGAGCCCGACCGGCCCGGCAAGCCTCGGCTGCTGATCAGCAATGTGGCGGTCGTCGGCGGCATCTACGAGCCGCCGATCGAGGGCCGGCCGCAGCTCTTCCGCCTCTCCAGCGAATTTCGCTTCCTCGACCTCGGCGCCGGCATTCCCGACCGCATCGAGCCCTGAGCGAGATTGCCTCGCCGAGGTGAGGCGACTAGGACTTCACTGCGCTCTCTGACGAGCAAGAATGGGGCGGAGGAGCGTTTCGTTCTTCCCGCCGGCCGGCGAGGCTCAGGAGCTCGTCGACCGACCACTGGTCATCGGCGTGATCGCCATATTTGCTCGCCATAACGCGGCCGTCCGGAGCGATGAGAAAGTCGGCCGGCAAGCCGAGGCGACCGCCTCGCGGATTGGTCGGCGGAAGCGGCTTTCGCTCGACGATGGACGCTCGCAGACTGAACGGGATCGAGCGGAGGATCGCGATCCAGGCCCGGGGATCGAGCAGTGCGCGCGGTGCGGATTCGACGCCGAACTCGATATAGAGCCGCTTGTCCGGATCGGCGATGACGGGAAACGGCAGGTCCGCCGCGTGCACGCGCATCTCCTCCACCGTCGAATGGAAAACGACGATCTCTTGGATATTCGCGGCCGCGATCTCGTCCCGGCGCTGCATCATCGAATGCAGATGGAGATTGCAAATCGGGCAACCGGCAAAGCGCCGAAACTGCACATGGACGAGGCGCTGCGGATCGGGGACCGCGACGAGGGTGCCGGTGACCGTGCGCAGTTGCCGGCCGGCGATGACCGCGCCGGCTCCGAGTCTCGCTTCTATCGGGCGATCGGGCATAAAGGGTCTCCTTGCTGCGACCGCCTGAATATGTGATGATTCATTCACATTTTCTATTCGCATTTGGAACAGCGCGATGCCCGGCACATCTCTCGACGCAAACCCGCGGAAAAGGCCGCGTCAGGCCCGTTCCAGGGCGACGGTGGAAGCGATCGTCACCGCGGCGGCTCAGGTTTTGATCGAGCAAGGATACGAAGGCGCAACGACCGCCCGGGTGGCGGAACGCGCCGGCGTCAGCATCGGCTCGCTCTATCAGTACTTCCCGAACAAAGAAGCCTTGATCGCCGCCCTGATCGAGCGGCATGCCGGTGAGATCATGGCGATCATGCACCGGGCGCTCGACGATCCGGCAAGCAGGACGCTGGCAGACGGCCTCAAGGCGATGATCGAGGCCGGTGCCGCGGCACATCGCTTGGACCCGGCTCTGCACAAGATTCTGCACGAGCAAGTGCCGCGGGTCGGCCGGTTGGCGAAAGGGATGGATACCAGCCGGCAGATCGCCGAGACCCTTGAGCGGTTCCTGCGTCTCCACGCGGATGAACTACATCCCGACCGCGATCCCGCTACCGCGGCGATCGTCATCGAGACGGCCATCGAGGCATTGGCGCACAAAGCGGTGGTGGAACGCCAGGACCTGCTGGCGGATGGCCTTCTCGAGAGAGAGGCCTTCAGCTTGGCCGCAAGCTATCTGCTGCGATCTGCCATCAGGTAAGGACGGCGCCCGAGACCGGCGACGGCACCCGGCGCGTTACGCGAGCTCCTGGCGCAGGATCTTTGCCCCTTTGGACAAGGCCACGAGTTTCCCGAAAGCGACGTCGCGCGGCAGGTATTTCATGCCGCAATCGGGCGCGGCGATGAGACGCTCGGGCGCCACATGCTGGAGGGCCGCGCGCAGCCGCGCAGCGACCTGTTCCGGTGTTTCGACCGCCGGATCGGCCAGGTCGATCACGCCGAGGATGATGGTCTTGGCGGAAAGCTCCGACAGGATGCCGAGATCGAGCTTGGGCTGAGCGGCCTCGATCGAAATCTGCCGTGCCGCGGAGCCGGCGAGCTCGGGCAGGAACGAATACCCCGTCGGCTTGGTGTTCACCACCGCGGCATAGCCAAAGCACAAATGCACCGCGGTGGTGACCGACAGGCCTTGCAAGGCGCGATCGATGGCCTTGACGGCGATTCGCTTCGCCGCCGCAGGATCGGTGCGCAGCCAGGGATCGTCGAGCTGAATCACATCGGCGCCCGCGGCTTGCAGCTCGTGCGCCTCCTCGTTGAGCGCCACGGCGAAATCCATCACCATCTCGTCGCGGTCGCGGTAGAAATCGTTTTGCGCCTGCTGCGCCATCGTGAAGGGACCGGGAAGCGTGATCTTGACCCGCCGATCGGTGTTGCGGCGCAGGAACTCCAGATCGCGGATTTCGACCGGACCTTTGCGCCGGATGCGACCGACGATGCGCGGCACGGGCGTATCGATCCCGCGCGTCGTCTTCACCGTGCCGGGATTGTCGATATCGACGCCGTCGAGCGCGGTGGCGAAACGGTTGGAGTAGCTCTCGCGCCGCATTTCGCCATCGGAGATGATGTCGATATCCGCCCGCTCCATGTCGCGAATGGCAAGCAGCGTGGCATCGTCCTGCGCCTGTTCGAGAAATTGCTCCGGCACGCGCCATACCGCCTTGAGCCGGGTGCGCGGCACGATATGGGCCTTGAGCATAGCCCGGTCGATGAGCCAGTCCGGCTGCGGGTAGCTGCCGACGACGGTCGTCGGAATGAGGGTTTGGGTCACGGCATTCCTCTCTTAGCCGGTCAGACGCCGAGCACTTCGCCCGCGACGTCGATGAAGCTGCGCACGAAGCGCAGCTCGCGCTTGTCCGCCGGCGTGACCAGGCAATTGGTGTAGGTTTCCTGCATTTCGGCGATGTCGAGGGCGACCAGGTTGGTGGACGGGAACATGCTGTCATCGAGCAGCAGGCCGACGCCGACGCCGTGCAGCACGGCCTCCTTTACCAGCGGAAAGGTGGTGGTCTTCAGCAGGCTCGTCAGCTTGACGCCGAGCTCGGCGCATTTGCGGTGCAACAGGCGCTGAGTGAGCGAGCCGTCCTCCGGCACGATCACGATCTGGTCGGCAAGGTCGCGCAGCGATACTCGCTTGCGACCGGCGAGCGGATGACCGCGGCGCACATAAGCGCGGTAACGGGTCGTCTCCACGGGCAGGCTGTAGAGCTGGTCATCGATGTCCGGCTGGGTGACGATGGCGATGTCGGCTTCGCGCTCGTGCAGCTGCTGCATTGCGACCGCCCAGCTCACCAGCGTGAATTTGAGCTGAACGCGCGGGTAGAGCGCGGTGTAGCGAGCGATCACCGGCATCGCCGGACAGGGCGCGTTGGCGATCACGGTGAGATGCCCGGTGGCGAATTCGCCATAACTGCCGACCTTCTCCTCGATCAGCTGCTCCAGCGTGCGCAGCCGGTCCGACACGGCGAACAGCTCGCGGCCGGCGCGCGTCAGCTCCAACCCGTCGCGGCGGCGCACGAAAAGCTGCGTCCCCATGATCCGCTCCAGCTTGGCGACATGCTGGGTGATCGACGACTGCGTCACGCCGAGCCGTTCCGCCGCGCGCGTGAAGCTGCCCTCGCGCGCCGCGAGTGTGAACGCCGTGATCTGGTAAGGGCTCGGTTTCATCGCGCTTTTCCAAACATTAGCAGGGCTAATAAGACGTCATGGTGACGTCAATTCTGTAGGTTAGAACGGTGGCCACGCAGACGAAAGCGCGGCCTCATGAAACTCATTCAGTTGACCGATATCCACTTGACGACCCCGGGACAGACCATCGGCGGGCGCGATCCCAACGCCAATTTCGACAGCGCGCTGGCGCACGCCTTGGCGCAGCATCCGGACCTCGAAGCCATGGTCATCACCGGCGACCTGTCGGACTGGGGTGATCGAGCCGACTATGAGCGCCTGCGCGAGCGCATCGCTGCGCTGCCGGTTACTGTGCACTTGGCGATCGGCAATCACGACGATCGTGCGACCTTCCTGCAGGTGTTCCCGGAGCTCGCCGACGCCGACGGCCATGTGCAGAAGCGCTTCGCGCTGTCCCGCGGCACCGGCGTGGTGATCGACACCTGGGGGCCCGGAAGCCATGCCGGGTTCTTCTGTGCGCGGCGTTGCGCCTGGCTGGACGCCACCTTGGCGGCAGCGGATGCGCCGGTCTTCCTCTTCATGCACCACCACCCCGTACCGACGCATGTCGCGCCGATCGACCAGATGATGTTGCGCGATGCCGACGCCTTCGGCGCCGTCGTCGCGGCGCACCGGCATCGCATCGCGCACATCTTCTTCGGGCACTGCCACCTGCCCCTCGCCGGCTCGCTGCATGGCGTGCCGGTCAGCAGCCCGCGCGGCACCAACCACGCCGGATGGGCGGATTTCAGCGAAACACGCATGCTGCTCGCCGCCGACCTCCCGCAAGCCTACGCCGTGATCATCGCCGAGGGCGCGGCGATCACCGTGCAGATGGTGGAATTCGGCTATCGCGGCGAGCGCCGGATCGAGGCGTCACCCGACTACGCCACCTGGAACCGCACCACCATGGTGCGCTGAGCCGAAGAGGAGGGACAAATCATGCAACGGAGCACCGAGCGGATACTCACGACTCACGTCGGCAGCCTGCCGCGGCCGGCCGAGCTCGAAGCGCTGCTGCTGCGTCGCGAGAAAGGCCAGCTCGACCGCGATGAGCAAGAGAGGCTGCCCGGCGTCATCGTTGACGCGGTGCGCGACGTGGTCCGGCGCCAAGCGGCGCTGGGCATCGCCATCGTCAGCGATGGCGAGATGAGCAAATACGCCTATTCCACCTACGCCCGCGAACGGATGTCCGGCCTCGAAGGCGAAGACCAGCCGCTGGCGCTGTCGGAGCTGGCCGAGTTCCCGACCTTCGCGCAGCGCATTCGGCTCGATATCAAGACGCCGGCCTGTGTCGGACCGGTGAGCTACCGCGGCGCGGCCGCGCTGACGACGGATATCGACACTTTGAAGGCGGCGCTCGGCGGGGCCGACATCGAAGCCGCCTTCATGAATGCCGCCTCGCCCGGCATCATGGCGCACTACATGCCGAATCAGTATTACCCGTCGCAGGATGCCTATCTCGAGGCCCTGGCAAGCGCGATAAAGCACGAGTACGACGCCATCGCCGGCGCCGGCCTGCTGCTGCAAATCGACTGTCCGGATCTCGCCTTGGGGCGCCACTTCCGGCCCGCGCCGTCGACCGTGGCGGAATTTCGCAACGAGATCGCCCGGCTCGTCGAGGTGTTGAACCACGCGCTGCGCGACATCCCGCCAGAACGCATGCGCCTCCACCTGTGCTGGGGCAACTATGAATCGCCCCACCATCACGACATCGAACTGGCGGAGATCCTCGACCTGATCCTGAAGGTGCGCCCATCGACCTTGCTCATCGAGGCGGCCAACCCGCGCCACGAGCACGAGTGGATCGTGTTCAAGGACGTGCCGTTGCCGGACGACAAGGTGCTGGTCCCGGGGGTGATCGACACCTGCACCAACTATGTCGAGCACCCCGAAGTCGTGGCGCAGCACATCGAGCGCTACGCCAATGTGGTCGGGCGCGAGCGCGTGATCGCCGGTACCGATTGCGGCTTCGCCAGCTTCGCGACGCTGCATACGGTCGATCCGGACATCGCCTGGCGGAAGCTGGAAGCCCTGGTGCAAGGCGCCGAGATCGCCTCGCGTCGCCTCTGGTAGCGATACACGGAAGACAAAGGAGACTGGGTCATGCCTGAAGCCATCCTGCGCGAGGGCGAGTTCGCCGTCGCCTCGCCCACGCCCGGCGCGGACCCGGCGATGGTCGCCATCCCGACGGTCATCGCCGGCGCCGTCGGCCTGTTCCTCACCACTGTCGGCTTCGTGCCGCCCTCGGCCGCGCTGGCGGCGATCCCGGTAATTTTGGCCGCCACCTGCCTGGGGCTGTTGATCGGAACGATCTGGGCCGCCGCGCTGGGGCAGAACATCGTCGCCACGCTTTACGCCGTGTTCCTGGGTTTCTACCTCAGCTACGCGGTCCTGCAGCTCGGCCTCGCCAACGACTGGTACAAGATCGCGGCGAATGAGGTGGCAACGACGGTGGCGGTGTTTCTGATCTGCTGGATCGTGGTGATCGTCATGCTGACCGCGGCGACGCTGAAACTGCCCGTCGCCTTCACCGTGCTGCTCGGGCTGGTCGACGTGGCGCTGGCGCTCCTGCTGGCCAATCTGTACCGGCCCTCTTTCCTGCTCCAGATGCTGGCCAGCGCCTTCGTCTTCGCCTTCGTCGCTCTCGGGATTTACCTCTATTTCCACGTGATGTCGGTGGCGTTCGGCGGCAGGGGCCTGCCGCTCGGGAGACCGCTTGCTTAGGCCGTCACGCTCTGCGTCGAGTTCGACGGCGGACCGTAGCTCGTGGTGGTCTGCGTCGTTCCATCCGAATAGGTAATGACGGTGGTCGTCACGCCGTTGGGCGAGGTGGTGCTGGTCTCGCTCACGATGGTCTTCGACGAAGACGAGCCGCCGCTGCCCCCTGCCCCGCCGCCGGCTCCGGCGCCGCCGCCCGCACCGCCGGGGCCACCGGCGGCGCCGGCGCCTGGCCCCGCGCCCGCTTGCGCTGCCTGCGTCGCCGCCGCCGATTGCAGGGCCGCGAAGGCCTGCCGGGCCGCCGAGAGATTGCCCGACTGCAGCGCCTCTCCGAGCGCGTTGATCTGGCTTTGCAGCGGGTTGTTCGCGCCTTGCGGTGCGTTCTGCTGAAGCGCGGCGAAGGCCTGCTGTGCCGCCGTCAAGTCGCCGGATTGAAGGCTCTGCTTCAGGTTGTCGAACTCGGTCTTGACCTGCTGCATCTGGCTTTGCAGCGTCGTGATCGCGCTGCTGCCCGACGCCGAATCGATGCTGCTGACCATTGCGGGTTCCTCCTCGTGACGCCTGTCCCGTACCGGATGCACGGGGTCGAGCATGTTCCGCGGCCAATCTGGCGGCCCACCGATTAATGCGGGATGAACGCAGATTCTTTCTCGCCGCAACGATCCCGTCGGCCCGGAACGAAAGAAGTGCCGCGGGCCCGACCCGCGGCACCGGATTTCATCAGACCAGCACTGAAGTGCCGGACTGAGGCTGAAGCCACGGCGACATCGTGCCGTAGCCGAGATTGCCCAAGAGATTCGTCCCGGACGCACCATCCCGGTTGAGCAGCGCCACCAACGCATCCTGCGCGGTGTTTCCCGAAGATGCCGCGCGCGTCGACGACGAGGACGAGCCGTCGGCTTGGATCAAGTCTTGCAAGGCGCTCAAAGCGCTGTTCGCATCCGAGGTATCACCGCTGGCGGCGGTGGACGCGGTCGAGCCGTTGGCGCCGTTGCTCTCGGTCGGCGGGGGCGGCGGAGGCGGCATGGTCTTCAGGAGCGCAGCCATCGCGTTTTGCACGCCGTTTCCGCTGTCGCTGCCGTCCGAACCGCTGCCGGGCTGAGGCAGGTTCGCCGCGAACTGCTGCTCGGTGATTGAGCTCGCACCACTCGGATCGAGCTGTGCCCAGAGCGCATCGGCGGCTTGCGTCGTCCCGCCGTTCTTCGCTACCGCCTGCTCGAGCTGTGCCTTGGTCAGCGTGCCATCGCCATTGCCGGCGATCTGCGAGAACAGCTGTTGGGCAAATCCGCCGCCCAGCGGAGTGGCGCTCTGCACCTGTTCTTGGGCCGAAATGAGCTGCGCGCCCATCTCGGGACTGAACAGCGATTGAACCGTGTTGGCAAACTGCGACTCGCTGACGCTGCCGGTGCCGTTCGGATCGAGCTCGGAATAAAGCGCATCCGCCGACGCAGTCGTGCCCCCGGCGGCGGTGACGGCGTTTTCGAGCTCGGACTTCGTGATCGATCCGTCGCCGCTGGCATCGATCTTGTTGAAGAGCGTCTGTGAGAGATTGGCGTAATAGGCGGCCATGCCGCCATTCAATGCCGAGATGGAAGTCATTCGCTTGCTCCTCCGTTTCACGCTTTAGCCTCGTGCGAAAGCGTGCACCGGCGAGGCTGGCAAGTTGCGTGCCAGCGAAAAATCGGCGGAACCGCTGGAAAGCCGAGGCGCGACAAGAAGCGCGCTCGGCATTTCAGGCCTTTGTTCCGGAATTATTTTCCCAGCGTGCCGACGAAACGCGTTTCTCCACAATGTAGAAGCATTTCATTTGCGTATCGGTGTACTTCAATCAGCGCGATCGAAATAGATTTGAAATATTGCCGCGAGAGATTACGCCGCCCTTCCCGGCTTGCTCACAAGATGCGCCTCCGCCGCCTTCTTCAGGCTGCCGGGCAGAGGAACGCTCTTGCCCGAGGTGACGCTCGCCAAGACCGCGGTGCAGTCGCTGGTCGCGACCATCCGCGCCGTCACGCTGTTGAACATCTGATGGATGAAGCGGATATACTTGCCGCCGACGGCAAAGAAGCCGCTCTTGATCGTCAGCAGCTCGCCGCCCCGCAGCTCCGCCAGGAACTGGTAGTTCTCCCGGACGATGGCGACGCGGAGCTTTTGCTTCTTGATGCGGTCGGGCGTAACTCCGACGGATTGAAGCAGAAACCAGGTCGCCTGATCGAAGCGCGAGACATACATCTGCGAGTTCATATACGCCTCGGCATCGTATTCCGAGGCGAGGACCGCGCCTTTGAAGGTCTCGACCCACCGCGCCGTCGCCGGCTTTTGCTTTCTGGCCACGACCCGCTCCCGCCGCGTAGAGCCGCAGCATCAGCTTACCACCTCGCCTGCCCGTAGCGAACGCCGCCGTGAGGGCTGAGAGCGCCCGTCGAGGCTCAGCCGCGCCCGATGAAGGGCATGATTATTCCCACTCCATCGGCAAACCGACATAGTTTTCCGCCCAGGTCATTGCGCCGGCCCGCGAGCTGGTGATGTAATCGATCTCCGCAAGCTGCCGCCGGCGGTCGAACGCGTTGTCGTTTTCGAACCGGTGCAGAAGCTGCGTCATCCACCATGAGAACCGCTGTACCTTCCAGACCCGGCGCAAGCAGACGCGCGAATAGTTCGCGAGCGCGTCCTCGCGGCCGTCCTTGTAGAAGGCCGTCAAAGCGCGTGCGAGCACGCGGACATCGGCGATCGCCAGGTTCATGCCTTTGGCGCCGGTCGGCGGTACGATGTGTGCCGCATCTCCGGCAAGAAAGAGGCGGCCATATTGCATCGGCTCCACGGCGAAGCTGCGCATCTCCGTGACGCCTTTTTGCACGATGGGGCCTTCGGAGAGCTGCCAATCCTCGCCTCCTGCCGTCCGGAGACGCAATTCCTCCCAGATCCTGCCGTCGGGCCAGTCCGTTTCGGTCTCGTTCGGTGCGCATTGGAGATAAAGCCGGCTCAGCCTTGGCGTGCGCATCGTGAGGAGCGCGAAGCCGCGCTCGTGATGGGTGTAGACCAGCTCATCGCGCGTCGGCGGCGCCTCGACGAGAACGCCGAGCCAGGCGAAGGGATAGACGCGCTCGAAGAGGGTGATCCGGTCGGACGGTATGCTCGGCCGGCTGATGCCATGGAAACCGTCGCAGCCGGCGATGAAGTCGCACTGGATCTCCTGGCGCTGGCCATCCTGGGTGAAGAGGATGCGCGGATGGGGTCCTTCGAGATCCCGCAGCGCGACGTCGCCGACGTCGAAGAGCATGGGCGCGCCATAGCCGAGCCGGGCCGCGACGAGATCCTTCACGATCTCCTGCTGTCCGTAGATCATCACCGATTTGCCGACGAGCGCGCGAAAATCGAGCCGATGCAGCTCGCCCTTGAACTTGATGAAGACGCCGTCATGGAGCATGCGCTCGCGCTGGAGACGCTCACCCAGCCCGGTCTCGATGAGCAGATCCGCGCTCCCCTGCTCAAGGAGCCCGGCTCGCAGCCGCTGCTCGATATAGGAGCGGCTCCGGTTCTCGATGATGACGGAGTCGATGCCGGCGAGGTGAAGAAGGTGGGCCAGAACGAGACCGGCGGGACCGGCACCGACGATGCCAACTTGAGTGCGCATGTGCCTCACACCATGACCTCGGCGAGCTCCGTCATCGTCCGCACCAGGATGTCGGGCTGATGCGGCGTCATGCCGAAGGGGCGTCGCCGCCGGTCGATGAAGGCGGTGTGCATGCCGGCCGATTTGGCGCCGATGCAATCGAAGGCGTGGTTCGCCACGAACAGGACCTGGTCCATGCCCAGTTCCAGCAGCTCCGCCGCCTTCGTGTAGGTCGCCCGATGCGGCTTGAACGAGCCGGCTTCGGCCACGGAAATCACCCGGTCGAAGGGAATCCGGTGATATTGCTTTGCCGTTTCCAGCATGTCGGGATCGCCGTTCGAGAGAACGACCAGCTTATAGCGCGTCTGCAACCGCGCCAGCGCCGCCGGGACTTCCGGAAACGGCCGCAGCTTTTCGATCTCGGCCACGAGATGGCGAACCTCCTCCATCGTGTAGGCGATGCCGGCCCGCTCGAGAACGAAAGCGACCGATCGCTCGCCGATCTCGCGATAGGAGGTGTGCTCCCGGTGCAGCAGAGCGTCGATCATCGAGTTTTCGAAATGCGTTCGGCGCCACCAGGTGACGAAGGAATTTGGCTCACCCGCCCAGCCCTTGCGCCTGAGGAAGGGCGTTGCGACCTCCGTCAATCCCGACTGCATGTCGACGACAGTACCGTACTGATCGAACATGCACGCTTTGACGGACGATTTGAGGCTCTCGATGTCGGCCATCTCCTGCTCTCCCTGCCGCTCGCCTGGCGCCGGCACATGGCTGCGCCAGAGCTCTCTCGGCCAGTCGACTGAGCTATCGTCTCGCCCGCGCGTCGATCGAATTTTCGTCTACGTCGTTCGGAGCGCTCCGCCTCAGCCGCGCCCGACGAACGGCATCTTCGTCGCCATGATGGTCATGAACTGCACGTTGCTGTCGAGCGGCAGGCTCGCCATGTAAGCGACCGCGCTCGCCACGTGCTGCACATCCATGCGCGGCTCGACCGCCATCTCGCCATTGGCCTGCATCACGCCTTTCGTCATGCGATCGGTCATCTCGGTGGCGGCATTGCCGATATCGATCTGGCCGCAGGCGATGTCGTATTTGCGGCAGTCGAGCGAGATCGACTTGGTGAGGCCGGTGATGGCGTGCTTGGTCGCGGTATAGGCGACCGACATCGGCCGCGGCGCATGTGCCGAGATCGAGCCGTTGTTGATGATTCGGCCGCCGCGCGGCGTCTGCGCCTTCATGAGCTTGATCGCCTCCTGGGCGCAGAGGAAAGAGCCCGTCAGGTTGGCGTCGACCACCTTCTTCCATTGCTCGAAGGGCAGATCTTCGAGCGGCACTGCCGGCGCACCGGTGCCGGCATTGTTGAAGAGCACGTCGAGGCGGCCGAACGCCTCCTTGGCCGCCGCGAAGAGCGCCTTTACCTGCGCGATATCGCCGACATCGGTGGGAACGACGAGGCTTTTGGCGCCGGTCGCCTTGCCCATCGCCGCCGTCTGCTCCAGCGCGTCCTTGCGCCGCCCGGCGAGCGCCGTCGCATAGCCGTCCTTCATCAGCGCCAGCGCGACCGCCCGGCCAATGCCGCTGCCCGCGCCGGTGACGATTGCGGCCTTGCTTGCTCCCGCCATCTTCTCCTCCCTCGTCCTTGCCGGCATCGCGCCGAGCTCTCGGGCGATGTTAGCGCAGGCCGGTCGCCCCGCCTATGTCCCGCAAGAAAGTTGCGTCTAGGGGGATCACCCTTGCCTCGCCCGGCGGCTTCGCTATTGTCGGCGGCTGCGACAGGAACGAAGCAAGAGCAACAGGAGGAGCAATGTCGCCAGGGGTCCGCTACGAGCGGCGCGGCGCGGTGGGCGTCATCACCGTCGACAACCCGCCGGTCAATGCGCTGAGCCGCGCGGTGCGCCAAGGGCTGATCGACGGCCTGATGCAAGGGCTCGGCGATGAAGCGGCGAAGGCGCTGGTCGTCATCGGCGCGGGCCGCACCTTCATCGCCGGCGCCGACATCAAGGAATTCGGCAAGCCGCTGGAGCCGCCGGACCTCAACCGGGTCATCGCCGGGCTCGAAAGCGCGGCCAAGCCGACCATCGCCGCCATCCACGGCTCGGCGCTCGGCGGCGGCCTCGAAGTCGCGCTGGGCTGTCACTACCGCATCGCCCTTGCCGCAGCACAGGTCGGGCTTCCCGAGGTGAAGCTCGGGATTTTGCCCGGTGCCGGCGGCACGCAGCGGCTGCCGCGCCTCATCGGCGCCAAGGCCGCGCTCGACATGATCACCACCGGCGATTTTGTGCGCGCGCCCAAGGCCAAGGAGCTCGGCATCGTCGATGCGATCGTCGAGGGCGACCTGCTCGACGGCGCGCTGCGCTTTGCCGAGGAAGCGGTCAGAAGCGGTACATCCGGCCGCCGCCTGCGCGAGCGCGACGACAAGCTCGCCGAGCTGCGCGGCAACGCGGCGTTCTTCGCCGAATACCGCACCGCCGTCAAAAAGCGCGCCCGCGGCCAGGAATCCCCCCTGCGCTCGATCGATGCCGTCGAGGCGGCGGTCAACCTGCCTTTCGATCAAGGGCTGAAGCGCGAGCGCGAGATCTTCGAGGAGCTCGTCACCTCGACGCAGTCGCGCGCCCTGATCCACGCTTTCTTCGCCGAGCGCGAGGCGATGAACATCCCCGACATCCCCGCCGATACGCCGGTGCGGCCGGTGAAGCGCGCCGCCGTCATCGGTGCCGGGACCATGGGTGGCGGCATCGCCATGAATTTCGCCAATGCCGGCATTCCCGTCGCGGTGGTCGAGACGGCGCCCGAGGCGCTGGAGCGCGGCCTCGGCATCGTCCGCAACAATTACGCGGCGACGGTCTTGAAGGGCCGGCTCGACCAGGCCGCGATGGACAAGCGCATGGGCCTCATCACCGGCACGCTCGACCTCGCCGCGGCGGTGAAGGACGCCGACATCGTCGTCGAAGCCGTCTTCGAGGAGATGGCGATCAAGAAAGAGCTGTTCGCCAAGCTCGACAAGCTGGCGAAGCGTGGCGCCGTGCTCGCCACCAACACCTCGAGCCTCGACGTCAACGTCATCGCCGCCCAGACGGCGCGGCCGCAGGACGTCGTCGGCACGCATTTCTTCAGCCCCGCCAATGTCATGCGCCTCGTCGAGGTGGTCCGCGGCGCGAAGACGGCCAAGGATGTCGTGGCGACGGCGATGAAGCTCGGCAAAAGCCTGGGAAAGGTGCCGGCGCTGGTCGGCGTCTGCGACGGCTTCGTCGGCAACCGCATGCTCTTCCAATACGCGCGCGAGGCCGAGTTCCTGCTCGAGGAAGGCGCGCTGCCCTGGCAAATCGACAAGGCGCTGCAGGATTGGGGGCTCGCCATGGGCCCCTTCGCCATGAGCGACATGGCCGGCAACGATGTCAGCTGGCGCATCCGCAAGCAGCAGGCGCCGACGCGGCCCAACGACCGGCGCTATTCCCATCTCGCCGATCAGATCTGCGAGATGGGACGCTACGGCCAGAAGACCAGCGGCGGCTGGTATCGCTACGAGAAAGGCAGCCGCACGCCGCTTCCCGACCCTGAGATCGAGCGCCTCATCCTGGCGGAATCAAAGCGCCTCGGCCGCGACCGCAAGCCCGTCGCGGACGAGGAGATCGTCAAGCGCACGCTCTACGCCCTCGTCAATGAAGGCGCCAAGCTGCTCGAGGAAGGCATCGCGCTCCGCCCCTCGGATATAGACGTCATCTATCTCGCCGGCTACGGCTTCCCGGCCTGGCGCGGCGGGCCGATGTTCTACGCCGACACGATCGGGCTCGACCAGGTCTATGCCGATGTCCGGCGCTTCCATGAGACGCATGGCTATTTCTGGCGCCCGGCGCCGCTGCTCGAGCGGCTCGCGCGCGAGGGCAAGCGCTTTGCCGATCTCAACCCGGGCAAGGGCTAAGCTAATAAGCGGTACCGAGGAGGAAACGCCATGGAACTCGCTTTCACCCCCGAGGAGCAGGCCTTCCGCGCCGAGGTGCGCGGCTTCATCCGCGACAACCTGCCGGCCGACATCCAGGACAAGATGCTGAACGGCAAGAAGATGGGGCGCGAGGATTTCCTGCGCTGGCACCGGCTGCTCTACAAGCGCGGCTGGGTTGCGCCCAACTGGCCGGTCGAGCAGGGCGGCACGGGCTGGACGCCGGTGCAGCGCCACATCTTCGAGGACGAGATCGCCGAGGCCGGCGCGCCGCCGGTCATCCCCTTCGGCGTCACCATGTGCGGCCCGGTCATCATCCGCTTCGGCGATGACTGGCAGAAACAGTTCTTCCTGCCGAAGATCCTGTCGGGCGAGCATGTCTGGTGCCAAGGCTTCTCCGAGCCGGGCTCGGGCTCCGACCTTGCGTCGCTGCGTACCAAGGCGGTGCGCGAAGGCGATCACTACCTCGTCGACGGCCAGAAGATCTGGACCACCTCGGCGCATTTCGCCGATTGGATCTTCAACCTCGTGCGCACCGATCCCGGCGCCAAGAAGCAGGAAGGCATCTCCTTCCTGCTGATCGACATGAAATCGCCCGGCATCACGGTGAAGCCGATCGTCACCATGGATGGCGGCGCCGAGGTCAACGAGGTCTTCTTCGACAACGTCAAGGTGCCGGCCAAGAACCTCGTCGGCGAGGAGAACAAGGGCTGGACCTATGCGAAGTTCCTGCTCGGCAATGAGCGCACCGGCATCGCCCGGGTCGGCGCCTCGAAGCGCGAGCTGAAGCGCCTCAAGGAGATCGTCGGGAGCGAGCGCGAGGATGGCGAGCCGCTCGCCGCGAAGCCGCGCTTCCGCGACAAGATCGCCGCGCTCGAGGTCGAGCTGATGGCGCTCGAGATCACCAATCTGCGCATGATCGCGGCGATGCGCGGCGGCAAGGGGCCGGGCCCCGAAAGCTCGATCCTCAAGATCAAGGGCTCGGACATCCAGCAGAAGCTCACCGAGCTCGCCTGCGAAGCCCTCGGCCCCTACGCCATGCCGTTCCAGCGCGAAGCGCTCGAAGCCGGCTGGAACGGCGAGCCGATCGGCCCCGATTACGCCGCGCCGATCGCGCCGCACTACTTCAACTATCGCAAGGTCTCGATCTATGGCGGCTCGAACGAGATCCAGCGCAACGTCATCGCCAAGATGATGCTCGGGCTCTGAGGAAGGCCGATCATGGATTTCGACTTCACGGAGGAGCAGCGTCTTCTCGACGAGACGGTGCGGCGGCTGGTCAAGGACGAGTACGACATTCCCAAGCGCCGCAGCTACATGGCCGCGCCCGAGGGCTTCAGCCGCGCGCTTTGGGAGCGCTATGGCGAACTCGGCCTGCTCGGCCTCCCCTTTGCCGAAAGCGAGGGCGGCTTCGGCGGCTCGGCGGTCGAGACCATGATCGTCATGGAGAGCTTCGGCCGCGGCCTCGTCGTCGAGCCCTATCTCGCCAGCATCGTGCTTGGCGGCGGGCTTGTCGCGCTCGGCGGCAGCGACGCCCAGCGCCGGGCGATCCTGCCGCGGGTGGCGGCAGGGAAGCTGCTCCTCGCCTTCGCCCATGGCGAGCGGCAGGCGCGCTATGGCCTCAGCGATGTCGAGACCACCGCCAAGAAGGACGGGGCGGGCTGGGTGCTCGAAGGGCGCAAGGGCGTCGTGCTGAACGGCGACAGCGCCGGCACGCTCATCGTCTCGGCGCGCACCGGCGGCAGCAGCCGCGAGCGCCAGGGCCTTGCGCTCTTCCTCGTCGACGCCAAGGCGAAGGGCGTCGCCATCCGCGGCTATCCGACGGTGGACGGGCTCCGCGCCGCCGAAATCACGCTCGACCGCGTCCCTGTGGCGGGCGATGCCGTGCTCGGCACCCCCGGCGCGGCCTATCCCGTGATCGAGCGCATCGTCGACCGCGCCATCGCTGCGCTCGCCGCCGAAGCGGTCGGCATCATGGAGACGCTCAACGCCGTCACCCTCGATTATCTCAAGACGCGCAAGCAGTTCGGCGTCCCGATCGGCTCGTTCCAGGCGCTGCAGCATCGGATGGCCGACATGGTCATCGAGCATGAGCAATCGAAATCCATGGCCGTGCTCGCCGCGCTCTCGGCCGATCTCGACGATGCCGCCGAGCGCCGCCGCGTCATCTCCGCCGCCAAGGTGCAGATCGGCAAGTCCGGCCGCTTCGTCGGCCAGCAGGCGATCCAGCTCCATGGCGGCATCGGCATGACCGACGAATACGCCGCCGGCCATTACTTCAAGCGCCTCACCATGATCGACCAGACCTTCGGCGACGCCGACCACCACCTCGACCGCTTCGCCGAGGTCGCGCTGCCGACGGGGTAGCTGGCGGCGGCAGAAACACCCGCAACGGGCCCACCTCACCCTCCGCTGCGCGGGTCCCCCCTCTCCGCCCCTCGGGGCGGAGAGGGTTGGGGTGAGGTGGGGGTATCGCGGATCGAACCGGCCTACGATTCCTTGACGCTCTCTTCCTCTTCTGCCGAGGCGCGCCAGCTCTCCGCCGTGAGACGCTCGACGGCGGCGCAATAGTCGTTGTTCGAAAACGGTTCGGGACGTCGGACCGCTTCATTGATCAGTTCGGCGAGGACCGAGCCGATGGCATGGATGGCGTCATGACGATCGAGGCCCTCCGCCATCAGGCGCTTCAGTGTCGACCCCACGATCGGTGGATCATTTTGCGCGATTTGTGTCTCGACGACGTTGTGAAAAACGGCGTGCACACGCAGCCGCGCGTCCTCAAGATCGGTGCCCTCGCGCTGATGATAGTATTCGACGCGAAGATTTCGCTCATCCTCGTCCAGCTCCAGCCATTCGCCGGGGTCGGGCGCGACGTCCGGATCGTAGCCTCCGAACACCCCGTCATCCTCGAGTAGGTCGGAATCGTCCTCGTCTTCATCCTCGTCTGCGGCGAAATCGAAGCCATCTTCGCCGACCGAGCGGCGCAACTGTTCGAGCCGGCGGCTTATCTCTGCCGCCGTGTCGGTGGGCCCAGGGGCGTAGTACGGCCTGCCGTCGCAGCCGAACTCGAAGCGAGCCTCGCAAGCATCGGCCGAGACATCGCCGAACAGCAGCTCCGCTGCCTTGAAGTCGCGGGGCGGCTCGAAGCCGAGCGAGCGCCCATAGGCGACCGCATCGCGCAGCAGCTTTCGCGCATAAGCCGGGTCTACATCCGTTAAGGGGGACTCTATTGCCATAACCTCGAGGTACTCGTCGAGCTCCGAAGCCTCGATCTGGCGAAGCGTCACGTCTTTGACGCCGAGACAGAAGACATCGAGCAGGAAGCTTGCCATGGTCAGCCCCGTGGCAGGCGCCCCGCGGGCGAACACCATCGCCCCAATCCCCAACTCGAACAAATCCCCTTGCAATAGGCACCGTTCGATCGGGGCGAGCGCCAGCCGCCCGACGCGACTCGCGAGCGAACCTCCGGACTCGGCATGGGCTTGCCGCCGCCGCTCTGCGAGCTGCTGCTTGCGCCGCTTGGCCTTGGCTTCGCGCCGGCGCGCGATCGATGATGACATGGCTGGTCCCCGGCAAGGATGATCATCCAGGCTATTCCGGGTTGGACGCTCGGTCCAGATCAGTAGCGCCGCATTCTCCCGGGCGCTGCCTCGGCACGCAGGCCTGTGCTATGACCCCGCCGCCATGCTCACGCTCATCGACCTCACCTATCGCATCGGCGGACGGACTCTGCTCGAAGGCGCTGCGGCGCAGATCAATGCCGGCTGGAAGGTCGGGCTGATCGGCCGGAACGGCGCCGGCAAATCGACCTTGCTCGACCTCATCCGCGGCATGCTCCAGCCCGATGGCGGCGAAATCCGGCTGCAGAACGGCGTGCGCCTCGGCTTCGTCGCGCAGGAAGCGCCGGGCGGCGACGCGACGCCGCTCGAGATCGTGCTGGCCTCGGCCGAAGAGCGCGCTCGCCTCCTCGCCGAAGCCGATGGGAATGCCGACGGCGCCCGCGCCGCCGAGATCCATGACCGGCTGCTGGCGATCGAGGCGCATTCCGCGCCGGCGCGCGCCGCCGGCATCCTCGCCGGTCTCGGCTTCGGTCACCGCGACCAGCAGCGCGCCATGGCGTCCTTCTCGGGCGGCTGGCGCATGCGGGTGGCGCTGGCGGCGGCGCTTTTCGCCGAGCCCGACCTGCTGCTGCTCGACGAGCCGACCAACCACCTCGACCTCGAAGCCGCGCTCTGGCTCGGCGAGTTCCTGCGGCGCTATCGCCAGACGCTCATCCTGGTGAGCCATGACCGGCAGTTCATCGACGCGGTCGCCGATCACATCCTCCATCTGGGCGAGCGCCGGCTCACACTCTATAGCGGCGGCTACGAGACTTTCCTTAGGACTCGGCGCGAGGCGCTGGCGCGCCAGCAGGCGCTTGCCGCCAAGCAGGAGGTCGAGCGCAAGCATCTCCAGGCCTTCGTCGATCGCTTCCGCGCCAAGGCCAGCAAGGCGAGCCAGGCGCAAAGCCGCCTCAAGATGCTGGCGCGGCTGCAGCCGGTGGCGCTGGCCGAGACCGAGCCCGCGATTCGCTTCGAGTTCCCCGAGCCGCCGAAGCTCGCGCCGCCGCTCCTCAGCCTCGACGGCGTCGCGGTCGGCTACGAGCCCGGCGAGCCGGTGCTGCGGCAACTCGAGCTGCGGCTCGACCCCGACGACCGCATCGCTCTCCTCGGCGCCAACGGCAACGGCAAATCGACCCTGGCGCGGCTCATCGCCGGTCGGCTCGCGCCGATGGCGGGCGAAGCGCGGCGCGCGCCCCGATTCGCCTGCGGCTATTTTGCGCAGCACCAGATCGAAGAGCTCGATGCCGAGGCGAGCCCCTTCGATCACCTCGCCCGGCTCATGCCCAAGGCGCCGGCGGAGCAGCTGCGCGCGCGCCTCGCCCGCTTCGGCTTTGGCGAAGACCAGGTCTTCGTCCGCGCCGGCGAGCTTTCCGGCGGCGAGAAGGCACGTCTCAATTTTGCCCTCATCAGCCACGCCGCGCCGCCGCTGTTGATCCTCGACGAGCCGACCAATCACCTCGACATCGAGGCACGCGAGGCGCTGGTCGAGGCGCTCGGCGATTTCCCCGGCGCGGTAGTGATCATCAGCCATGACTGGCACCTGCTCTCGCTCACCGCCGACCGGCTCTGGCTCGTCGCCGACGGCACGGCGCGCGCCTGGGACGGGGATCTCGACGATTACCGGCGCTACCTCCTCGAGCAGCCGCGCGGCGCCGCCGAGACCGAGTCGCGCGCGGCGGAGCCGGATCGGCGCGAGGCGCGTCGCGCCGCCGCGGAGCGGCGTCAGGCTTTGGCGCCGCTCCGGCGCGCCTTGCGCGAAGCGGAGCAGCGACTCGCCGCGATCGCGGCGCGGAAGGCGGCGCTCGACCGCGATCTCGCCGACCCGGCGACCTACGGCGCGAGCGGCCGGCCCGTGGCAGAGCGCGTGCGCGAGCAGGCGGAAGCGGCGCAATCGCTCGCCGAAGCTGAAGCCGCGTGGCTCGCCGCCGCGGAGGCTGTCGAACGTGCAGAGCAGTGAGCGCAGCCGAGTCACTGAGTCAAAAATCGGACAGGCCTTGCCACAACTTCGCCACACTGTGGCGAAACCACAGGCAGAGTTCGCCGCCACGCTCGGTGCGCCGCGGTTTTGCAGCGCAAAGCTGCGCTGGATGAATCGCGGACGGAATAGTCAAGACATCTCTCGTCTAATTATTTCATGCGACGGCGAGCGCCACTTAAACATCGTTTAACTCCCGGTCGAGCAATCTGCCCCTCGTTCAGCGCGCGACGGGCGCGCCGGCTCAGTAAGCAGGTTTTGGTCCATGGCGACGGTCACGCGCGAAGTGATTGCTCAACTCATCGAGGAAGCATCCTGGACCGAGCGCGCCAAATCCGTCGAGCGTCTCGCCGCGCGGTTCACCGCGGGCGGGCTCGACGAGGCCGAGTGGCACGCGGCGACGGACGCCTTTCGAGTCGTGCTCTACGACGCCGAGCCGCTGGTGCGTCTCGTTCTCGCCGAGACGGTAAAATTCGCCCTCGACCTCCCGCGCGACATTCTGCTCGCCCTGGCGCGCGACACGGCGACGGTGGCAACGCCGATCCTCGAACATTCGCGCCAGCTGACCGAGGACGATCTCCTGCCCATCGTGCAGCGCCACTCGCCGGCGCATCGCTTCGCGATCGCCGGCCGGCGGCTCATCTCGAACCGAGTGGCCGCGGCGCTCGGTCGCGATGGCGAGCGCGCCGTCGTCCTGCGCCTGCTGGCGAATGACGGTGCGGCCATCGCGGAGCAGACCTTGCACCTCCTCCTCGATCGATTCGCCGATCAGCCCGCGTTGGTCGACGCGATCGCGCGGCGACGCCTTTTACCGGTGAGCGTCGGCAGCCGCCTCTTCGCCCCGGCCAAGCGCACCGAGGACGGCAAGCCCGCCCTGCGCCTCGTCTGGGACCGCACGGGGTCGCTGGGTTAGGGACCGCGTCAGCCGCCCTTGAACATCTTCGCCAGCGCCTCGGCTTGGCGCGCGAGCAGCGCCACGTCGGTGTGGACGGCGACGAAGAGGAAACCGCCCGCCAGCACGCGGCGCGATTCGTCTTCGCGCAGGCTGAGGAATCCTGGCGCCTTGCCGGAAGCGGTGATGGCCTTGCCGGCCGCGAGGATCGCCGCCTGCACCTCGGGGTGCTGCGTATTGGCGAGGTGCCCCATATCGGCGGCGAGGTCGGAGGGGCCGATGAAGATGCCGTCGACGCCGTCGACCGCGGCGATCGCCGGGATATCGGCCACGGCTTTGCGCGTCTCGCACTGCACCAGCACGCAGATCTCCTCGGCGGCGCGCTTGGCATAATCCGGAACGCGCCCGTAACGGTTGGCGCGCGTCACGCCGGCAAAGCCGCGAATCCCGTGCGGCGGATAGCGCGTCGCCGCCACGGCGCGGCGCGCCTCCTCGGCCGACTGCACGAAGGGAAAGAGCAGGCTGCGCGCGCCGATATCGAGGAGACGCTTCACCATCACCGCGTCGTTCCAGGGAACACGCACCACCGGTTCGGCGGTGCCGCCTTCGGCGGCGCGCAGATGATGCGCGACGTCCGGCAGCTCGTTGGGCGCATGCTCCATGTCGACGAGCAGCCAGTCGAAGCCGGCCGTCGCCGCCACTTCGGTCCCGGTCGGGCTGGCAAGCGTCAGCCAGAGGCCGATCTGCGGCTTGCCGGCGGCGAGCGCGCGCTTGAAGCGATTTTGTGGCATCTCGATCGGCATCAGTGGATCTCCGGCTCGGGAACGGCGGCATCGCCGGCGAGGAAGTCGAAATCGCAGCCGGTCTCGGCCTGACCAACATGCTTGTCGAAGAGCGCGCCATAGCTGCGCTGGTAGCGCGGCTGGGGCGCGACCCAGCGGGCGCGCCGGCGCGCCAGCTCCTCATCGGCGACGGCGAGGGTGAGCTTCCGGCCGGGGACGTCGAGCTCGACGATGTCGCCGCTTTGCACCAGCGCCAGCGGACCGCCGATATAGGATTCGGGCGAGACATGCAGCACGCAGGCGCCGTAGCTGGTGCCGCTCATGCGCGCATCGGAGATGCGCACCATGTCGCGCACCCCCTGCGCCAGGAGCTTCTTCGGAATCGGCAGCTGCCCCCATTCCGGCATGCCGGGCGCGCCATGCGGCCCGGCATTCTGCAGCACCAGCACCGAATCGGCGGTCACCTCGAGCGCGGGATCGTCGATGCGGCGGTTGAGGTCGTTGTAATCGCTGAACACCACCGCCGGGCCGCGATGGCGTAAGAGGCGCTGCTCCATCGCCGGCGGCTTGATCACCGCCCCGTTCGGAGCGAGGTTGCCTTTCAGTACGGCAAGACCGCCTTCGGGCTGCAGCGCCTGGTTGCGCGTACGAATGACGTCGTCATTGTAGATCTCGGCGCGCGCGATGTTCTCGCCCAGGCTCTTGCCGTTCACCGTCGGCGCGCCGAGCTCGAGCAGCGAGCCGAGCTGACGCAGCAGCGCCGGTAGGCCGCCGGCATAGCAGAAATCCTCCATCAGGTATTTGCCCGAGGGGCGGATATTGGCGAGGAACGGCGTCTGCCGCGAGATCTTGTCGAAATGTTCGAGCGGCAGCGTGATGCCGGCGCGCCCCGCCATGGCGACGAGATGGATGACGGCGTTGGTCGAGCCGCCGATCGCCATCAGCGTCGTGATGCTGTTGTCGATGGCCGTCTGCGTCACCAGGTCGCGCGGCCGAACATCCTGCCAGACCAGCTCGACGATGCGCCGGCCGCTCGCCGCAGCCATGCGCTCATGCGCCGAATCGACCGCCGGAATCGACGAGGCGCCGGGCAGGCTCAGTCCCATCGCCTCGGTCACGGCGGCCATCGTAGAGGCGGTGCCCATGGTCATGCAGGTGCCGGCGGAGCGGGAAATGCCGTCTTCGATCCCCTGCCAATCCTCTTGGGTGATGTTGCCGGCGCGCAGCTCCGACCAGTATTTCCAGACATCGCTGCCCGAGCCGAGCTGCTTGCCCTGCCAGCGTCCGATGAGCATCGGCCCCGCCGGCACGAAGATCGCCGGCAGGTTCATGCTGAGCGCGCCCATGACAAGCGCCGGCACTGTCTTGTCGCAGCCGCCCATCAGCACGACGCCGTCGATGGGATTGGCGCGCAACAGCTCCTCCGCCTCCATCGCGAGCAGGTTGCGGTACATCATCGTCGAGGGCTTCATGAAGACCTCGCCCAGCGCCATCGCCGGCATTTCCAGCGGAAAGCCGCCGGCCTGCAGCACGCCGCGCTTCACCGCCTGGGCGCGGTCGCGGAAATGCTCGTGACAGGGATTGATGTCGCTCCAGGTGTTGAGGATGGCGATGACCGGCTTTCCGGCATAATCCTCGGCCGAATATCCCATCTGCTTGGTGCGCGAGCGATGGCCGAAGGAGCGCATGTCCTTGGCACCATACCAGCGCGCGCTGCGCAGTTCGTCATACGTCTTGCGGCGCGATGTCATCGTCCCTCCCCGCTTCATGGCTTTTGGGCAGTGAAGCGGCGGGGAACCGGGCTGTCAATCAAGGCCGGCGCATGGCAGCCGGGTCATAAAGAAGGGGCCGGCAGCGTCGCCGGCCCCCGTCGCTCCTCAGGAAAAAAGCTCAGGCGACGCCGCGCGGCGTCAGCGCTTCGAGGCGCACGTCCCGGCTCAACGGCCGGATCGCCTCGCGCAGAGGAACATGGATGACTTCACCCGGCTGATACTCGGGATCGGCGAGGCTCGTGCCGACCGTCATCAGCGTCATATGAATGGTGTTGGCGTCATGCTCGCCGAGAAGCCGGGCGACTACCGCGAGCTCGGTGACAAGCCGGTCCTGCACTCCCACCCCGGCCTGGTTCATCGAGTCGATCAGCGCATCGAGGCCGGTGATCAGGATCTCCGCGCCCTCCTCCACCGGACCCGCGACCGGGATGGCGGCGAGGCGCAACGGCGGCGGCTGGAGCGTGCCGGCGATTTCCAGCGCCCAGGTCTTCACCGCGTCGAGATAGACCGATTTGTGACGGCAATGATGGGTCGAGGCGGCGGCGGCAATGACGGTCGCGAGCGCCGAGAGCCGATCCTCTTCACCGAGATTGAGCTCGCCGAACTCCGCCAGCAGGTCGCGCAAACGGGTTTCGGTCGCTGGACCTACCGCGGCCAGCGCAGTGTTGATGGTTTCGGCCAAGGAACTCATGTTGCCTACCCTCCCCAGGGGATCAAATCGATCTTGGTGGGCGAATCTTAAGATTTCGTTGCGATTTCTCTCAAATGCTTGCCTTCCTTTTTGCATTCACTTGGTCTCTTCAATGAAACCGATCGTATTATTTGCGTTGCCTCGAATTCGCGGAAAAGTTTCGCAAAGTCCGTGCAAGCGGCCCTATCCCGTGTTATCCAAACGTTAACCAGGATGGTGAAGACTGAGCGTTCAGGCGACGCGAGGCTCGCATTACTCGGTGCAAGGTTGGCGATGATGGATCCTCAAAACGCACTTTCGGACCGCAATCTCGAAGCCAACACGACCTTATCGCTGAAGCGCGAACCGGCCTGCTTCGCTTTCCTGTCGAGCCGCTCGGTCACCGCGCCGCAACCCATCGACTCGCTCAATCTCGATCTCGCCTCGGTCGACTATTTCGGTGGCCGCGC
>DATIYL010000175.1:0-11507 GCA_035517635.1 Allostellaceae bacterium | reverse complement strand
GGTCTTGATCGACAGCAGGGTCGAGACCTGCACTTCGGCGGGATCGAAGAATTGGCGGTGCACCGTCTGCGCCCGGAAGATCAATTCGGGCAGCGGCAGCCGGAAAAGGGCGCGCAGCTCCGCGCGGCTCCAATCGTGGCGCTGCAAGGCGAGGTTCTCGCCGTTTGAAACCCGCTCCCCCATCGCCGCCAACCTCCTTGCCAGCCGCCCCTCAACCAGCGGCCGGATAGCGCCGCCGCCCTTCGCCCGTCAAGCGGCGGTGCTCGCGTTGCGCACGCTGCGCCGTGGCCCTACGATCGGGCATCGTCGAGACGGGAGGCTCGCCATGGGCACGATGGTGAAATCGCCGGACACAACGCAGAAATCCGCGGCGGCGATCACGTATCTCTCGGGCTTCGGCAATGAGCAGGCGACGGAAGCGGTCGCCGGCGCCTTGCCGCAGGGCCGCAACTCGCCGCAGCGCCCGCCCTTGGGGCTCTATGCCGAGCAGATCAGCGGCACGCCCTTCACCGCGCCGCGCGCGGCGAACCGGCGGACCTGGCTCTACCGCATCCGGCCTTCGGCGATGCACGGGCCTTATCGCCGCATCGAGAACAAGCTGCTGCGCAGCGCGCCCTTCACCGAGGTCGACGCGCCGCCCAACCGGCTGCGCTGGGATCCGCTGCCGCTGCCCGATGCGCCGACCGATTTCGTCGACGGGCTCGTCAGCATTGCCGGCAATGGCGATGTCGACACGCGGGTCGGCGTCGGCATCCACCAATATCTCGCCAATCGCTCGATGCGCGACCGCTATTTCTGGAACGCCGATGGCGAGATGCTGCTGGTGCCGCAGCAGGGACGCCTCAGGCTCGACACCGAGCTCGGCCGCCTGGAGGCGGCGCCCGGCGAGATCGCGGTCGTGCAGCGCGGCATCAAGTTCCGCGTCGAGCTGCCGGATGGCGCGGGCCGCGGCTTCATCCTGGAGAATTACGGCGCGCTGCTGCGCCTGCCGGAGCTGGGGCCGCTGGGCGCGAACGGGCTCGCCAATCCGCGCGACTTCCAGACGCCCGTCGCCGATTTCGAGGATCGCGACGCGCCGGTGCAAGTCGTGGTGAAGTTCGAGGGCAATCTCTGGACGTCCGACTACGACCACTCGCCGCTCGACGTCGTCGCCTGGCACGGCAATTACGCGCCCTATAAATACGATCTGGCGCGCTTCAACACGATCGGCACGATCAGCTTCGACCATCCCGACCCGTCGATCTTCACCGTGCTCACCGCGCCGAGCGATACGCCCGGCACCGCCAATATCGATTTCGTCATCTTCCCGCCGCGCTGGCTCGTCGCCGAGGACACGTTCCGGCCGCCCTGGTTCCACCGCAACTACATGAACGAGTTCGTCGGGCTGATCCACGGCGTCTACGACGCCAAGGCCACCGGCTTCGTGCCGGGCGGCGCCAGCCTGCACAATTGCATGAGCGCGCATGGGCCCGACACGCCGACCTTCGAGGCGGCGAGCAAGGTCGAGCTGAAGCCGCACAAGATCGACAACACCCTCGCCTTCATGTTCGAGACGCGCATGGTGTGCCGGCCGACGCGGTTCGCGCTCGAGACGCCGGCGCTGCAGCGCGGCTACGATGCCTGCTGGCAGGGGTTCCGCAAGATGTTCCGGGGCTGAGGACGCGCGCCATGGTGGCCGCCTCGCGCTGGATGCCGGCGGAAAGCTATCCCGATCCCGCGATCGAGATCCTCGATGCGAGCTTTGCGCCCTATCGCATCTTCAACGCCGCGGTCGAGCGGCTCGCCACCGGCTTCCGCTGGTGCGAGGGGCCGGTCTGGTTCGGCGATCTGCGCTCGCTGCTGTGGAGCGACATCCCCAACAACCGCATGCTGCGCTGGGATGAGGAGAGCAGCGCGGTCAGCCACTTCCGCAAGCCCTCGAACAACAGCAACGGCAATACGCGCGACCGCCAGGGCCGGCTCGTCACCTGCGAGCATGGCGGGAGGCGGGTGACGCGGACCGAGCTTGACGGCAGGATCACGGTGCTGATCGACAGCTTCGGCGGCAAGCCGCTCAACTCGCCCAACGACGTCGTCGTCAAATCGGACGGCTCGATCTGGTTCACCGATCCGCCGTTTGGGATTCTCGGCCATTACGAAGGCAATCAGGCGACGCCGGAGCTGCATCCCAACGTCTATCGCCTCGATCCCGCAACGCTAAAAGCAACCATCGTCGCCGATGACATGAACGCGCCCAACGGGCTCTGCTTCAGCCCCGATGAGCGCCGGCTCTATGTCGTCGATTCCCGTGCTGTGCCCAATGCGGTGATCCGCGTCTATGACGTGGCGGCGGACGGCACGCGTCTCGGCGAAGGCCGCCTCTTCTACGATGGCGGCGCGGGCAGCCACCCCGACGGCTTTCGCGCGGATATCGACGGCAACCTCTGGTGCGGCTGGGGCATGGGCGCGGATCGCGACGGCGTGCTCGTGCTCTCGCCCGTGGGCAAGCCGATCGGCCGCATCGCGCTGCCCGAGCGCTGCGCCAATCTCTGCTTCGGCGGGGTGAAGCGCAACCGCCTCTTCATGGCGGCGAGCCAGTCGCTCTACGCGCTCTATGTGAACACGCAGGGTGTGGCGTATTTCTGACGCGCGGCGTCAGGCCACGGCGCGATAGTCGAAGCCGTCTTCGAGCAGCGGCTTCACCACGGCGAAATAGGGCGAGATGTCGAAGTCGCGCGGCGTGAACAGGCCGCGCTCCTCGATGTGGCGGATCTCGCGCGCCATATAGGGCGCCATCGCGACCGGCTCGCCGCCCGGCGGCGGCAGGATCGGATAGCCGATCGACTGGAAAGCCTCGGCGATCATGGTCGAGCAGATGGCGCGCGTCGGATCGCCGCTCGCCAGCGCCAGCATGCGCCGGCGCACCGACACCGGCACCGGCGGATAGGGCCAGAGATAGCGCAAGAGATCGACGAGCTGCTTCACGTCGTATTGCTTGCCGAGGCTGCGGATGGCGTGGTCGATGACCTGGCGCCGATCGGCCGCGTCGAGATGCGCGGGCCGGCAGATGCGGGTGTTGAAACGCGTGTAATCCGACAGCGGCGAGGCGACGACGCCGGCCCGCGCCGAGGCTTCGATGAGCGCCAGCGGCTCGCCCGCGGCATTGTCGCCGAGCTCGTCGCCGCCGACATAAAGCGCGGCATGCGACCAGGTGGATTGAGTGAGGTATTTGATGATAACGCTGAGCCGGGTATTGCCCTCGATCAGCAGCACGTCGCCCGGCTGCAGGCAGCGCTGCAGCAGCGCCGGGTCGGTGGCGAGGAAGGGCTCATAGCCGACGATCGGCTGCGCAAGGTAGTCGAGAATGCGCCGGCCGGTTGCGGCGAGAAAGCGGTGGAGCATCGCGACGAAGCCTGGACCTTCGCAGTGCAGCATAGCGCGGCGGGTGCTTAAAGTTAAGTAAATCCAAGGTTTTTCAACCCATGCGCTGGGCGAGAGCACGATGCCGCGCTTGCATTATTGGGCAAGACGGCCCATTTTGCCGAGACCAGTCTCTGCTTCGGCGCTTGCCGTTCGCCCCAGGGGGGCGAGTCTACAAGATTCCATGAGGCCAGACACTGCACTCCCCGCGCGAAGTCGCACGGGGCGCTCTCACTATCGATAGGAGGCCGAGATGGCCGTGGGTACGGTTAAGTGGTTCAACGCGCAGAAGGGTTTCGGCTTCATCCAGCCGTCCGACGGCGGCAAGGACGTCTTCGTGCATATCTCGGCGGTCGAGCGCGCCGGCCTGCCGCCCTTGCAGGAAGGGCAGAAGGTCCGCTTCGACGTTGTCACCGAGCGCGGCAAGCAGGCGGCGGGGAATCTTTCGCTCGCCGACTGACGGCAGAGCGGCGAAACCGGGGCTCGGCGGCTGCAAGGCCGCCGAGCCGGCGTTTTGAGCCCCGGCAGCGTTTACGGTAAGAGGAGAGATGTTCATGCAGGTCTTCGTCCGCGACAACGATATCAACGCCGCGTTGCGCGTGCTCAAGAAGAAGATGCAGCGCGAGGGTACGTTTCGCGAGATGAAGCGTCGCCGCTCCTATGAGAAGCCGTCCGAGCGGCGGGCGCGCGAGCAGGCGGAAGCGGTGCGCCGCACCCGCAAGGCGATGCGCAAGCGCCTCGAGCGCGAAGGATATTGAGCGGCGGCGCGCGCCGCCGCACTCGGGTTCACCACAGGAGGGTGAGTCATGAGCAAAGCTGATGATCTCGCCGCGGCCGCCCGGCGCAAGGCGCAGGAAGCGGCGAGCCGCACCAAGGAGGCCGATGCCGAACGCCTGGCGCTGCGCGACAAGGAACGCGCGGCCGAAGCGGCGAAGACGGCGCGGCTGAAAGAGCTGCGCCTCGCCAAGGAAGCGGCCGATGCGGCGACGCTCGAAGCAACGAAGGCGGCGGCGAAAGAGGCGCAGAGACAGGCGCGCGACGCCAAGCGCAAGGCCCGGGTAGAGGGGTAGCGCTCAGAATCATAGTTTTCTGATACAGCCCGCGACATCGTCGACGCCCCACCTCACCCTCCCGCTTACGCGGGTCCCTCCCTCTCCGCCCCTAAGGGGCGGAGAGGGTTGGGGTAAGGTGGGGTGAGTCGGATTTTGCAGTAGTCCGCACGAGCGACCCGCCCCCCGCCCCTACTCCACCGTTACACTCTTGGCGAGGTTGCGCGGCTGGTCGACATCGGTGCCTTTCACCACGGCGACGTGATAGGCGAGGAGCTGCACCGGGATCGCGTAGAGCAAAGGCGCGACGAAGGGATCGCAGCGCGGCACTTCGATACCGAAGCTGAGCCGCCCTTTCAGTTTCTCGAGACCGTCGCGGTCCGACACCATCACCACCTTGCCGCCGCGCGCCGCCACTTCCTGGACGTTGGAGGCGGTCTTCTCGAACAGCTCGTCATGCGGCGCCAGCACGATCACCGGCACGTGCTCGTCGATGAGCGCGATCGGCCCGTGCTTCATCTCGCCGGCGGCATAGCCTTCGGCGTGGATGTAGGAGATCTCCTTGAGCTTCAGCGCGCCTTCAAGCGCCAGCGGATAAGCGGTGCCGCGCCCGAGATAGAGCACGTCGCGCGCTTCGGCGATGATCGTGGCGAGCTCGGCGATGCGCTCGGCATGGTTGAGCACGTCGCTGGCGCGCGCCGGCACTTCGGTGAGCGCCGTCGAGAGCTGCGCTTCGGCCGCGGCGTCGATGCGGCCTTTGGCGCGGGCGAGCGCAATCGTGAAGCAGGCGAGCGCCATGAGCTGGGTCGTGAACGCCTTGGTCGACGCGACGCCGATCTCGGGCCCGGCGAGCGTCGGCAGCACCGCCTCGGCCTCGCGCGCGATCGTGCTTTCGGGCTGGTTGACGACGGCGACGATGCGCTGACCCTGGCTTTTCGCATAGCGCAGCGCCGCGAGCGTGTCCGCGGTCTCGCCGGATTGCGAGACGAAGAGCGCGAGCCCGCCCTTCGGCATGTCGGCGGCGCGGTAGCGGAATTCCGATGCGATGTCGGCCTCGACCGGCACGCGGGCGATGCGCTCGAGCCAATATTTGGCGACGAGACCGGCATGGAACGCGGTGCCGCACGCGACCACGGTGACCTTGGTGACCTTGGCGAGATCGAAGGGCAAGGTCGCCAAATGGACGCTGCGCGTCGTCGGATTGAAATGCGCGCGCAGCGTGTCGCCGATCACCGCCGGCTGCTCGAAGATCTCCTTCTCCATGAAATGGCGGTGATTGCCCTTGCCGATGAGCGCGCCCGACAGCGCGGTCTCGCGGATCGTACGCTGGGCGCGGCGGCCCTTGGCATCGAAGACGGTAGCGCCGTCCGGCGTCACGACCGCCCAGTCGCCTTCCTCGAGGTAGAGAATCCGGCGCGTCAGCGGCGCCAGCGCCAGAGCGTCCGAGCCGATGAACATCTCGCCGTCGCCGAAGCCGATCGCCAGCGGGGCGGCACGACGCGCGCAAATCAGGAAATCCGGCTCGCCGGCAAAGAGTATGGCCAGAGCGAAGACGCCTTCGAGTCGCTTGAACGCCTTGGCCGCGGCTTCGGCGGGCTTCAGGCCTTCGGCGAGGTGACGCGTCACCAGCGCCGCAACCACCTCGGTGTCGGTTTGCGTCTCGAAGTGATGGCCCCAGGCGGTGAGCTCGTCCTTGAGCTCCTGAAAATTCTCGATGATGCCGTTATGGACGACGGCGACGCGACCGGTGGCGATGGGATGGGCGTTGGTCTCGTTGGGGACGCCATGCGTTGCCCAGCGCGTATGGGCGATGCCGGTCTTGCCGCCGAGCGGCGCCGCTTTAAGCCGCTCGGCAAGCCGGTCGAGCTTGCCCTCGGCGCGCCGGCGCTCGATGCGGCCTTCGACCAGCGTAGCGATGCCGGCGCTGTCATAGCCGCGATATTCGAGCCGGCGCAGCCCCTCGAGCAGCAGCGGCGCGACATCTTGCTTGCCGATGATGCCGATGATGCCGCACATCGCTCAGCGCTTGCCCTGCGTCTGCCGCGCCGCCTTCGCGGCGCTGCGACGCGCGCGCATCTCGGCGGCGCGCTTTTCCTTGGTCACCTGCGGCGCGCGCCCCAGCGCCAGCGCCTCGGCCGGCACATCCTCGGTGATGACGCTGCCGGCGGCGATGAAGGCGCCGTCGCCGACCGAAACCGGCGCCACCAGCGCCGTGTTGGTGCCGATGAAGACGCCTTCGCCGATCTCGGTGCGGTGCTTCGCAAAGCCGTCATAGTTGCAGGTGATGGTGCCGGCGCCGACATTGGTGCCGCTGCCGACATGGCTGTCGCCGAGATAGCTCAGGTGGTTCGCCTTGACGCCGGCATCGAGCCGCGAATTCTTCACCTCGACGAAATTGCCGATATGGACGTGGTCGCCGAGATCGGCGCCGGGCCTGAGCCGCGCGAACGGCCCGATGCTGGCATGATCGCCGATGGTGGCGCCGATCATGTGGCAGAAGGCCGGGATCTCGACACCGCTGCCGATGGTGCAGCCGGGACCGAAGACGACGAAGGGCCCGACCACGGTGTCGCGGCCGATGCGCGTATCGGCGCTGAAAAAGACGGTGTCGGGCGCGGTGAGCGTGACGCCGTCCGCCATCGCGGCGCGGCGCAGCCGCCTTTGCATCAGCGCTTCCGCCTCGGCCAGCTCGGCGCGGCTGTTGATGCCGACCATGTCGTCGGCCGGCGCCTCGACCGCGCGGCAGGGCAAGCCGCGGCGGCGCGCGACGCCGACGATGTCGGTGAGGTAGTACTCGCCCTTGGCATTCTCCGTGCCGATCGCGTCGAGCAGTTCGAACAGCAGCCTCCCGTCGATCGCCCAGAGCCCGGCATTGCAGAGGCCGATCGCGGCTTGCGCCGTCGTGCAATCGCGCGTCTCGACGATCGCCTCCAGCACGTCGCCCGCCATGACGAGGCGGCCATAGGGCGTGGGATCGGCGGGGCGCATGCCGGCGACCACCGCCGCGGCCGCCGGCGCCCGCCGGCGCTCGGCGAGGACGGCCCGGAGGGTCGCGGTATCGATGAGCGGCGCGTCGCCGTACAGCACCAGCACATCGCCGGTGAAGCCCTGCAGCGCCGGACGCGCCGACATGACCGCGTGGCCGGTGCCGCGCGGCGTCACCTGCACCACGGTCTCCGCCGGGCGAACCGCCTCCGCCACCCCCTCCATGCCGGGGCCGACGACGACGATGGTGCGCGCCGGCGCCAGCGGCGCCACCGCGGCCAGCACATGCTGGATCATCGGGCGATTGGCGATGCGGTGCAGCACTTTGGGCAGCGCCGAGTTCATGCGCGTGCCTTGGCCGGCAGCCAGGACCAGCACGGCAAGATCGGGATGGGTCATGAGCGAGGCATCGCGCTGAAGCAGAAAAACGGCGGATTCATCGGTGTCTCACGCGGCCAAAACCTGTCATAAGAAGATAACAGCGGCGAGTAAAGATTTGTGAACAAAGATGAAGCAGACCGCGCTCCTATTCGACCTGGACGGCACGCTGGTGGACAGCGTCCCCGACCTCGCGGCGGCCGCCAACCGGCTTCTTGCCGAGCTCGGCCACTCTCCGCTCGATCCCCGAGAGGTCGCCGGCATGGTCGGCGACGGCGTCGCCAAGCTGGTGGAGCGCGTGCTGGCCGCCCGCGGCGCGCGGGAGATCGCAGCCGACGAGGCGCTGCGCCGCTTCGTCGCGCTCTACGAGGTCGATGCTGCCACCCTCACCCGGCCTTATCCCGGCGTCGAAGCGGGGCTCGAAGCGCTGGCCGCGCGCGGCTTCCGATTTGCCATCTGCACCAACAAGATCGAGCAGGCAACGCGCCTGGTGCTTGAAGGCGTGGGGCTGGCGCGGTTCTTCCCGGTCATGCTGTGCGGCGACAGCCTCGCAACGCAAAAGCCCGACCCCGGTCCCTGTCTTGCGGCGCTGGCGCGGCTGGGCGTTGCGCCCGAGGCGGCCGCGATGGTCGGCGACCACCGCAACGACGTGCTGGCCGCGCGCGGCGCCGGCGTTGCCACGATCTTCGCGCGCTACGGCTACGGCCTCGCAACGCTGGGCGACTTGCGCCCGGATGCGATGATCGACCGGTTTGATGAGTTGCCGGGTGCGTTGGAAGGTCTCAGGGGATAGTTTTCAGTTATCAGTTGTCAGTTATCAGTAGAAATTAAGCTCTAACTTTAACTCGAACTGAAAACTGAGAACTGATGACTGACAACTTCAAGACTGCCGACTGAGAACTTGCAACTACTCGATTTTCGTCAGACGGACATTCACGAACCCCCAGCCGCTGCTGAATTCGATGCGGATGGGCAGTGCCGGTACGCCGGGCCGAGGGGCGGCGAACCAGACGCGGCCGTCGGTGGTGTGCGGCGAGTAATCCTGGTCCCAGGAGAAGCCCGCGATCTTGACCGCGGCGACGGAGCAGCGCCTGACCTCGCCGACATAGCCATAGTCCACCGATTTCTCGAGGCGCTGGGTCCCGTCATCGGCGAGCACGAGGTCATAGCGCCGGCGGCCGTCAAAGACGGAGAAGCGGCCATCGCAGCGGCCGGTCGCGGTAATGCTGCGGCCGATGGCGAGGATGGCGCTGAGGGGGTCGAGGGTCTCTACCGTCTGCTGCGGCGTCGGCTTCGGCCGGCCGGCGTCGACCGGCGGAACCAGGACGGTTTTCACCGTGCCGTCGCCGGGATAGTCGAGGCGTGCCATGCGCTCGTGGCCGCGAATGCGCACCTGCTGCTCGTGGAAGCTCGGCTTCAGCGCGCCGGCGGCGATCGTGCCGGTGCTGTCGGTGGCGAGATCGAGGCGGTAGAAGAGGCGCAGCAGCCCGACCGTCTTCACCTCCCCGTCGAGCGTATAAGCCTTGCCGCTCTCGTCGAGGCGGAAAGCGAAGCTGACGACGGGAAAGCCGGCGACATAGGCCTCGTAGCGCACCGCCAGCGGCGCCGGCGCGGCGGCTGCCGGCCAAGGCAGCAGCGCCAGCGCCGCCACGCTGCCCCAGGCCAGCCCCCGCCGCAATCGCACCATCGCAACAGCCTGACGCGTTCTCGGCCAGCGATCAACGACGGCATGGGCGCGCTTGCTTGACAGCGCCCAGCGCCGGCGCGTACACCCTTGCCTCTTCGGGCGCTTAGCTCAGCGGGAGAGCACACCCTTCACACGGGTGGGGTCGTAGGTTCAATCCCTACAGCGCCCACCATCTCCCCGCCACCCTGACGGGCATCCTCCTCGGCGTTAACGAAATTTTCCGCGGCGCCGCGCCGGGACAGCCTTGAAAGCACGAAACAGCGGGCCTATTTTGCTGGCACTCACGGTCGGGGAGTGCTAACAAAGCCGCCCGAACCCCTTTTTTTGTCGGAACACATTCCCGAGGAGGATCCCGCATGCAATTCCGTCCGCTGCACGACCGCGTGGTCGTTCGCCGCATCGAATCGGAGGAGAAGACCTCCGGCGGCATCATTATTCCCGACACCGCCAAGGAAAAGCCGCAGGAAGGCGAAGTCATCGCCGTCGGCCCGGGCGCTCGGGGCGAGGACGGCAAGCTCCATCCGCTCGACGTCAAGGCCGGTGACCGCGTGCTGTTCGGCAAGTGGTCGGGCACCGAGGTCAAGCTCGACGGCGAAGAGCTCATCATCATGAAGGAAAGCGACATCATGGGCATCATCGAGGGCAAGCCCTCGAAGGCCAAGAAAGTCGCCTGATCCCTTCCCTACCACCCCCAGAAGCAAGAGGAAATGAAGGACCATGGCTGCTAAGGAAGTGAAATTCCATGGCGATGCGCGCGAGCGGATGCTGCGCGGCGTCGACATCCTGGCCAACGCCGTCAAGGTGACGCTCGGCCCCAAGGGCCGCAACGTCGTCCTCGACAAGTCGTTCGGCGCGCCGCGCATCACCAAGGACGGCGTCACCGTCGCCAAGGAGATCGAGCTCGCCGACAAGTTCGAGAACATGGGCGCGCAGATGCTGCGCGAAGTCGCCCAGAAGACCAACGACACCGCCGGCGACGGCACCACCACGGCGACCGTGCTGGCGCAGGCGATCGTGCGCGAGGGCGTCAAGGCCGTCGCGGCGGGCCTCAACCCGATGGACCTGAAGCGCGGCATCGACATCGCCGTCGAGCAGGTGGTCGAGGACGTGAAGAAGCGCTCGAGGAAGGTCTCGACCAACGACGAGATCGCTCAGGTCGGCACCATCGCCGGCAACGGCGAGCGCGAGATCGGCGAGATGATCGCCAAGGCGATGCAGAAGGTCGGCAATGAAGGCGTGATCACGGTCGAGGAGGCGAAGAGCCTCGAGACCGAACTCGACGTCGTCGAAGGCATGCAGTTCGACCGCGGCTATCTCTCGCCCTACTTCGTCACCAACGCCGAGAAGATGGTGTGCGAGCTGGAGAACCCGTTCATCCTGCTGCACGAGAAGAAGCTCTCGGGCCTGCAGGCGATGCTGCCGGTGCTCGAGGCGGTGGTGCAGTCGGGCCGGCCGCTGCTGATCGTCGCCGAGGATGTCGAGGGCGAAGCGCTCGCGACCCTCGTCGTCAACAAGCTGCGCGGCGGCCTCAAGGTCGCGGCGGTGAAGGCGCCGGGCTTCGGCGATCGCCGCAAGGCGATGCTCGAGGACATCGCCATCCTGACCGGCGGCCAGCTGATCAGCGAGGATCTCGGCATCAAGCTCGAGAATGTCACGCTCGACATGCTCGGCAAGGCCAAGAAGGTGCGCGTCGAGAAGGAGAACACCACCGTCATCGACGGCTCCGGCAAGAAGAACGACATCCAGGGCCGGGTGGCACAAATCCGCGCCCAGATCGAGGAGACGACTTCGGATTACGACCGCGAAAAGCTGCAGGAGCGCTTGGCCAAGCTCGCCGGCGGCGTTGCCGTGATCCGCGTCGGCGGCTCGACAGAGGTGGAGGTCAAGGAGAAGAAGGACCGCGTCGACGACGCGCTGCACGCCACCCGCGCCGCGGTCGAAGAGGGCATCCTGCCTGGCGGCGGCGTTCCGCTGTTGCGCGCCGTAGCGGTGCTTAAGCATGTCAAGCA
>DATIYL010000174.1:0-11087 GCA_035517635.1 Allostellaceae bacterium | reverse complement strand
AAGATGCTATTGCGGTACTGCATGCCCGGTTCTTCCTCCTGAGTCTCGACAACCAGAAGGTAACCGGCTTCCGCCGGTTCTACCGGGCATGCGCTTGCGACACAGTGACTCATTCCCCGGACAGCCCTGCGCGAAAGCGGGGATCCAGAGCCATGCGCTCCGCGCGTCGGGGCGGAAGCTCCTGGATGCCCGCTTTCGCGGGCAAGGCGAAATTAGAAACATGGCCCTATCGGGATTTGGCTCAGCTCCCGCCGACACCCTCGCCCACCATCTTGGTGGGGTCGACCACCTCGTCGAAGCGCTTGGCATCGATATAGCCGGATTTGAGCGCGGCCTCGCGCAGGCTCAGGCCCTCGTCGTTGGCCTTGTGCGCGATCGCCGATGCCTTGTCGTAGCCGATGACGGGGCTGAGCGCGGTCACCAGCATCAGCGAGCGGCCGACCATCTCGTCGATGTGCTGCCGGTTGAGGCGGGTGCCGTCGACCGAGAAATGGCGCAGCTTCTCGCAGGCATCGCCGAGGATGCGGGCGGAATGCAGGAAGTTGTTGATGATGATCGGCCGCATGGCGTTGAGCTCGAAATTGCCCTGGCTGCCGGCGAAGGCGACGGCGTTGTCCTCGCCGATCACCTGGATGCACACCATCACCATTGCTTCTTGCTGGGTCGGATTGACCTTGCCCGGCATGATCGAGGAGCCCGGCTCGTTTTCCGGCAAGAGCAGCTCGCCGAGGCCGCAGCGCGGTCCCGAGGCGAGCCAGCGCATGTCGTTGGCGATCTTCATCAGCGCCACGGCGAGACCCCGCACCGCGGCCATCGCCGCCACCATCGCATCGAGCGAGCCTTGCGCGGCGAATTTGTTGGGCGCGGTGACGAAGGGCCGGCCGGTCAGCTCGGCGATCTTCGCCGCGATTTCGCGGCTGAAATGGGCCGGCGCGTTGAGCCCGGTGCCGACCGCCGTCCCGCCCGCCGCCAGCTCGTAGAGACCCGGCTCGGCATCGCGGATGCGCGCCAGCGCGTCGCGAATCTGCTGCGCCCAGCCCGACCATTCTTGCCCGACGGTGAGCGGCACGGCATCCTGCAGATGCGTGCGTCCGGTCTTGACGACGTCGCTCCATTCATTCGCCTTCGCCTCGATCGCGGTCGCAAGCGCCCCGGCATGCGGCAGCAGATGTTCCTCGAGCTCCATCACGGCGGCGATGTGCATGGCCGTGGGAAAGGTGTCGTTCGAAGACTGCCCCAGATTGACGTCGTCGTTCGGGTGCACCGGCGATTTGCTGCCGATCTTGCCGCCGAGCAGCTGAATGGCGCGGTTCGACAGCACCTCGTTGACGTTCATGTTCGACTGCGTGCCCGACCCGGTCTGCCAGACATAGAGCGGGAAATTCTCGTCGAGCTTGCCGGCGATCGCTTCATCGGCGGCGCGCACGATCGCCTCCGCCTTCCAGCGCGGCAGTCTTCCCTCCGCGGCGTTCACCAGCGCCGCGGCTTTTTTCACATAGCCATAGGCGTGATAGACGCGCTTCGGCATGTGGTCGTCGCCGATCGAGAAATGCACGAGGCTGCGCTGGGTCTGCGCGCCCCAATAGCGGTCGGCCGGCACATCGATGCCGCCCATGGAGTCGGTCTCGTGACGCAGCCCCTTGGCCTCGATGCCGATCGGAAGCTCCTGCAAAGCGGGGGGTGTCTTGTCGTCCATGGGCTCCGTCCTGTTGTGGGTTGCGCCGTGTCGCCGTCCGCTACTCTTGCGCGGGCGGCGCGGCATGTCATGCGCAGCAAAGCAGCAAGGGGATCACGACGTCTTGGCCAGGGGCAGAATCGTCGGTTCCGAATCTGCCCGTTTGGCGGAAATATTGCGCAGACCTAGCACGCCTGCGGTGTCGGCCCGCACCCGCCGCAGCAGCTCGGCGTCATCGCTCAGCGATTCGCCGTAAGATGGGATCATCTGCTTCAGCTTGACGGCCCAGCCGGATTTCAGCTCCTCGGCAAAGCACCGCTCCAACACGCTGATCATGATCCAGACGGCGGTCGAGGCGCCCGGGGAAGCGCCGAGCAGCGCGACGAGAGACTTGTCGGAAGCCGCCACCACTTCGGTGCCGAACTCCAGAATTCCGCCATGCTGCGCATCCCGCTTGATGATCTGGACGCGCTGCCCCGCCACTTCGAGCCGCCAATCCGCCGGATTGGCATCCGGGAAGAATTCGCGCAGCGCGGCGAAGCGGTGGCGCGAGGATTGGAGGACCTGGCCGACGAGATATTCGGTCAGATTGAAATTGTCGCGGGCGACCGCGAGCAGCGGCCCGATATTGTCGGGCCTCAGCGAGCGGAAGAGATCGAGCCAGGAGCCATGCTTCAGGAATTTCGTCGAGAACCCGGCATAGGGGCCGAACAGCAGCGAGCGCCGCCCCTCGATGATGCGGGTATCGAGATGGGGAACGGACATGGGCGGCGAGCCTTGGGCGGCCATGCCGTAAACCTTGGCGTCGTGGCGCTCGTTCAGCCCCGGGTCATCGCAGCGCAGCCAGATGCCGCTGACGGGAAAGCCGGCATATCCCCGGCTTTCCGGTATGCCGGATGTCTGCAGCAGCGGCAGCGCGCCGCCGCCGGCACCGAGAAAGACGAATTTCGCCGAGACGTCGCGCCGCGCGCCGCCGCTGCCGTCCTTGGCCTCGAGGCGCCAGCGCCCGCCGGGCTCGCGGCGGATGCCGGTCACGCGGTGCCCGTAATGGACGGCGACTTTCTCCGTCCCTTCGAGATGGCGAAAGAGGCTGCGGGTGAGCGCGCCATAGTTCACATCGGCGCCGATGATCATGCGCGTGGCGGCGACCGGCTCGCTGGACTCGCGGCCTTCCATGACGAGGGGAACCCACTCGCGCAGCTTGCGCCAGTCCTGGGTGAATTCCATGCCCTCGAAACAGTGATGTGCGACGAGCGCCTTGTGGCGCTTCTCGAGGAAGGCCACCCGGTCGGCGCCGCGCACGAAGCTCATATGCGACACGGGATGAATGAAGGACCGCGCCGAGGCAATGGCGCCGGTGCGCACGAGATAGGACCAGAACTGTCGCGAAAGGTCGAATTCGCCATTGACGGCGAGCGCCTTGGCGATGCCGATCGTGCCGTCGCTCAGCTCCGGCGTGTAGTTCAATTCGCAGTTCGCGGCATGGCCGGTGCCGGCGTTGTTCCAGGCATCCGAACTCTCCAGCGCCGCGCCGCCCAGGCTCTCGAAAACCACGATCCGCAACGCGGGCTGAAGCTCTTTCAGCATCGTCGCGAAGGTGGCGCCCATGATTCCGGCGCCCACGACAGCGACATCCGGTTCCGAAACGTCCTGATTTCCTCTCATGCGAGTCTCCTCTGGTGGAGAGGCGCCGCCGCCAGCGTGGGGGCCAGAGCCGGACGACGCCACAGGAGGCGGCCCGCAAGAGCCGGTGGATGCAAAACGTGCGGAAGACGATTATGAAAACACAGGCGGCGCGAAAGACCAAGGGCGAGATCGCCTCGAGAACGGACGGGTGACGCGGCGGACCTCAGGGTTGTTCATTGCGCGTGGGATCGCTACCGACGATGCGGGACTCGAGGCAGGCTTTGCGAGGAGCGGAGATGACGCTGGCGGAGCGTGCCCATCTCGTCCTCGCGCTGGCCCGGGTGCTCTATATCAACGGCCAAGCGACGGATCAGACGGTGGCCGCAGCCGAGCGACTCGGCAACAGTCTCGGCCTCAGCGTCAAGGTCCTGCCGCGCTGGGGTGAGCTGCAGCTCGAGGCCGAGGATGGGAGCGGCCAATTCGTCTCCACGACGGCCGCCGATCCCGCCAGCGTCGACATGGACCGCGTCTCGGCGGCGATGCGTGTCGTCGACGACATCGGCGCCGGGGAGCTGGCGCCGAGTGCCGCGGCCGCCGCGATCGCCACGATCGCCAAGGCACCGCTCGCGCCGACCTGGCTCTTCACCCTCGCTGCCGCGGCGGGGGCCGTCGCGCTCGCGGTGATCTTCGGCGTGCAGCATCTCATCGCGGCAGTGCTCATTTTCGTGAGCGCGGCGGCCGGCGCCGTGCTGCGCCGCGGTGTGGCGCGGTACAGCACCAACCTGTTCCTGCAACCCTTTTGCGCATCGTTGCTGGCCGGCGTGATCGGCGCGCTGGCGGTTCGCTTTCAGCTGAGCTCGTCGCTGCGCCTGGTTGCGGTCTGCCCCTGCATGGTTCTGGTGCCGGGGCCGCATGTGCTCAATGGCGCCTTGGACGTGATCAGCGCCCGCATCCATCTCGGCGTCGCCCGCCTCACTTATGCAACCTTCGTGACCCTGGCGATCGTGACGGGGTTGCTGCTCGGATTGGCGCTTCTCGGCGTCTCCTTGCCGGTCGATCCGGCCGGCAGGGCCGTGCCGCTATGGCAAGACGTGATCGCGGCGGGCATTGCCGTTGCCGCTTACAGCGTCTTTTTCTCGACCCCGCTCTCCATGCTGCCCTGGCCCATGGCGGTCGGCATGCTGGCCCATGCCTTGAGGTGGTGGTCGCTGGTCGCGCTGCACGCCAGCAGCGCGATGGGCGCCGGGCTCGCTTGCGTCGTCGTCGGTCTCATCCTCACGCCGGTCGCGCGCCGTTGGCACATGCCGTTCGCGGCGATCGGCTTCGCCGCCGTGGTGTCGATGATCCCCGGTGTGTTCCTGTTCAGAATGGCGAGCGGGCTGCTGGAGCTTTCCAGCGGCACGCCCGCAGGCGTACCCCTCATCAACGCGACCATCGCCGACGGCATGACGGCCGCGACCATCATTCTGGCGATGAGCTTGGGCCTGATCGCGCCGAAGCTGGCGATTGATCGCCTCGCCGAGGAAGCCCGGCGATCGAAGCCGCGGGGCGACCCAAAGGGGGAAAGATGAAGCGCCGCCACATGCTCGCCGCCTCCTCTCTTCTCGCAACCGCGATGCTCGGTGCGCGCGCCAGCAAGGCCGCACCGACCTTGAAAGTGGGGGCGGCGTTGCCCGATCCGCCGTTCGAGCTCATCACCGAGCAGGGCCCGGCGGGTTTCGACGTCGCGCTCCTGCAGCGCATCGCCGCGAAGCTCGGCCGCGAATGGCAGCTGGTGCGCTATACCGGCGCGGATTTCAACGGCATCTTCGCCGGTCTCGAGAGCGGCGCCTATGATTGCATCGCCTCCGGCACGACCATCACACCGGGCCGCGAAAGGATCGCCGATTTCTGCGCGCCCTATGTCGTCTCCGGCCAATCCCTCGTCGTCGATACCAGCCGCCATCCTGACGTACACGGCATCAACGACCTGACAGGCCTGGTGATCGGCGTGCAGAAAGGCAATACGAGCGAGCCCGTCGCCGAGAAGCTGGTCGCCGAGCATCGCGCCGCACGGGTGCGCGTCTATGCCTATGACGAGATCGAGAAGGCGCTCGGCGATCTCTCGACCGGCGGCTGCGATGCTTTCATGAAGCTCGCACCGGTGACCGCATGGTTCGTGCGCGACCGGCCGAAGCTCGCCGTCGTCGAAACCGGCATCACCCGCGAGCGCCTCGGCATTTCGGTGAAGAAGGGCAACACGGCGTTGCGCGACGCCATCGACACGGCGCAAGCGGCGCTGATGGCGGACGGCACGGTGCCTGCGCTGATCAAGCAGTGGCTCGGAACCGGAGCGCGCCTGCCTTGACTCGGTGGTGCCGCACGCGCACCGTGCGCGGTAGCCTGGGGGTGGCCTGGTGCGTCGGGGGATGCAGCTCATCGGCATAGTCGTGCTCGCGCTGATCATCGGCGCCGGCGTGATCCTGTTCCGGTACGGCACGGTCAGCCCGTGCGGCGTCCTGCGCGTTCAAGTGCGCGAGCAGGCGGCGCGCAGCGGCGGGGCGCAGGGCTTCATCACCGGCGCCATATCCGACAATCTGCTCGACACGCTGCTCGCCTCGCGCTACGGGCCGCTGACGCCGGGCCGGTGTCTCTCCCTCGCGCTGAGCCGCCAGCCGGTCGCGATCGGGCCGCCGGAGCGCTGAGCGGCTAGAGAGAGGAGACGCGCGATGAACGACGACGAACTGGCGCGGGCGATCCGGGATCGCGTGCCTTACCAGCCGATCCATCGGCGCCCGGCGCTGCGCCTGCCGGGCGGCGCGCGTGTTGCGGTCTGGACCATCGTCAATGTCGAGAACTGGAGCCCCGCGGGCGCGATGCCGCGTGCGGTGCTGCCGCCGCCGATGGGCCAGCCGCTGCTGCCGGACGTGCCCAATTGGGCGTGGCACGAATACGGCATGCGGGTCGGATTCTGGCGGTTCCTGGAGACGCTGGGGGCGCGCGGGCTGAAGGCGACCTTCGCCGCCAACGGCAGCGTCTGCTCGCTCTATCCCGAGGCGTGCGCCGCCGCGCGCGAAGCCGGCTGGGAGTTCATGGGCCACGGCTTCGTGCAGAAGCCGATGCACCGGGTCGCGGATCAGCGCGCCGCCATCGCCGACACCATCAAGGCGATCGCCGATTTCACAGGCACGCCGCCGCGCGGCTGGGAAAGCCCGGGCCTGACCGAGACGGTAGAGACGGCCGATCTGCTGGCCGAGCTCGGCATCGAATACGTCGCCGACTGGGTGCTCGACGAGCAGCCGGTGCCGATCCGGACGCGCAGCGGCCGGCTCATCTCCGTGCCCTACACGGTCGAGGTCAACGACGTCGTGATCAGCGCCGTGCAGCAACAGCCCTCGGATGAGATCCTGCGCCGCGGCCGCGACCATTTCGATCGGCTCTATCAGGACGGCGCCAGCGCGCCGCGCGTGATGGCGATCTCCATCCACCCCTATCTCACCGGCGTGCCTCACCGCATCAAATATCTCGAAGCGCTCTACGACCACATCCTCGGCCACGATGCCGTGGTGATGTGGACGGGAGCGGAAATTCTCGATTGGCATCTCGGGCAGGTCGGGTGAGGGCGGAGAGATCGCTTTCAGAACCCCGGCGCGCGATTGAAAGTGCTTTGGAAGCGGCTCCAATGAGCCGCCGCCTCGGGCCGCTCGTCCCATCGCACGAGCGACTCTTCGAGAGCGGGCGCTCCGGAGACGAGGCTCCGCTGAAAGGCCTCCAGCAGCTTGGCGTCATAGGCAAGGCGCTCCTCGGTCTCTGCCCTTATCTCGGTGAGCATCGCAACCCAGTCTTGCGGAGCAAAGACCGTAGGATCGTGGATCGCTTCCAGCAACGACACCATCATCTCGAGCGTGGGACCGCCGGTGCGGGGAAAATCAAGGACGGCTGAGCGAAAGTCGACGCCGCCGGCGAGCGCTGCGTCCGGGCCATTGACCCGATCAACGATCCTTTTGACTCGGGCCGCCATCTCGCGCAGCGCCGGCATCTCCCGGTCTGCCGGAACGACGAACTGGGCATAGTCGCGCATGTGCTGCCTGTCGACGGCGGAGAGGACGCCAGAGCGGGCCGGGCCACCAAGGCAAACAAGGGCGAGCGCGACAACAGCGGCCTGTCGGAACATTGCAATCTCCCTTGACCCTAGGGAAAGTGCGCAGCCTGCCATCTCTGAAGTCTATTCCGACGGTGCTTGCCGAGGAAGCACCGCCGGCAGCGTGGAGCGCGATGGACCAGACCGGGGATGAATGGCATATCTGATGACATGCGATCCGCGTTATGGACCCCGCCAATCACATCAGGCCTGCGTCGCGCCGCTCGGCGGGCCGCCCGATGGCATGTGCCCATGGTGCTCTTTGCCGCGGCAGCGTGTCTCATCGCCGGCGTAAGCTTGCCGATGCTGGTCGTGCGCGAATTCTTCATCTATGGGCAGCGGCTCTCCATCCTCGACGGCGTGACGGCTCTTCTCAACGCGGGCGACTGGCCGCTCGCGATGATCCTGGTGCTGTTTTCAATTGTGCTTCCCCTAGTGAAGATCGGCACGCTGCTGGCGCTGTGGTGGCAGCGAGAGCAAGGTCGCTTGCCGCGCGGCTGGCTAATTCGATCGCTCGAGTGGTCGGGGCGATGGGCCATGCTCGACGTGTTCGTGGTTGCATTGGCGATCGTTGCGATGAAAGCGCACGCCTTCACCGAAGCCTATGTTGCAGGAGCGGTATATCCCTTCGTCGCGGCCATCGGCTTGATCGCCTACGGCGCTCGAGCGGTGTCGCGCGCACCATCCGCGACCAAGCCTTAGCGCGAGCACATCTCAGGCTCTTACAGATGCAAGGTCTCTCGCCCGCAACGCGCGCTGTCCGCGGGCCGAAGCGGGTTGAACGCGCGCGCAATCGGCAGGCCCACTTTTTTGTGGTCCATTGGCTTGCGATTGCGCTTGACCTTTCGCTCTGGCGCCTCACCTCGTCTCGAAGACGGAAACTCCTCGCGGAAGCTTTCTGCGGCGATCAGGGCTTTTGCGCGGTGACGGGCACATTTTCGCCGCGTGCGAACAACGAGCGCGCAACAGGGAGCGAACACATGAAACTCTCGACCTCTCGGGTTCACCAAGCGATCGAGCAGATGGAGCAGCAGGGTGCTTTCGAGGGAATGTTCGCCATTCCCGACGACAACCCGGCCGTCCCGAAGCTCAACGAGGTTTTCGGCGAGCACACCTTCTTTCTCGACAGCGAAGGCTTGCACATCATCGAACCGACCGGGACGAACGGCGGCAAGGCGACAGAGGGCCAAGTGGTGAAGCTCGCGAGCTGGGGTGATCCCTCCTGCACCAGCCTGGCGCCCCATCGCCCCGAGCCAACGGAGATCACGATCGCCCTGCCGGCGGAAGACGAGAGCTGAACTGCGGCCCCGGTGGCGCCCTCCTTCGCCCAAGGCTTCGGAGGGCATCCTGCTTCGCATTTGGCCGGAGACCAGGCCTGCGAAGCACGAAGTGCGAAGCAGGATGGCGGAGGGAGTGGGATTCGAACCCACGTTACGGTTGCCCGTAAACACGCTTTCCAAGCGTGCGCCTTCAACCACTCGGCCACCCCTCCGCGAGGTGCGGGCCCCAATAGCGGGCACGGAGCCTAACCGAGGCCTCTGCGCTCCGCAACCGCCGGAAGCGGCCGCGCAATTTCATTGCCGGGAAATGAACGTGTCTTTATAAGGGTTTCGGCGCGACCAAGCGCGCGCCCCTGGAGCGACGGCATGATCATCGGGCGGATCATCGGCTGGCTGCTGGTACTGGCAGCGGCGGTGGTGCTTGTCGCCGATCTGATCACCTGGCTCGATACGAGGCATTTCGCCCTGGCGGCGGCGGGACAGCTCTGGTTCGAGATCAGCCCGACCACGCTCGAGCTCGCGCAGCCGGCGATCCAGCGCCATGTCGCCGCCTGGCTGTGGGACCCCATCGTCGTCATTCTGACCTGGCCCGCCGTGCTGGTGATCGGCGTGCCGGGGCTGGCGCTGCTCTGGCTCTGCCGGCCGCGGGACCGGCGGCGACGCCGGCGTTAGGCTAAGCCCCTCCCCTCACCCGTCGCTCATCTTGAGAGCGGCGAGGAAGGCGGATTGGGGGATTTCCACCTTGCCGAACTGGCGCATGCGCTTGCGCCCTTCCTTCTGCTTCTCGAGGAGCTTGCGCTTCCTCGTGATGTCGCCGCCATAGCATTTGGCGAGCACGTCCTTGCGCAGCGGCTTCACCGTTTCGCGCGCGATGATGCGGCCGCCGATCGCCGCCTGGATGGCGATGAGGAAGAGCTGGCGCGGGATCAGCTCTTTGAGGCGCTCGCACAGGGCGCGGCCGCGGCGCTCGGCCTGGCTGCGATGGACGATGATGGCGAGCGCGTCGACCGGCTCGCTGTTGACGAGGATGTTCATCAGCACGAGGTCGCCCTCGCTGTAGCCATCCATCTGATAATCGAAGCTGGCATAGCCGCGGCTCACCGATTTGAGCCGGTCATAGAAGTCGAAGACCACCTCGTTGAGCGGCAGGCGATAGACCACCATGGCGCGCGTGCCGGCATAGGTCAGGTCCTTCTGCACGCCGCGGCGCTCCTCGCACAGCGCCAGCACGCTGCCGAGATACTCGTCCGGCACCAGGATCGTCGCCTTGATCCAGGGTTCCTCGAGATGGTCGATCCGCACCGGGTCCGGCATGTCCACGGGATTGTGCAGCGACAGCATCTCGCCATTGGTGAGATGGACGTGATAGACGACCGAGGGCGCGGTGGTGATGAGGTCGAGGTTGAACTCGCGCTCCAGCCGCTCCTGGATGATCTCGAGATGGAGCAGGCCGAGAAAGCCGCAGCGGAAGCCGAAGCCGAGCGCCGCCGAGGTCTCCGGCTCGTATTCGAAGCTGGCATCGTTGAGGCGCAGCTTGGCGAGGCTGTCGCGGAGATGGTCGTAATTCGCCGAATCCGTCGGGAAGAGGCCGCAGAACACCACCGGCTGCAGCGGCTTGAAGCCCGGCAGCGCCTCGGCGGCGGGGCGGCGATCCTCGGTGATGGTGTCGCCGATCTTGCAATCCGCCACGGTCTTGATGCCGGCGGTGATGAAGCCGATCTCGCCCGGCCCGAGCTCCGGCACCGGCACGCCTTTGGGCGTGAAGACGCCGACGCGCTCGATGACATGGGTTGCGCCCGTCGCCATGAAGCGCAGCTTCAAGCCGGGCTTCAGCACGCCGTCCTTGACTCGCACCAGGATGACGACGCCGAGATAGCTGTCATACCAGCTGTCGACGAGGAGAGCCTTGAGCGGCGCCGCGGGATCACCCTGCGGCGGCGGCAGGCGCTCGACCAGCGCCTCCAGCACCGCATCGACATTGAGGCCGGTCTTGGCCGAGATCTCGACGGCGTTCGAGGCGTCGAGGCCGATGACATCCTCGATCTGCTGCTTGACGCGCTCAGGTTCGGCCGCCGGCAGGTCGATCTTGTTGAGTACCGGCACGATCTCGTGATCGGCCTCGATCGCCTGATAGACGTTGGCGAGGGTCTGCGCCTCGACGCCCTGGCTCGCATCGACGACGAGCAGCGAGCCCTCGCAGGCGGCGAGCGAACGGCTCACCTCATAGGCGAAATCGACATGGCCGGGCGTGTCCATGAGATTGAGCTCATAGGTCTCGCCGTTGCGCGCCTTGTAGGTGAGGCGCACGGTCTGCGCCTTGATGGTGATGCCGCGCTCGCGCTCGAGCTCCATGCTGTCGAGCACCTGCTCGCGCATCTCGCGCTCC
>DATIYL010000173.1:0-41301 GCA_035517635.1 Allostellaceae bacterium | reverse complement strand
GAAGGAGAGGGAGGAATGGCCGAGCGGCTCAAGGGCAAGATCGCCCTCGTCACGGCTGCGGCGCAAGGCATCGGCCGCGCCTCGGCGCTGGCCTTTGCCGCCGAGGGCGCGAGCGTCATTGCCACCGACATCGATGTCGCCAAGCTGGAAGCGCTGAAGGGCGCAGCAAAGGGGCGGCTCGATATCTGCCGTCTCGACGTGATGGACCCCGCCGCGATCACGGCGCTGGCGGGCGAGCTCGGCGCGGTCGACGTGCTGTTCAATTGCGCGGGCTTTGTCCATCACGGCACGGTGCTGGACTGCACGGAGAAGGACTGGGACTTCACCATGGACCTTAACGTGCGCAGCATGTACCGGATGATCCGCGCCTTTCTGCCGCCGATGCTGAAGCGCGGCAAGGGTGCGTCGATCATCAACATCTCGTCCGGCGCCTCCTCGGTCAAAGCCGCACCCAACCGCTTCGTTTACGGTACCAGCAAGGCGGCGGTGATCGGTCTCACCAAGGCAGTCGCCATCGACTTCATCAAGAACGGCGTTCGCTGCAATGCGATCTGCCCCGGCACCATCGCCACGCCGTCGCTCGAGGACCGCATCGCCGCACAGGGCGGCACGCAAGCGGTGCGCGACGCCTTCGTTCAGCGTCAGCCGCTCGGCCGGCTCGGCACGGCAGAGGAGATCGCAGCGCTCGCGGTCTACCTCGCCAGCGACGAAGCGAGCTTCACCACCGGCGCTATCCACTTGATCGATGGCGGCTGGTCGCTCTAACCCGAAACCCGACGATCACCAGGAGAGGAAAATCCCATGAAGCTGCTTCGTTACGGCCCGCGCGGCCAGGAGAAACCGGGCATGCTCGACCGCGACGGTCGGCTGCGCGACCTCTCCGGCGCGATTAAGGATTTGACGCCCGACGCGCTCGCGCCCGCGGCGCTGGACAAGCTGAAAAAGCTCGATCCGGCGAGCCTGCCGGCGGTCTCCGGCACGCCGCGCCTCGGCCCCTGCGTCGCCGGCATCTCGAAGCTGGTTTGCGTCGGCCTCAACTACGTCGACCATGCCAAGGAGGCCGGCATGCAGATCCCGACCGAGCCGGTGCTCTTCCTCAAGGCGATCAGCTCGCTGAGTGGTCCCAACGATCCCGTGATGCTGCCCAAAGGCGCGGAGAAGGGCGATTGGGAGGTCGAGCTCGGCATCGTCATCGGCACCAAGGCCCAATATGTCAGCGTGCATGACGCGCTGAAGCATGTTGCCGGCTACAGCATCGTCAACGACGTTTCTGAACGCAACTATCAGCTCGAGCGCGGCGGCAATTGGTCGAAGGGCAAGAGCGCCGACACCTTCTGTCCGCTGGGCCCGTGGCTGGTGACCGCGGACGAGGTGCCGGACCCGCAGGCGCTCGATCTCTTCTGCGAGGTGAGCGGGCAACGCATGCAGAACGGCTCGACCCGCAACATGATCTTCAATTGCGCGCATATCGTCAGCTATATCAGCCATTTCATGACCTTGATGCCGGGCGACGTGATCCCGACCGGAACGCCGGCCGGCGTCGGGCAAGGCATGAAGCCGCCGCGCTTCCTGCGGCCTGGCGACGTCATGCGCCTGGGTATTACCGGATTGGGCGAGCAGCGCCAGGAGGTGGTCGCCTACAGCGCGAGCCGCTAGGCACGCCGATCCTGCCGCCGCCGGCGCTGCTTCGCGCGGAGGGCGAAGCAGCTTGGCAGCCGGTGCTCCCGGCGGTTACCTTGGCGCGCGCGATGCGGTCGAAGCGGATGGATCGCTGTCGGGGACGTTTTCCTCTCAGACGATCGGGCCGCGATCGGGGGTAACGTGGACATCGAGGATGCGGTCAGGACGTATCGGCTGTTCTCCGGGTCCTACGACCTGGTGTTCGGACCGCTGTTTCATCCCGGCCGCAAGGAGGCGGTGCGCATCGCCAATGACCGGCCGGGGCAGCGCATCCTCGAGGTCGGCGTCGGCACGGGCCTGTCGCTGCCGCATTTCCGCGGCGACGCCCGGGTCACGGGGATCGACGTCTCCGCCGAAATGCTCGAGAAGGCGCGCCGTCGCGTCGAGCGGCTGAAGCTCGCCCAAGTCGAGGCTCTGCTGGTGATGGATGCGGAGCAGACGAGCTTTCCCGATGACGCCTTCGATGCGGTGCTGGCGCTTTACGTCGCTTCCGTGGTGCCCGATCCGGCGCGTTTTGCGGCCGAGATGCGGCGCGTCTGCAAGCCCGGCGGCACCATCGTCATCGTCAACCACTTCACCAGCGACAATAGGGTGATGCGCTTCATCGAGAAGCGCCTGGCGCCGCTCGCCGACAAGATCGGCTTCGACGCCGATTTTCCGCTCGACCGCTTCCTTGCCGCGAGCGGGTTGCAGGTGCGCGAGATGCGGCCGAGCAATCTCTTCGGCTATTGGACGCTGCTGCGCTGCCTCAATGCGAAGCCGGCGTGACCCGCGCCGGCGGAGGGGCTAGGCGGCGCTGCCGGCCTCGCGCCCGCCCGGCGTGGCGCCCTGGCTGATAAGGAAGCCGATCTTGGTCTTGAGCTCCTGCGGCGAGATCGGCTTGACGATATAGCCTTGGACGCCGGCCTTCTTGGCGATGACGACGGAGTCGAGATCGGCCCGGCCGGTCAGCATCAGGAACGGCAACTGCGGCTTTTTGGGATGAACCTGCTTGAACAGCTCCACCCCCGACATGCCGGGCATGTTCCAGTCGCAGATGACGATGTCGACCTTGCCGGCCGGTCCGGCGAGCTGCTCGAGCGCCTGCTCCCCGCCCTCCGCCTCGTAGATGTGACCGACCTTCATGCGCTTCAGCATGCGGCATACCAGCGTACGCATGGCCTCGTCATCGTCCACCACGAGAACGCTGACACTCTCGAGAGCCATCGATCCGTCCATCGTCACATCTCCGGGAGAAGCAGCCCGCCGTTATTAAAAGGGCGGTGGGTTAACGATCGGCAAAAAAGCGCCGCTTTAGTGAGCAGCCGCCGTCGTGCCGCCCTTGCGTCCGCCGACCAGTACCTCGCAGGTCGTCGTGCCGACATTGCGGAAGAAATAATCTTCGGTCGGCTTGGCGAGATGGTTGGGGTCGCGCAGATTGACACCCGTTCCCTTGGCGACGTCGAGCAGTGCGCCACCCTCCGGGCCATTGAAGCGCGCGGTAAGCTCGCCGGGATGCTGCGGCCCGAATTGATTGAGCGAGCAGGCGCGGCTCAGGGCATCGTCGCGCACACCGACCTGCCAATAAGGCGATTTCGAGGTCAGCACCACCTCGCGCGCTTCGGCGGCGCCAGCAGCGCCAACGACGCAGCAGAGCAGCAGCAAGAAGCGCCGAGATGACATCGCCACAGAGCCTAATGCGGCAAGGTAAACGAAAGGTTAGAGCACGCATCCATGTCCCGCGATGGCGCGGCGAGAGCCCTTCTGTGTTTTCCGCTGGCTCTCAGCGGTAGACCAAAACCGGAATTTTGGAATGCGTCAGCACCTTCATCGTTTCGCTGCCGAGAAGGACCGCGGAAGCGGCGCTCCGCCCGTGCGACGCCATCACGATCAGGTCGCAGTGCTTCGAGATTGCGGTCTCGATGATGGCCTCATAGGGGTGCTCGGCCTCGATATGAGCCATCTCGCACGAAACGCCGGCCGCCTTTGCCGCATCGGCGACGATGCCGAGCGCCCTCGCCGCAACCTGCTGCATGCCCTGCACGTAGGCCGGTTGGGCGTCGGCCGGAAGATTCGGGGCAAACCAGTGGAAAGGCTCCGTTACGTTGACGGCGGTAACCTTCGCCCCCACGGCCTTGGCCAGCGCAATCCCCTGCTTCGCGGCGTGCGTCGCCAGAGGGGAGCCGTCGGTCGCGATCAGGACGTTTTTGTACATGTCCACCTCCGCGTGGCGCTATCGAAGGTTTGGCGTTCCCTCCGCGGCAACTCGCATTGAACGGGTCAAGAGGATCTGCCGAGTAGCATGCTGCTGTGCCTGCTCCGGCACATTGATCGAGATCAAATGCCGCGTCGACGGAGATGACCTGAACCGCCCGGGGAGCGCCGGCCATCGATGCTACGAAGCACCGGGGATTGAACGCCAGTCAATTGTGTTGACATAACGATCGTCGTTTTCCGATATTGTCGTATCTCTTGTATGGCAGGAGCCGATGGCAGGCTCGCCTCCCGCGCTCGACCTGAGAAACTCCGAGGGTGCGAATGGCATCGGCTCGGAGAGCGCGCCCTCACGCGCATCAGAGGCCGGCAATCAAGACATTCGTCCCATCGGGCTCGTGCGGCTGTCACTTCTCGCCTTGGTCGTCGGCATTGTAACCGGTTTCGGCGCTGTCGGATTTCGCGATCTGATCGGGTTCATCCACAACCTGCTGTTTCTTGGTCAGACCGCTTTCCGCTACGACGCCAATCTTTTCACCCCGGCAAGCCCTTGGGGGCCGTTCGTCATCTTGGTCCCCGTGATCGGCGCGGTCGGCGTCACGTTCCTGGTGACGAAGTTTGCGCCCGAGGCGAAAGGCCATGGGGTGCCGGAGGTGATGGACGCGATCTACTACCAGGGCGGGATCATCCGGCCTGTGGTCGCGGTCGTGAAATCGCTGGCATCGGCGCTTGCCATCGGCAGCGGCGCCGCGGTCGGCCGCGAGGGTCCGATCATCCAGATCGGCTCCGCGCTGGGATCGACGCTGGGACAGATCGTGCACATGCCGGCGGGTCAGCGGATCACGCTGGTCGCCGCCGGCGCCGGCGCCGGCATCGCCGCCACTTTCAATACGCCGATCGGCGGCGTGATGTTCGCCATCGAGCTGATGATGCCCGAAGTCAGCGTCCGCACCTTTCTGCCGGTCGCGATATCGACCGGCGCGGCAACCTTCATCGGACGGTTCTTTCTCGGACAGCAACCTGCCTTCGCCGTGCCGCCGCTGCCACCCCTCAGCGTCGACGCCACGTCAGCCATCCTGCTTTGTCTTTACGCGCTGCTCGGAGCGGTCACGGGGTTGGCGGCGACAGGCTTCATCCGCGGGCTTCACCTGCTCGAAGATCTCTTCGACAAGATCGAGGGCCGCTACCTCCGGCACATCTTCGGCATGCTCCTGGTCGGCCTGCTCATGTACGGGCTGATGCAGCGCTTCGGCCACTACTATGTGGAAGGGGTCGGCTACGCGACCGTGCAGGTCATCCTGCTGGGCCAGCTTTCGGGTGCAGGGCTGCTGGTTCTGCTGTTCTTTTGCAAGCTGTTGGCCACCTCGCTGAGCCTCGGATCAGGGTCGTCCGGCGGCATCTTCTCACCCTCGCTCTACATGGGCGCCACGGTCGGCGGCGCCTTCGCAGCATTGCTCTCAGCGCTCCCGCTGCCGTTCGCCGTCAGCATTCCATCCTTCGCCATGGTCGGCATGGGAGCGATGGTCGGCGGCGGCACCGGCGCGGTGATGACGGCGGTCACGATGATCTTCGAGATGACTCGCGACTACGACATCGTCATGCCGATGATCCTGGCCGTTGCGATGAGCGTCGGCGTCCGCCGTCTCTTGTCGCGCGAGAACATTTACACCCTCAAGCTCTATCGCCGCGGCCATGTCATTCCCAAAGCGCTGCATGCGAACATGTTCCTCGTCCGCCGGGCCAGGGAGGTCATGGATACGGACGTCGTGGTGGTGCCGGCAGAGATGGGCTTCGACGCCTTCCTGGCCCAACCGGACCACCGCGGACGCATGCGGCACGTCGTGGTCAGCGATGGCCCGCATATTTGCGGCGTTCTGCGCGTCAACACGGCGCTGCGCCGCGCGACGCAGGGCGCGCAAGCCGACGTAAAGATGCGCGACATCGCCAGCCGGAACTTCACGGTGGTGCGGGAAGACGACATCGTTTTCGACGTCATTCAGCGCATGTGGCGCAAGCGGGCGATCATGGCGCTGGTCGTGCCGGGCAGGGGGGTGCCGCGCCCGGCAAAGGTGGCCGGCGTGATCACCAAGGAGCATGTGGCCGATTCGGTAGCGAACAGCGTGAAGGTATACCCGGGGTGAAGCAAGCGAAGCCGTTTCGCCGCAAGGCGCGGCAGGAGGCACAATGGCAATCCAGTGCCCGGCCTTGGAATGGCCAACGTCTCTCGAGGAACGCGGACCTGTCGAGGACCCCTCGATCGTGCTCAGGGGAACGGCTCGGATTGGCGGTACGCCGGCGGCAGTGGTCGCGATCCGGATCAAGTCCGACCGGAGACGCGCACCCGACTACAAGGTCGGCGTGCCCGCCGACGTGTATCAGGTCGATGCGCTCGAGACGATCGTCGATGAACTCGATTATCTCGTGGACGAGATCGGCGTTATCGCAGGCAGCATGGCGCGGAGCCTCATTCACTTGTCGACCGGCGACTATGTCCTGTGGCTTTTGCCGTCGTCATGAGGTGCGCCTGCATCGGCGCATTCGGGCGAGCCCAATAAGCGGCCCTGCAACGCAAGCCCGTGGACAGCGTGTCCGTGAGGCAGCGAGATCCGCGCGATTTCGCGGCTCGTTCCGCGAACCTTAAACGACATTTAACTTGCCCCGGCCGTCGGCGCGGCCGAGCCTGGAGGGCGCCAGGTTGGGAGCGTCGAGCCAGTGAACATCGGGAGCATCGCGGAGCGATGACGCCGCGCGAACTTCGTGCGACGGGATCGCTTGCCGCGATTTTCGCGATGCGGCTTCTCGGCCTCTTCATGATCTATCCCGTCTTCGCCGCTTACGCGCGCCATCTGCCAGGCGCGACGCCGGAAATGATCGGCTTGGCGCTCGGCGCCTATGGGCTGACCCAAGGCGTGCTGCAGATCCCCTTCGGCCTGCTCTCCGACCGCATCGGCCGCAAGACGGTCATCTCCGTCGGCCTCGTCCTCTTCGGTATCGGCAGTGCTGTCGCGGCGCTCGCCACCTCCATCGACGGCGTGCTGCTCGGCCGCATTCTTCAGGGAACCGGCGCGGTCGGCTCGGCCATCCTAGCGTCCGTCGCGGATTTGACGCGCGAGGAGGTCAGAACGCGCGCGATGGCTATGATCGGCATGACCATCGGCTTCTCCTTCGTGATCGCCATCGTTCTCGGACCGCTGCTGGCGGGTGCGATCGGCGTGTCCGGGATCTTCTGGCTGACCGCGGGTCTCGCGGCGATCGGCATCGCCATCGCCCAAGGCGTGGTGCCGACGCCGGCCGCGATTCTCCGTCACCGCGACGCCGAGCCGGTGCCCGCGCTCTTCGCCCGCGTCCTGCGCAATGGCGAGCTGCTGCGACTGGATTTCGGCATTTTCGCGCTTCACGTCGTGCTGACCGCGAGCTTCCTTGCCGTGCCGGGGTTGTTCGCCAGCGCGTTGCAGATCGCCAATGGCGGCGAATGGCGCATCTATCTCCCGGTTCTTGCGGCCTCGGTCGTGCTGATGGTCCCAGCGGTCATTTTCGCCGAGAAGGGAGGCCGCATGAAGGAGGTACTCATTGCCGCGATCGCGCTGCTGGCAGCAAGCATCGGCGCAATGGCCGTGGCCGGCAACATGGGCGCCGTATTGGTGGTGGCGTTGATCGGCTTCTTCACCGCGTTCAATGTGATGGAGGCAATGCTGCCGTCGCTCGTCACCAAGGGCGCGCCGGCCGACGCCAAGGGAACCGCGACCGGCGTCTATTCGAGCGCGCAGTTTCTCGGCATCTTCGTCGGCGGTGCGGGCGGCGGCTTGGCCTCGGCAGTCGATGGCGCCACGGGCGTCTTCATCCTTGCCCTTGCTGTTGCGCTGATATGGCTTGCCGTCGCAGTGACGATGCGGCGACCCGGGCGCTACAGGAGCTATCTCGCACGATGCGGGCGGCTCGCGCGGGCCGAGGCGGGCGCTCTCGCGTCCCGGCTGCAAGCGGCGCCCGGTGTGGTCGAGGCGGTGGTCGCACCCGATGAAGGCGTGGCCTATCTGAAGATCGATCCGACGCGTTTCGATTCCGACGCCGTCAATCGCATCGTCGCGGGATGAGGTGCACGTGGCAGCTGCGACAGACCTCCGGCACCGGTCAGCGCTCGGCGTTTGGCGACGCAGGATCTGGTTCGCCGTGCTCGTTGCAAGCCTGCCGGCGGTCGCTCTGGGCGGTTTCTTCCTTGGTAGGCGGTACGAAGCGGATCGGGGCACGACTCTCCCGGTCCTCGCCGCAGCGCCGAGCTATACCATGACGAATCAGCTCGGCAAGGTTGTCTCGTCGAACGGCTTTGCCGGCAAGGTTCAGCTCGTCACCTTTCTCTTTCCCTATTGCACGACGATGTGTCCGCTGATCGCCGCGCATCTCGCCAATCTCGAAACGCTGGGGCTGCACCCCGCGGGTATCGCCGACAAGGTGGCGATCGTCTCCTTCGACATCGATCCCGAGAACACCGGGCCGAAGCAGATGCGCGCCTTCATGCGGCAATACGGCTGGAACCCGCAAGATACGCATTGGCAATACCTGGTGGCTGCGCCGGCGGAGATGCGCCGCGTCGTCAGCAACGGGTTCAGCGTCTGGTACAAGCGCGTCAGCCTCGCGGCAGAAGACGAAAGCGCTACCGGAGAGGCGGCGGTGGTGCAGCCGGAGGTGGTGAACAAGCTCGCCGAGCAGTCCCACGCCGATTACGACATCGTCCACAACGATGTGCTGGCAATCGTCGATCAGCAGGGGCGCATCCGCAAGATCTACGACGATGCCGACTCCGTCGGCTGGCCGGAACTGCTCAATGTCGTCCAATCGCTGGTGAAGCCCTCGAGCTAAAGAATGAGACGGGTTGATTTCTCCGTGTTGTGGCCGGCGGCGCTGATCGCCGGTCTCTTGCCGGTGCTCGCTGCAGTTCCGCCGGTACTGCGCTACGATCACCTCGTCGCAGCCGGCGAGACGTGGTCGATCTGGCCGGTGACGCCGGGCATCACCCTCGCCACGCTTCTGGTCCTGTGGGTCTACATTCGCGGCCAGCGCGGCCGAGGGTTGTCGGTCGCGGAACGTCACGGCGCGCTGGCGCATCTCGCCTTCTTCGGCGGCGTGGCGGCCGTCTTCCTCGCGCTGCAATCGCCGATCGAGACGCTTTCCGACCATCTCTTCGTCGCGCATCAGGTGGAGCACATGCTGCTGCGCACGGTCGGGCCGATGCTGCTGATGCTTGCGGCGCCCCAGGCGGCGTTGCTCCGGGGATTGCCCGTCTGGCTGCGCCGTGGGCTGGTCGCGCCGCTGCTCGGCAGTTCCATCCCGCGCGTGCTGGGCCTGTTGGGGCGACCGGCCCCGGCGACCGCGCTGTTCATTGCCACAACCTACTTTTGGATGGTGCCGCGCTATCACGACCTCGCCATCCTCGACGAGCCGGTTCACTATCTCTGGCACACGACATTGCTGATCAGCGGTCTCGTCTTCTTCTGGCGTATCCTCGATCCGCGCCCTTATCCGCTGGGCGCCTCCTTGGGGACCCGGCTCGGCATGTTCTGGTTTGCTTCGGCGGCCAACATCCTGCTCGGCTCGTTCCTGAGCTTCAAACATCAGGCGCTGTACAGCGCCTATGACGTGACGGGGCGCTTCTGGGGGATGAGCTCCCTCACCGACGAGCAGCTCGGCGGGCTCACCATGTGGATTCCCGGGAGCATGATGTTCGCCGCTACGGCCATGCTGATGATCTATCGCTGGGCTCAGGAGGAGGAGCGCACGTTCGCGCGCCGACGCAACGCCGGCGTGCCCTTGCAGACCATGGCCGAGTTCGTGGCGAGCCGGCGCTCGGCAAACCGCCGCATGGCGATCGGGCTGCTCGCTTTTTCCGCCACCGTGCTCGTCATCACCTTCAGCGTCGTGCTCACCTATCACTATACCGGCACGCATCATATCGGCATTGATTCGACGCTCTCCGGCTTCTGAAAGCGGGGTCTGATCGAGGCGGAGATCTCCCGGGAGTCAGAACCGATCGAGGTCGAAGGCCATGACCGTGCCGCCGCCGGTGATCGCCGGCAGCAGCGCTGGCGCAGCGGGCAACACATGCTCGGCGTAAAAGCGCGCCGAAACGAGCTTCGCCTCGTTGAAGCCAGCATCGCCGGCACGTGCGCGGAGGCGAGCGGTTGCCGCCAGCGCGCTCTTCGCCATGAGCCAGCCGCCCGCCACCGTGGCGAGCTGCTTCAGATAGGGCACGGCGCCGGCAAGGGCGCGCGGCGGGTCGCTCTCGCCGTGATCGACCATCCACTCGGTCGCCCGCTCGACGGCATCGAGCGCCGCGGCGAGCGGCCGGGCGAGCGCGGCGAGATCCTCGCCGGGCTCATCGGCGAGCGCGCGACCGATGTCGCGCATCTCCGCGATCAGCTCGCCGGCAGCAGCGCCGCGATCGCGCAGCAGCTTGCGGCCGACGAGGTCATTCGCCTGGATACCGTTGGTGCCTTCATAGATCGGCGCGATGCGCGCGTCGCGCAGATGCTGCGCTGCGCCGGTCTCTTCGATGAAGCCCATCCCGCCATGCACCTGCACGCCGAGCGAGGCGATCTCGACGCCGAGATCGGTGCACCACGCCTTGACCGCGGGAATGAGCAGATCGACGCGGCGCTGCTGCCGCTCGCGCGCGGCAAGGTCCGGATGATGGCGCGCCCGGTCGATGGCGCCGGCGGCGTAATAGGCAAGGGCGCGCATCGCCTCGGTCTGGGCGCGCATCAGCAGCAGCATGCGCCGGACATCGGGATGATGGATGATGGGATGGGCGCCGGCGGCTTTTGCCGTCACCGGCCGGCCTTGAACGCGCTGGCGGGCGAAGTCGCGCGCCTGCTGATAGGCGCGCTCGGCGATGGCGACGCCCTGGAGCCCAACATTGAGGCGCGCATTGTTCATCATGGTGAACATGCACTCCATGCCGCGGTTCTCCTCGCCGACGAGAAAGCCGATCGCGCCGCCATTGTCGCCATAGGCGAGGACGCAGGTCGGGCTCGCATGGATGCCGAGCTTGTGCTCGAGGCTGACGCAGCGGACGTCGTTGCGCTGGCCGAGGCTGCCATCGGTGCCGACCATGAATTTCGGCACCAGGAAGAGTGAGATGCCTTTCGTGCCCGGCGGCGCATCGGGGAGCCGCGCCAGCACGAGATGGACGATGTTCTCGGCCATGTCGTGCTCGCCATAGGTGATGAAGATCTTCTGCCCCGCGATGCGATAATGCTCGCCCTCGCGAACGGCGCGCGTGCGCAGCGCGCCGACATCGGAGCCTGCTTGCGGCTCGGTCAGGTTCATCGTCCCGGTCCATTCGCCGGAGATCAGCTTCGGCAAATAGAGGCGCTGCTGCTCCGGCGAGCCATGCGCGGTGAGCGCCTCGACCGCGCCAACATTGAGCAGCGGGCAGAGCGCGAAGCTCATATTGGCCGAATTCCACATCTCGGCCACCGCCGTGGCGACGGCTATGGGGAGACCCTGGCCGCCATGCTCGGGCGCGAAGGGCAGGGCGTTCCAGCCGCCTTCGACATAGTGCCGGTAGGCGTCCTTGAAGCCTTCGGGCGTGCGTACGACGCCGTTTTCGAGACGGCTTCCCTGCTCGTCGCCGGCGCGGTTGAGCGGTGCCAGCACGCCACCGGCGAGCTTTCCCGCCTCTTCGAGAACGGCGTCGACGAGATCGTCGCTCGCCTGCTCGCAACCCGGCAATGACGCGATCTCGCCAATGCCGGCGATCTCCTGGAGGGCAAAGCGCATATCGGCGAGCGGCGCGATGTAGTCGGTCACGGCGAGCCTCCTCCGTTGGTCGGCCCGTTCAGGGCTGCAGCACCTTGCCGGGATTCATCAGCCCGTCCGGGTCGAGGGCGTGCTTGATGCGGCGCATCAGCTCCAGCTCGAGCGCCGATTTATAGCGCGGCAGCTCGTCGCGCTTGAGGCGGCCGACGCCGTGCTCGGCGCTGATCGAGCCGCCGAAGCGCTGCACGAGATCGTGGACGATGTGGTTGAACTCGGCCCAGCGCGCGAGGAATACCGCGGTGTCGGCGCCCTTGGGCTGGCTCAGATTGAAATGGACGTTGCCGTCGCCGACATGGCCGAAGGCGACGGGGCGGATGCCCGGCAGCTTCGCGTCGACCGCGGCGATGGCCTTGACGATGAACTCGGCGACCTTGCTGACCGGCACCGAGATGTCGTGCTTGATGCTGCCGCCTTCGTGCTTCTGCCCTTCGACCATGCCCTCGCGGATGCGCCAGAGCGCGTTCGCCTGCTCGCTGCTCAGCGCGATGGCGCCGTCACCCACGAGACCCTCGCTCATCGCCTCTGCCAGGAAGGCTTCGAGCGCCGCGCGCAGGCCGCTCTCGCTCTGGCTCGAGGAGACTTCGAGCAGCACATACCAGGGCGAGGGGGCTGAGAGCGGATCGGTGACGCCCGGGGTATGGCGCATCGCCATCTCGAGCCCGAGCCGCGGGATCAGCTCGAACGCGGTGAGCTGGTCGCCGCTCGCTTTGCGCGCGCGGGCAAAGAGCGCCATCGCATCCTCGACCCGGCCAAGGGCAAGAAAGGCGGTCTCGACCTCGCGCGGCCGCGGAAACAGCTTCAACGTCGCCGCGGTGATGATGCCGAGCGTGCCTTCGCCGCCGATGAAGAGATGCTTCAGGTCATAGCCGGTATTGTCCTTGCGCAGCGCCCGGAGCCCGTCCCAGACGCGCCCGTCCGGCAGCACGACTTCGAGCCCCAAGGTCAGATCGCGCATGTTGCCGTAGCGCAGCACGGCGATGCCGCCGGCATTGGTCGAGAGATTGCCGCCGATCTGGCAGGAGCCTTCGGCGCCGAGGCTGAGCGGAAAGAGCCGGTCCACTTCCTCCGCGGCGCGCTGGACATCGGCGAGCACGCAACCCGCCTCGACGGTGATGGTGAAATCGACGGGGTCGATGGCGCGCACGCGATTGAGGCGGCCGAGGCTCAGCAGCACGGCGCCGCCATCTTCCGGCGGCACGGCCGCGCCGACGAGGCCGGTATTGCCGCCCTGCGGCACGATCGGCAGGCGCGACGCCACGCAGAGCCGCACGATGTCGGCCACTTCCGCCGTCGACGACGGGCGCAGCACGAGGCGCGCCGCGCCGTGGTAAAGGCGCCGCTCCTCTTCGAGAAAAGGCGCCATGCCCGCGGCATCGGCGATGAAGCCCTTGGGGCCGAGCAGCGCCTTGATGCGCGTCAGCGCCTCGCCGACATCGATCGATCCGGTCACGCCACGCCCTCCGGAGATTGCCGCAAGTTTGCTCTACCTCCGCAGCGGGCGCCCGGCAAGATCACGGGGATCACGGGGATCACGGGCGCGGCGCCGCGGCGCGCCGCAGCCGGTCGTTGATGGCGAGACCTAATCCATGTTCGGGGATCGGCATCACCGCAATGGCGCTGAATTCCGGCCGGTCGAGCGCGCGCAGCGCGGCGAAGAGGTGGGCGGCCGCCTCGACGAGATCGCCGCGGCGCGACAGCCAGCGCACTTCCTTGGCGCCGCGCGGCGCGCGCGGGCCGAAGGCGAGCAGCGCCTCGGTGGGCCCGACTTTGGTGGCGCCAAGCCGCAGCGGCAGCGACGGCGCGTAGTGGCTCTCCAGCATTCCCGGCGAGCGCGGCGCTGCGGCGTCAGTGGTGTCGCCGCGCTCGAGCGCACCGATTGCCTCTTCGAGCGCCTCTGCGGCAACGCCGCCGGGCCGCAAGAGGCGGGGGTGCGGCCCGGCCAGATCGAGCACCGTCGATTCGATGCCGACGCGGCACGGTCCGCCATCGAGCACGGCGGCAATGCGGCCGTCGAGCTCGTCCAGCACGTGCTCGGCGGTGGTCGGGCTCACGCGGCCGGAACGGTTGGCGCTGGGCGCGGCGATCGGCCGCCCCACAGCGCGAATCAGCGCGCGCGGCAGCGGGTGCGCGGGGATGCGAAGCGCCAGGCTATCGAGTCCCGCGCTAGCCAGCAGCGATACCGGGCAATCCGCGGCCCGTGGCAAAACGAGGCTGAGCGGACCCGGCCAGAAGCGCTGCGCGAGCCGCGCCGCGCGCTCGTCGAAGCGCACCAGACGGCGCGCGGCCGCCTCGTCAATGACGTGGATGATCAAGGGGTTGAAGCGTGGCCGCGCCTTCGCTTCGAAGATCGCTGCGACCGCTGCATCGTTGGTGGCGTCGGCGCCGAGGCCATAGACCGTCTCGGTGGGAAAGGCCACCAGCTCACCGGCGCGTAGAAGCGCCGCAGCGCGATCGAGATCGGCCGGTGTGAGACGTTCGGTGACAGCAGGAGCGCGCTCTGCGATCATGCCCGGATATAGTCGGCTCGCAGGATAGGACGCAAATCGCCTCGGGCCGGCCCTGGGGCGCACGGTTGCGCTCGATTCAGGAGCAGGAGCACATGACGGCAAAGATCATCACGATCGCGCAACAGAAAGGCGGCGCCGGCAAAACCACCCTGGCGGCGCATCTTGCTTTGGCGTGGAGCCAATCCAGCCGGGTGGCGGTCATCGACATCGACCCGCAAGCAAGCCTCGCCGCCTGGTTTCGGTTGCGCCAGGAGCGGCTGGGCGCGCTGGCGCCGGGAATCGAGGTGGCGGCGCTTGGCGGCTGGCGCGTCGCCAAGGAGGTCGAGCGGCAGGCAAAGCGCCACGACGTCGTGATCATCGATACGGCGCCTCACGCCGAGACCGAGGCACGCATTGCCGTGCGCGCGGCAAGCTTGGTGCTCGTGCCGGTGCAGCCTTCGCCGATGGATGTCTGGGCGACGCGGCCGACGCTCGAGTTGGCGCGGCAGGAGCGGGTGCCGGCGTTGCTGGTGCTCAATCGCGTACCGGCGCGCGCCAATCTCACCGAGTTGATGGCGAGTGCGCTCCAGGGTCTTGGTGCGCCCATCGCCGCGGCGCAGATCGGCAATCGGGTGGCGCTGGCCGGTGCGCTCGCCGAAGGACGCGGCATTGTCGAGGCGGCACCGACGAGCCGCGCCGCCGATGAGATCATGGCGCTCGCCAAGGAAGCGCTGGCATCCTGCGAGCGGCGCAACGCCGCCTGAGCGAGGTGTGCCGCGGGGTTACCGCCCGCGGGCGATGAAGTCCGGGTTGCGGAAGCCGGGCTTGCCGTAGAGGAAGGGCGCGCCGTCACGCGTCGTGACTGTCCCGCCGGCAGCTTCGAGCACGGCCTGTCCTGCTGCCGTGTCCCATTCCATGGTCGGGCCGAAACGCGGGTAGAGATCGGCCTCGCCCGCCGCCAACAGGCAGAATTTGATCGAGCTGCCGGAAACAACCCGCTGCGCCTTGGGCAGGGTGGCGAGGTAAGCGGCGAGCTGGGCCTCGTCGGCATGCGAGCGGCTGTGCAGGCAGACAGCGCCTTCTTTCGGCACCGGGCGGGCGGCGATCGACGTCGCGGCGCCGCTCCCTTGCCGGCGAAAGGCATGGCCCCCCGCCGCCCAATAGGTGACGTCGAGCGCCGGCGCATGCACCACGCCGAGCACCGGCCGCCGGTTTTCGACGAGTGCGACATTGACCGTGAACTCGCCGTTGCGCGCGATGAACTCCTTGGTGCCGTCGAGGGGATCGACGAGCCAGAAGCGCTCGGGCGCCGTTTCGGGGAGCCCGCCGGCGGCGGCGAGCTCCTCGGCGATGATGGCGACACCGGGCGTGATCCGCTGCAGCGTCTCGACGATGATCGCTTCGGCGAGGTGGTCGGCCTGGGTCACGGGCGAAGCGTCGGCTTTGCGCTCGATGGCGAAATCCTGCGCATAGACCTCGAGAATCGCCGCACCGGCGCTGAGCGCGGCGGCGCGGATCTCCTCGATCAGCGCGGCATGATCCGGCATGCCGTGCTCAGCCGGACTTGCGCTGTTCGGCGATGAGCGCGCGCAGCTTGGCGATGTCGGTAGCGCCGGGGACCAGCGTGTCGCCGATGATGAAGGCAGGCGTGCCCTGGATGTCGAGCGCATCGGCGAGCGCGTAGTTGCGCTTGATGAGGTCGTCGATCTCCGGCGCGTTCATCGCGGCCTTGGCCTTCTCGACGTCGATGCCGACCGATTGCGCCACCTTGAGCACCACGTCGTCGGTGACCTCGCCTTTGGTCGCCATCATCGCCTTGTGGAAGGCCGCATACTTGCCTTGCTGCCGCGCGGCGAGCGCGATGCGGGAGGCATAGACCGAAGCCGGCCCGAGCACCGGAAATTCCTTGTAGACGATGCGCAGCTTGGGATCCTGCTGGATCAGCGCTTCGAGCGAGGGCTCGACCTCCTTGCAATAGGGGCAGCGGTAGTCGAAGAACTCGACGATGGTGACGTCGCCTTTGGGATTGCCGCCCACCGGTGCGCTGGCATCGTGAAGCAGCTCGTCGCGCTTCGCCGCGATCGCCTGCTTGGCGTCGCTGGCCTGCTGCGCCTTCATCTTCTCCTCGGCGGCGTGCAGCACGTCGACCATGAACTCGGGATGCGCCATGAAGTAGTCGTGGATGATTTTTTCCACCGCCGCCTTCTGCGCCGGCGTCAGCGGCTCATCGGCATGCGTCGGCGCAGCGAGCGGCAGGACGAGAAACAAGCCAAGAACGAAGCGAAAGAACGATGCGCGCATGGGGACGGGGCCTTGCTGGGAGGCGAGGGGGAAGCGGATGATGGGCCATCGTGCGATCCGGCACAACCCGGTCGCGCGGTGGGCAAAGCTCGGGCGAAGCGCCCTCAATCCTGGTCCTCGCGCTTGGCATCGCCCTGCAGATCGAGCGCCTGCTGTTTCTCGACGCCCGGCGGCAGCAGGTGGATCGCCCGCGTCGCCTGCTGGCGCGCCTGCTTGTAGTCGCCATTGGCCATTGCCTCCTCGGCGAGCGACAGCGCCATCATGCCCATGTTGTTGCTGCGGCCATAGGCGATGGCGAGGAAGTGCCACGCGTCGGGGTTGCGGTTCTCGAACTGGACGGCGTCGTTGAGATTGAGCAGCGCCTTTGGCACCAGCGCCGGGTTGTTGGTCTCGAGCTGCACCTGTGCAGCTTCCACGCGCAACAGCGCATTCTCGGGCTTGAGCTTGACCGCCTCCTCATAGGGCGCGACGGCTTCGGCGACATGGCCGTTCTCGAACAGCATCTGGCCCTTGAGCTCGCGGAAATAGGGGTCCTGGGGATAGTCGCGGATCAGCGCGTCGATCTCCGGCACCGCCTTCTTGAGGTCGGGCACGCGGTAGTCGGCAATGGCCCGCGCATAGCGCGCCGGCACCGAATTGTCGTCGGGCTTGTACTCCGCCAGCGTTTCGGAGGGCGGCTGCAGGAAGGCGCGCAGCTTGGCCTTCATGCGCTTGTGCATCTCGATCCAGGCCGGCGGATCCTTGACGTTGGAATAGGGCGAATGCTCGACATGCTCGCGGACGTATTCGATGCGCTCCGAGGTGAGCGGGTGGGTGCTCAGATAGGGGTCCTGATGCCCGGCGGTCAGCAGCTCCTCCTGCTCCAGGATCTCGAAGAACTGCAACAGGCCGCGGGCGGATTGGTGGGTGCGGTCGAGAAACTTGAGCGCGGCCTGGTCGGCCGATGCCTCCTGCGTGGTCGAAAAGCGGAAATAGGAGCGCTCGGCCATGCTTTCGCCGCCGAGCATCCCCGCCGCGGCAGCGTCCGGGCTGCGGGTCGCCACGGCAGCCGCGGCACTGGCGACGAGCGCGATGATCTGCTCGATCGTCGCATTCTTCATCGCGCTTTCCGAGCGCGCGAGATGGCCGCCGGCCATGTGGCCGGTCTCGTGCGCCATGATGCCGATGAGCTGGTTCGGGGTCTCGCTGCGCAGCAACGTGCCGCTGTTGAGGAAAAGGTTCTGGCCGCCGGCCACGAAGGAGTTGAGCTCGGGGTCGCTGACGATGTAGATGTGCACCGCGGCGGGGTCGAGTCCTGCCGCCTGCCAGATCGGCGTCGCCCAGGTGCGGATCATGCTTTCGATCTCCGCATCGCGCAGCAGGGAGACGCCGCCGCCACCCGAATCGTCATGAGCCTCTGCGGCGCGCAGCAGCAGGCCAGAGGCCAGCACCACACAGAGCACCCGCGATAGCATGCGCCAGATCACCGTTCCATCCTCCTTCGCCGACGCCGACCGCCGCCACCGCGGCGGCCCGCGTCAAATCACCGCTGCCGGATTCTGACCGCCATGGCGCTCAAACTCGGACGGCGCGGCCAGGTTCCGCCCTTCATCGCCATGGATGTGCTGCGTGCCGCCAACGAGCGCGCTGCTGCCGGCGCGGATGTGCTTCATCTCGAGGTCGGGCAGCCCTCGACCCCGGCACCCGCCGCCGTCCTTGCCGCCGCGCGCACCGCCCTCGGCGCAGAGACGCTGGGCTATACCGATGCGCTCGGCCTGCCGGCGCTGCGCGAGGCGATCGCGGCGCATTACCGCGACGCCTACGGCGTTGCCGTCGAGCCGGCGCGGGTCGTCGTCACCACCGGCTCCTCCGGCGCCTTCCTGCTGGCCTTCCTGGCCGCCTTCGACCCCGGCGATCGCGTCGCCATGGCGGCGCCGGGGTATCCCGCCTATCGCAATATCCTCACCGCCCTCGACCTGGTGCCGGTCGAGCTGCCCGCGGGTCCCGCCGAGCGCTATCAGATGACGCTCGAGCTGCTGCGCTCCCATGCGGGGCGCCTCGACGGCCTCATCGTCGCGAGCCCGGCCAATCCCACCGGCACCATGATCGCGCCGGACGAGCTCGCGGCGCTCGCGCGCTACTGCCGGGATATGGGGATCCGCTTCGTCTCCGACGAGATCTATCACGGCATCGTCTATGGCGCGCGGGCCGCCACGGCGCTGGCGACGAGCGCCGAGGCGATCGTGGTCAACAGCTTCTCCAAATACTTCTCCATGACCGGCTGGCGGCTCGGCTGGATGGTGGTGCCTCCGGACATGCTGCGCGCGGTCGAGTGCCTTGCGCAGAACCTTTACATCTCGCCCCCGGCGCTGTCGCAGCACGCTGCGCTCGCCGCCTTTGGCTGCCGCGCCGAGCTCGACGCCAATGTCGCGCGCTATGCCGCAAACCGCGCCCTGCTGCTGGCGGAGCTGCCCAAAGCGGGGTTCACCCGCTTCGCGCCGGCGGACGGCGCCTTTTATCTCTATGCCGATGTGGCGCATCTCACCAATGACAGCCCGGAATTCTGCCGCCGCATGCTGCGCGAGATCGGCGTCGCCTGCACGCCCGGCATCGATTTCGACCCCGCGCGCGGCCATGCCAGCTTGCGCATCTCCTTCGCCGGCTCGACCGAAGCGATGGAAGAGGCGGCGCGCCGCCTCAAATCCTGGCGGCGTTAGGCTCCCGTCCCGTTCAGCGATCGATGACGCGCCGCCACCAGCCGCGCTTCGGGTTGGCGGGCGACCCCGTGACGTCATGAGTCGGCAGTTCGGCCGAAGCGACGTGGCGCGGCGCCGTCTCGGTGTCGTCGGCCGCCGCTGCGGCGGGCTGATCGCCGGGCTCGCCGATCGGGACGTTCTCGACGCCTAGCGCCGGCGCGCTCGGCATCGGCGTCGCCTCGAACGCCGCCTCGAGCTCGGTCGGGGGCGTCTCGCGGGACGGCGGCGGCACGTATTCGACGCGCTCGGCGAAGGGCGTGGCGGGCATTTCCGGCTCGGCCGACCGCCCCTGGCTCTCCTGGCCCGGCTCGCCGCCGCGCCGGCGGCGCCGGCCGCCGCGCCGGCCGCGGCGCCGGCGCTTGCGGCCGCCGCCCGGCTCGCCGGCGACGTCGCCCGGCGGTTGATGCTGCGGCTCCTCGGCTTCGGCCTCGCCGGAGAATTCCGCCTCATAGGCCTCTTCCTCGCCCATGTCGCCCAAGGGGGCTGTCACATCCTGGAGCGGCGGGGGCATCATCGGCATGACCTCGCGCCCCATGCCCTCGCGCCCCGTGCCTTCATGCGCCATCGGCGGGCGCGGCCCCGCTTCGCGGCCTTCTTCGTGGCGACCGCGCCGGCGCCGGCGGCGGCGGCGCCGGCCATGGCCGTTCTCACCCTCGGCACGCTCTACGCGCGGCGGTGCGCCTTCCTGGGCGGCGAGCGGGAACTGGGCTTCCGTTTCCGGTTGCTCGGCAGCCTCTTGCGGCGCGCGCGCCTCCGCCTCTTCCTCCTCGATGAACTCCTCTTCCTCCTCCTCGGGCTCGGCCACCGGCACCACCGGCGGCGGTAGCGCCGCGATCTCGGCCGGCGTCAGCGCGCGCAGCCGCTCCAGCCGGAAAGCGGGCGGAATCAGCGTGTCGTCGCTGCCGATGGCGACGCGGAAGCCATAGCGCTTCTCGGCTTGCACCAGGGTCTCGCGCTTGTGATTCAAGATGTAGAGCGCCACCGCCGCCGGCACGGCGACGCTGATCTCGGCCGAGCGGCGACGCATGCCTTCCTCTTCGATGGCGCGCAGCACATGCAGCGCCGTCGATTCGGTGGAGCGGATGTGACCGGTGCCGTTGCAATGCGGGCAGGGCTGCGTCGAGGCCTCGAGCAGCGACGGCCGCAAACGCTGGCGCGACATCTCGAGGAGGCCGAAGGGACTGATGCGGCCGACCTGGATGCGGGCGCGGTCATGGCGCAGCGCATCCTTGAGCTTGCGCTCGACCGCACCCTGGTTGCGATGCTCCTCCATGTCGATGAAGTCGATGACGATGAGGCCGGCGAGGTCGCGCAGGCGAAGCTGGCGAGCGATCTCCTCGGCCGCTTCGAGGTTGGTCTTGAGCGCCGTCTCCTCGATGTTGCGCTCACGCGTCGAGCGACCCGAGTTGACGTCGATCGAGACCAGCGCCTCGGTCGGGTTGATGACGATGTAGCCGCCCGAGCGGAGCTGGACGACGGGCGAATGGATGGCGTCGATCTGGGTCTCGACCTGAAAGCGATGGAACAGCGGGACCGACGGGTCGCGATAGGGCTTGATGCGCTTGGTATGGCTCGGCATCAGCATCTTCATGAAGGCCTTCGCCGTGTGATAGCCCTCCTCGCCGTCGATCAGCACCTCTTCGATGTCGCGGGTGTAGAGATCGCGGATCGAGCGCTTGATCAGATTGCCTTCCTCGTAAATCAGCGCCGGCGCCGTCGATTTGAGGGTGAGGTCGCGAATCTCGTCCCAGAGCCGCTGCAGGTATTCGAAATCGCGCTTGATCTCGGCCTTGGAGCGTTCGCTCCCCGCGGTGCGCACGATCACTCCCATGCCCTCGGGGACGTCGAGATCGCTCATCAGGTCCTTGAGCCGCCGCCGATCGGTAGAATTGGTGATCTTGCGCGAGACGCCACCACCGCGCGGCGTGTTCGGCATCAGCACGCAATAGCGGCCCGCGAGCGACAGGAACGTGGTCAGCGCCGCGCCCTTGTTGCCGCGCTCCTCCTTGGTGACCTGCACCAGCATGATCTGCCGGCGCTTGATCACTTCCTGGATCTTGTAGTGGCGGAAGGGTCGGCGCTGGCGCGGCGCTTCCTCGATCTCGTCGCCGCCGACCGTCTCGATCGTCTCGGCCGCAACCGGCGCGGCCTCTTCCATGTAGACGCCGCCTTCGGCGTGAGCTTCCGCTGCCGGATGCTCCGGCGCAGCCCCGGGCTCGGCCTCGGCATGCTCGGCCGCCGACTCGAACGGCCCTGGCTCCGGCCCGATCGCCGCGGCCCCCGTAAGCTCCGGCGCCTCGGCCGCCGGTTCATGGCTCTCGTCGTGCGCCTCGTAGAGGACATCCATTCCCGCCGCGGCGGCGAGCGCCGCCGGGTCGCTCGGGGGTTCAAACCCCGCTGGGGCGCCTTCGCCCGCGATGCCGTCGAGCGCTGATTCGGCCTCATGCGGCGGCTCGGCCTCATGCGCCAGCTCGATCTCATGCGGCGGCTCGAACTCATTCTCCTCGAGGCCTTCCTCGCCGTTCTCCGCCGCCTCGGCGCGGCGCGCCTCCTCGACCAGCTCGCGGTGGCGGGCGTCGCGCGCCTCTTGGGCACGCCGGTCGCCGACGGGGATGCGGTAATAGTCGGGATGGATCTCGTTGAAGGCGAGGAACCCGTGGCGATTGCCGCCATATTCGACGAAGGCCGCCTGTAGCGACGGCTCGACGCGCGTCACCTTGGCGAGGTAGATGTTGCCTTTTATCTGCTTTTTGGTCGACGTCTCGAAGTCGAATTCCTCGAGGCGATGGCCGCTGAGCACGACGACCCGAGTTTCTTCCGGGTGCGCCGCATCGATAAGCATACGTTTTGCCATTCCGGCGATACTCCGAGGAGCGCTCGATCGCCCGCGCGAAAAACGGGCGGGAGCGCTGGCCTCGCTGTGGCGAAGCCGGCGGCGCCTCCGGTCAATCCGTCGAACGGCACATGGAACACGGCCATGGCGGAACTCGTCTAGGCAGCCGCGCCCCGACAAGGGTCGGGGTTGGCTTCGGGTTTCATCCAAACCGCTTGGTCCGAAGCGTCCGGTAGCGGGAAGCGGCGACGCCGCCCTGGCGTCCGCCCAGAAATCCCGCCGCGGCGCCGCCGGTCCGGACGTGAGCGCCGGACCGGCAGGACTGCGGTATTTCGCACTCGCAAAGATACAGAGCCGCGGCCGCCTCGACAACCGCCTCGTGGCCCTGCCGAAACGGAGTTGGAAACTCGCCTTGAAGCCGCCATAAAGCCTTAACACCTTAAAGAGACGCTTCCGCCCGTCCGGGCATGACCGTCCCGGCGGAGGTAACGGCTGACGGCATGCGGTTTATCATCTTCCTTTTCAAGTTCTTGTTCGGCCTGGGGATAGCCCTCGTTCTCGTCGCCGCCGGGGTGGCCGCGCTTGCGGTCTGGTATTTCGGCCGCGACCTGCCGGACTACCAGCAGCTCGCCGATTACCAGCCGCCCATCGTCACCCGCGTCCAGGCGGGCGATGGCCGGCTCCTGGCCGAGTACGCTACCGAGAAGCGCGTCTTCGTGCCGGTGAAGGAAATCCCGCCGCGCGTCATCGACGCCTTCCTTGCCGCCGAGGACCGCAATTTCTACAGCCATATGGGCATTGACCCGGTGGCCATGGCGCGCGCCGCCGTGACCGACATCATGCGCGTCCTGACGCATCGCCGGCCGATCGGCGCCTCGACCATCACCCAGCAGGTGGCGAAGAACTTCCTGGTCGGCAGCGAGCTCTCCTACCAGCGCAAGATCAAGGAGGCGCTGGTCGCCTTGAAGATGGAGAAGGCCCTCGGCAAGGAGCGCATCCTCGAGCTCTATCTCAACGAGATCTATCTCGGCTCCGGGGCGTATGGCGTCGCCGCGGCGGCGCTCACCTATTTCGACAAGTCGCTCGACGAGCTGACCGTGCCCGAGTGCGCCTTCATTGCCGCCCTGCCCAAAGCGCCCAACAACTACAATCCGATGCGCTACCCCGAAGCGGCGAAGGCGCGGCGCGACTGGGTGATCGACCGCATGGCCGATGCCGGCTTCATCACGCCGCAGGAGGCCGAGACGGCGAAGGCGACGCCGATCACCTTGCGTCACCGCAACGAGACCGAGGAGGTGACGGCGAATTACTTCTCCGAGGAGGTGCGGCGCGAGCTGCTCGCCCGCTATGGCGAGAAGGCGCTCTATCAATCCGGCCTCTCGGTGCGCACCAGCCTCGACCCGCACCTTCAGGAGATCGCCGATCGCTCGCTGCGCAACGGGTTGGTCGCTTATGAGCTGCGCCACGGCTATCGCGGGCCGGTCAGCCATATCGCCACCGGGGCCGATTGGCGCCAGCGCCTCGCCCGCGTGCCGCTGCCGGCGGGCGCCGAGGATGACGGCTGGCGCCTGGCGGTGGTGCTGGCGACGCCGGCCGAGGGAGCGAGCATCGGCTTCGCCGACGGCCGCATCGGCCTCATTCCCTTCGACCAGCTGCGCTGGGCGCGCAAGGTGCTCGATGACGATGGCCGAATGGGGCCGGTGCCGGCAAAGACCGCCGATGCGCTGAAGGCCGGCGATGTCGTGCTGGTCGAGCTGTTGCCCGACCAGCCCAAGGGGGCGCGGGAGCCGCGCTATGCGCTGCGGCAGATTCCGGCGGTCTCGGGCGCGCTCGTCGCCATCGACCCCCATACCGGCCGCGTGCTCGCCCTGGTCGGCGGCTTCAGCTACGAGATCAGCCAGTTCGATCGCGCGACCCAGGCGATGCGGCAGACCGGTTCGGCGATCAAGCCTTTCGTCTATCTCGCCGCGCTCGACCATGGCTACACGCCCTCGACCTTGGTGCTGGACGCGCCGGTGACGATCGACCAGGGGCCGGGGCTGCCGAAATGGCAGCCGAAGAACTATGAGCATCGCTCCTTCGGCATGACGACGGTGCGTGTCGGTCTCGAAGAATCGCATGATCTGATGACGATTCGCATGGGCGCCGCCATCGGCCTCGACGCCGTGGCGCACGATGTCGAGCGCTTCGGCATCATGGATCACATGCCGCGGGAATATTCGATGCTGATCGGCGCCGAGGAGACGACGCCGCTGCGCCTCACCGCGGCCTATGCGATGCTGGTGAATGGCGGCAAGAAGATCACCCCGACCTTGATCGACCGCGTCCAGGACCGCAACGGCGTTACCATCTACCGTGCCGACAACCGGCAATGCGACGGCTGCGAGAATGTCGATTGGAACGGGCAGGCGCCGCCCGAACTGCCCGACAATCGCCAGCAGATCGCCGATCCGCGCAGCGTCTATCAGGTGGTGTCGATGATGCAGGGCGTGGTCGAGCGCGGCACCGGCAAGGTGGTCGGCACGCTCGGCCGGCCGCTTGCCGGCAAGACCGGGACGACCAATGATTCGAAGGATGCGTGGTTCGTGGGCTTCTCGCCCGACCTCGCCGTCGGTGTCTTCGTCGGCTACGACCAGCCCAAGAGTCTCGGCCGGCATGAGACCGGCGGTGTCGTGGCTGCCCCCGTCTTCCGCGACTTCATGGCCGCCGCGCTCAAGAACGAGCCGCCCATCCCCTTCCGCATCCCGCCCGGCATCGAGATGGTGCGCGTCGATGCCACCAGCGGCCAATTGCCGCCCGCCGGCGACAAGAACGTGATCTACGAGGCGTTCAAGCCGGGCACCGAGCCTACCGGCCAAGGACCGGCGATGGCGGGCGGCGCGCCGTCGTCGATGGATGACGAGGACGCGGCCTCGATGGGCGAAAGCGCCGGCGAGGTCCCCGACGAGGGCGGCGCCAGCGCTGCGCCGGCCACTGCCGCTGCGGGCGGTGTCGGCGTCGGCGCCGTGCCGGCGCCCGCCTCGGTCGCGCCGTTGCCGACCACGCTCCCCACGCTCCGCACGGTTCCCGCGACTGGCACGGGCGGGCTATACTGACGTCACGATCTGCGAAGGGATTGCTCGATGCGCGCTGAGATTGCAGCGGCGGCCGACGAGATTCGACGCTCGTTGTCGCTGCTGAGGAGGCACCTTTGACTGGGACAATGCCACGCGGCGGCTCGCCGAGCTGAACGCCGCCGTCGAAGACCCGAAACTGTGGGACGATCCGACACGCGCGCAATCGCTGATGCGCGAGCGCACGCGGCTCGAGCGCGGCGTCAACGGCTGCATCGAGATCGAGCGCGAGCTCGACGACACGCTGGAGCTGCTCGATCTCGCCGAGGCGGAAGACGACCGGGCCATGATCGCCGAAGCCGAGCGCACGCTGGCGCGCCTCCAGCACGAGGCAGGGCAGCGCGAGCTCGAAAGCCTGCTCTCGGGCGAGGCGGACGGCAACGACGCCTATCTCGAGGTCCATGCCGGCGCCGGCGGCACCGAGGCGCAGGACTGGGCGGAGATCCTGGCGCGGATGTATACGCGCTGGGCCGAGCAGCACGGCTTCAAGGTCGAATGGCTCGAAGAGAGTGCGGGCGAGGAGGCGGGCATCAAATCCGCGACCTTGCGCGTGCTCGGCGAGAATGCCTATGGCTGGCTCAAAACGGAGAGCGGCGTTCATCGCCTGGTGCGCATTTCGCCCTTCGACTCCAATGCGCGCCGCCATACCTCCTTCGCCTCGGTCTGGGTCTATCCTGTGGTCGACGACAAGATCGAAGTCGCGGTCGAAGACAAGTATCTGCGAGTCGACACCTATCGCTCCTCCGGCGCCGGCGGTCAGCACGTCAACAAGACCGACAGCGCGGTGCGCATGACCTACACGCCGCCGGGCATCGAGACGCCGGTGGTCGTCGCCTGCCAGAGCGAGCGCTCGCAGCATCAGAACCGGGCCAAGGCAATGGCGATGCTGAAAGCGAGGCTCTACGAGCTCGAATTGAAGCGGCGCGAAGCCACGGTTGATGCGATGAACGCGACCAAGACCGACATCGGCTGGGGCCATCAGATCCGGTCCTATGTGCTGCAGCCCTACCAGCAGGTGAAGGATCTGCGCACCGGCGTCACCATCGGCAATGCCCAATCGGTGCTCGACGGCGACCTCGACCGCTTCCTCCAGGCGTCGCTCGCCGCCCGCATCACCGGCGCGGATGCCGCGGCGAAAGAGGCCGAGGAGACGCCGTGACCGCCGAAGCGCCGGCGGCCTTCGCTGAACTCGTCGAAGTCGATTCCCGCGCCGCATGGCTGCGGCTCGGCATCACCTTGGTGCTGAGCACGATCGGCGGCGTCGGCATGTGGTCGGTGGTGGTGGCGCTGCCGGCGATCCAGGCGGATTTCGGTGTCGATCGTGGCGAGGCGTCGCTTCCCTATACCCTCGCCATGCTCGGCTTCGGGATCAGCGGTATCGTCGTTGGCCGGCTCGTCGACCGCTTCGGCATCGTCCGCCCGCTCGCCGTGGCAATCGTCGCACTGGGCTTGGGCTATGTCGCCGCCGGGAGCGCCACCAGCCTCTGGCAGTTTGCTCTGGCGCATGGCGTGCTCATCGGTGTCGGCAGCGCCGCCACCTTCGGACCGCTCATCGCCGATATCTCGCACTGGTTCCAGCGCCGGCGCGGCATCGCCGTCGCCATCTGCGCCTCGGGCAGCTACGTCGCCGGCACGATCTGGCCGCCGGTGGTCCAGCATCTCATCGCCATAGAGGGCTGGCGGGCGACGCATATCGGTATCGGCCTTTTCTGCATCGCCACCATGCTGCCGCTGGTGCTGGGATTGCGCGGGCGGGCGTCGGCGCGAGTCGCAGCAGGGCAGGGCAGCGTCGGCACCCCGCGCGCTCTCGGCATTACGCCCGGCGCGCTGCAGCTCCTGCTCGCCGTCGCCGGGGTCGGCTGCTGCGCGGCGATGTCGATGCCGCAGGTGCATATTGTCGCCTATTGCGGCGATCTCGGCTATGGCGTTGCCCGCGGTGCCGAGATGCTCTCTCTGATGATGGGCTTCGGCATCGTCAGCCGCATTGCCTCGGGCGCGATCGCCGACCGGCTGGGCGGGCTCGCGACCTTGCTGCTCGGCTCGGCGCTGCAAGGCGTGGCGCTGCTGCTCTATCTCGGCTTCAACGGGCTCACCTCGCTTTACGTGATCTCGGCGCTGTTCGGCCTGTTCCAGGGCGGCATCGTGCCGAGCTACGCCATCATCACGCGCGAGTATTTCCCGCCCGAAGAGGCCGGCGCCCGCGTCGGCGTCGTGCTGATGGCGACGCTCGTCGGCATGGCGTTCGGCGGCTGGATGTCGGGGGCGATCTTCGATCTCACCGGCTCCTACCGCGCCGCCTTCGCCAATGGCGTGCTGTGGAACCTGCTTAACGGCTCGATCGTGCTCTGGCTGATGCTGCGCCGACAGCGGCTTGCGTCAGCCTAGGATGTATGCGCCAACGCCGCCTGCAAGGACCGGCCATGACACTCCAAGCGGATTTCACCAGTCAGGAGTATTTCCGCAATCCCGCCGCCGAGATCGCGAAGCTTCGGGCGGCGGGACCGGTCGTCGCGGTTCGGTTCCCCATGGTCGGGACGGTTTGGACGACCACGACGCAGGACTTGGCGAACGAGGTGCTGCGCGACAGCCAGACCTTCACCCTGCGCAAGGATGACGGCGACGTCATCGGATTGCGGTGGTGGATGCCGAAGATCGTGCGCACGATCTCCAAGAACATGCTGTCGACCGACGAGCCGGACCACACCCGCTTGCGGAGCATCGTCGACGAAGCGTTTCGCCGACGGGCCGTGCTCGACATGGAGCCGCGCATTCTGGCGCTCGCCGGCGAGCTGGCCGACGCGCTGTTCGCGGCAGGCAGCCCTGCGGATCTCGTCGATCGCTATGCGCGAACACTGCCGCTGTCGGTGATCTCCGAGCTTCTCGGGTTGCCTCTCGCCGACCGGCCGAAGTTCACAGCCTGGGCCAGCGGCTTCACGCGTTTCACCGGCGCCGTTAGTTTCCTCGGCGTCGTTCCCAAGATTTTCGCCATGAAGCGCTACATGGAAGAGCGCCTCGACGCCGCGCGCGCGAGCGGCGGCACAGGACTGATCGCTGAGCTTGTGCGCGTCGAAAAGGAAGGGGGACGCATCAGCCGCGACGAGATGGTGGCGATGCTGTTCCTGCTGCTGTTCGCGGGTCACGAAACCACGACACATCTCATCAGCGGGTCGGTTCGCGAGATCCTGCGCAACCCCGGACTGCGCGATTGGCTGGAAGCGGATTGGCACCGCGCCGACCTCGCCGTCGAGGAATTTCTGCGCTTCGTTTCCCCGGTGCAGTTCTCCAAGCCGCGCTTGGTGCGAAGGGACGTCGCGCTTGCCGGTGTCCGGCTGAAGAAGGGCGACAAGATCATGCCCATGCTGGCGGCCGCCAATCTGGATCCGCAAGCAAACGAGCATCCGGAAAAGCTCGATCTCGAGCGAAAGCCGAACCGGCACGTCGCCTTCGGTGCCGGGATTCATTTCTGCCTCGGCCATCAGCTCGCGCGCATCGAAGGCAAATGCGCGCTGCGCGCCTTGTTTGCGCGTTGGCCGAAGCTGGCGCTGGCGACCGAGGATTCGCGCCTTCGCTGGCGCACGCGAGCCGGTCTCCGGGCGATCGAGCGATTGCCGGTGATGAACGGCCATTGAGCGGATGTTGCGCCGTCGCTGTCTGGCGCCAGTTAGGACGGAGGGGCTCGGTGCTCCGCCCGAGTTACCAGCCAGCCTGCCGCCGCCGACAAATCCGGCTCCGCGCCAAGACCGGCTGCGTCCGGCAGCGGCAAAAGTCCGTTCTGGACACGCGGGAACGGCTGCGCCAGTGCCTCCCGCAAGGGATTTTCCATCACGTCATGTTCGAGCATCCCTGGACCGCCGACAGCAGCCAACAGCTGGGCCGCGGCGAGGAGGCCGATGCCGGTGCCGAGCCAATGAGGGCAGTAAGAGCGCCCAGCCGAGACCGCGTGCCGCCCCACGGCCCGTGCCCCTGTGACACCGCCCCATTTCAACATGTCCGGCTGCACCACCCCGTGGTGGCCGTTGCCGATGAGCCTGGCAAAGCTGTCATAACCCATCACGTTCTCGCCGCCCGCGAGCGGGACCGGCGAGAGCATCGCAAGCTCCGCCCACTCGGCGGCGGGCCGATCCGCGGCGATCGGCTCCTCGATGAAGCACAGTCCATAGGAGCCGAGGTGCGGTACAGCGCGGCGAGCTTCGGGCAGGTCCCAACCCTGATTTGCGTCCACCATCAACCGCTCCCCTGACCGCAGGCCGCGCGCGAGGCCGGAGACCACGGCCGTATCGACCTCGGTCCCAAACGCCACCTTGACCTTGAAGGCCCTGAATCCGGCCTCCCGGCAGCGCGCCACCGTCTCCGGCGCAGTGTCCGGGTTGAGGCCGCTCGCATAGGCAGGCACCGTATTCCGGACTTTGTCTCCGTCTCCTGCCAGGAGCGCACGAAGCGGCTTCCCGGTGCGGCGTGCGGTCAAGTCCCAGAGCGCGAGGTCCAATCCGGCGATGCACGCGGCGAAAGGTCCGGGCTCGCCGCCCTGGATCGCCCAGCGCGCGGTGCGCGCAGTGATGGTATGCCAGGCATCCGCAGGGTCGACATAGAAGCCAGCCAGCGCCGCGGGGCCGATTACCGTTTCGAACAGGCGCATCTTGTTGTCCGCACTGAAGGGAGGGAAGTTGCACCAGACTTCCCCCCATCCATGAGCACCGTCCGCGTCCTCCACACGCAGCAGCAGCGCACTGCGGCGCGGAATACTGCCGAAGGAGGTTTTAACGGGCTCCTTCACCTCGGCCCGGTACAGGAAGGTCTCGATCCGCGCGATGCGCAGCGGCATAGCAATGTTCCTTCTGAAGGGCTCGGCGCTGATCATAGATGGAGTGACGCCTGCGATCGTCATAAGTCTTTTCGATAGGCGCTCTCGATCAGACAGATAACGGCGTGCACGCGACCGATTTGGGCTTGTGGCGCATGGCGGCCTTCCGCAACGCCGGAGCGTCTAGGAGTGCGCGCTCTGGCCGTCCTTCACGTCAACGACGCCCGTCGCCAGCGGCTCGTAGAACGCCGCCGGAAAGCCGGCGGCGTCGCGCCCGGCGCGGTTGAAGGGCGGTTTCAGCGCGCCTTTGAAATACTGGCGCACCAGCGCGTGGTAGGTGGGCTCCGGCGCCAGCCCGCGCTCGGCGCAGAGCGCGAGGAACCAGCGCCGGCCGACCGCGACATGGCCGATCTCATCGGCATAGATGACGCGCAGCACCGCCGCGCTCGCCCCATCGCCGAAGCGCTCGAAGCGGCGGATCATCTGCGGCGTCACGTCGAGCCCGCGCGCTTCGAGCACGAGCGGAACGACGGCGAGCCGCGCCAGGAGATCATGCGCCGTCGCCTGCGCCGCCTGCCAGAGGCCGTCATGCGCCGGGAGGTCGCCATAAGCGGCGCCGAGCGCGGCGAGCCGTTCGGCGAGCAGGGCGTGATGCTTCGCCTCCTCGGCAGCGACGCCAACCCAGTCGTCGTAGAAGTCACGTGGCAGCGCGGCGTCGGAAAAGCGGGCGATGATGTCCCAGGCGAGGTCGACGGCGTTGAGCTCGATATGCGCCAGCGCATGGAGCAGCGCGACGCGGCCTTCCGGCGCGCCGGCGCGCCGCTTCGGCATGGCGCGCGGCGCCAGCAGGACCGGGCGTGCCGGCCGCGCCGGCCGCAGCGGCGGGATCGCCGCGCCGATCTCGGCGAGTCCGCCGGCGCGCCAGAGCGCGGCAGTCGCTGTCGAACGCGCGACCTTCGCCGCCGGCTCGGCGGTTTCGAGAACGCCGCACGCGGCGGCCGACAGGCCGGAAGGGGCGATGCTCAGAGCGATTTGGCGGCGGCGAGTACCGCCTCGACATGGCCCGGCACCTTCACTTTGTGCCAGAGCCCGCGCACCACGCCCTTCTCGTCGACGAGAAAGGTCGCACGCTCGATACCCATGTATTTGCGGCCATACATGCTTTTTTGCACCCAGACGCCGTAGCTCTCCGTGACCTCGCCTTTCTCGTCGGAGGCGAGCGTGAAGGGGAGATCGTGCTTCTGCTTGAACTTGTCGTGGGACGCGACGCTGTCGCGCGAGATGCCGATGACGGTCGCGTCGAGCTTGCCGAATTTAGGAAAGCTGTCGCGAAAGCCGCAAGCCTCGGCAGTGCAGCCGGAGGTGTCGTCCTTCGGATAAAAATAGAGCACGACCTTGCGGCCGCGCAGCTTCGACAGGGTGACCTTGCCGCCGCCATCGGTCGGCAAGCTGAAGTCCGGCGCCTTGTCGCCAATCTCGATGCTCATGGTGCCTGCTCCTCGGGACGCGCTTCGGCTTCGACGATGGCGCGGTAATGCCCGAGCGTCCGCGCCGCCGCTTCCTCCATATCCGCCGTCAGCCCGGCGAAGTCAACCGCACCCGCGCCATGCGCCAACAGCGTTCGCAGCGCCGGCGTTGCCGCCGTTTCGTCCAAGGGCTCGACGACGGTGAGCTTGAGGAGCCCCTGTACGTTGCGCCAGAGCCGGAGGGCCGCGCCAAGCTCGGCCGCCGCCTTGGCGTCGAGCGCGCCGATGCGGGCCAAGGCCTGAAGCCCGGCCGCGGTGTTCTGCTGCAGCACCTCTGGATGCTGCGCCGCCTCGCGCAGCTCGAGATATTGCACGATGAACTCGATGTCGATCAGGCCGCCGCGCCGATGCTTTACATCCCATGGCGATGGCGTCCGGTGCTGCTCGGCGATGCGGCTGCGCATTTCCGCCACCTCGCCGGCGAGCCGATGCCGGTCGCGCGGGGGCACCAGAACTTCCCGCACGATCGCCATGGCGGCGTCAGCGAGCGCCGGGGGGCCGGCGACGATACGGGCGCGCGTCAGTGCCATCTGCTCCCAGGTCCAGGCAAGCTCCTCGTGATAGCGGCGGAAGGCGGCGAGGCTCGAGGCGACCGGGCCTTTGGTGCCGGAAGGCCGCAGCCGCATGTCGACGTCGTAGAGATTGCCTTCCGGCGTCATCGCCGTAAGCGCGTTGATCAAGCGCTGGCAGAGTCGCGCGTAATAGGTAGAGACCGGCAGCGGCCGCTTGCCGTCCGACGCTTCGACCGCCTCGGGCGCGTCATAGATCAGGATGAGGTCGAGATCGGAGGTTACCGTCATCTCGCGGCTGCCCAGCTTGCCGAGTCCGAGCACGACCATGCCGCCGCCGGGCACCCGGCCGTGGCTCAGGGCGAACTCGTCCGCGACGCGCGGCAGCAATCCCGCGATCGTCGCTTCGGCGATGTCGGCAAAGGCGGCGCCCGCCGCCTCGCTGTCGAGCCGCGCGCGCAGCAATTGGACGCCGATCTGGAACTTGCGATCGCCGACCCAGCGCCGCGCGAGGTCGAGTACGTCCTGGAAATCGCGGGCGCCGTCGAGCAGACCGTCGAGCTCGGCGGCGAGCTCCTCGCGCCACGGCGGCGGATCGAAGAATGCTTCGCTCAGCACCGCATCGAGCAAGCCGGGCCGGCGCGCCAGCAGATCGGCGAGCCGGGGCCCGGCGGCCATGATCTCCGCCATCAGCTCGAGCAGCGCGCCATTGTTGTAGAGCAGCGAGAAGAGCTGCACGCCTGCCGGCAGCCGCGCCAGGAACTGGTCGAAGCGCAAGAACGCGGCGTCCGGATTGGCCGAAGCGCCGAAGGTGCGCAGCAGCGGCGGGACCAGCTCCGTCAGCAGCTCGCGCGCGCGTTGGCTGCGCGTCGCGCGGTAACGGCCGTGATGCCAGCCGCGGATCAGCGCGGCGATCGCGGGCGGATCGGTGAAGCCGAGCCCGGCAAGCGTCTTGAGCGTCTCGGGATCGTCCTCGGTACCGGTGAAGACGAGATTGCCGGGCCCGGCGAGGGTGGGCGCCTCCTCGAACAGTGCGGCATAGCGGCTCTCCACCGTGCCGAGATGGCGGAGCAGCTCGCTCGAGAACGCCTCGACCGAGGGGAAGCCGAGAAAGGTCGCAAAGTGGGCCAGCGCCGCTCGATCGGCCGGGAGCGTGTGGGTTTGCGCATCGTCGATCATCTGCAGGCGATGCTCGACCTTGCGCAGGAAGCGATAGGCCGCTGTGAGCTCGGCCGCGGTCTCGGCGCCGATCCGGCCGGCCTTCGCCAAGGCCTCGAGCGCGGCGCAGGTCGCGCTCTCGCGCAGCGCCGGGAAGCGGCCGCCCCAGATGAGCTGCTGCGTCTGGGCGAAGAACTCGATCTCGCGGATGCCGCCGCGGCCGAGCTTGATGTTGTGGCCCGCCACGGCGATGCGGCCGCCGCCGCGATGAGCGTTGATCTGCCGCTTGATGGAATGGATGTCTTCGATCGCGGCGAAATCGAGATGCTTGCGCCAGAGGAACGGCCGAAGCTCCGTCAGGAACCGGGCGCCCGCGATGAGATCGCCGGCCACCGGGCGCGCCTTGATCAGCGCCGCACGCTCCCAATTCTGTCCGACGCCTTCGTAATAGGCGAGCGCCGCCATGATCGAGAGGGCAGGGGGCGTCGAGCCGGGATCGGGGCGAAGCCGCAGGTCGCTGCGGAAGACATAGCCGTCGGCCGTGCGCTCCTGCATCATCCGCACCAGCTCCTGCGCGAGGCGCGTAAAGAACCGTCCCGGATTGTGCCGGCCGCGGTAAGCGACCTTGTCGCCGTCATAGAGGACGATGAGATCGACGTCGCTCGAATAGTTGAGTTCGCGCGCCCCAAGCTTGCCCATGCCGAGAACGATGAGGCCGCTCGCCTGCTCGGGCGCCACCGCATCGGCCGGCGCGATCTCGCCTTCGGCGGTAGCGGTGGCGAGGAGATGCCGGACCGAAGCGGCGAGCGCGCTCTCGGCGAAGCGGCTGAGCGCGCCGGTGACGCGCTCCAGCGGCCACCAGCCGGCGATGTCGGCGATGGCGACGATGAGCGCCACGCGGCGCTTGGCGATGCGAAGCGCCTGCATCACGACCGGACGCTCTGCGGCGGCAGCGAGGTCGCGATTGAGCCGGTCCTCGACATCGGCGAAAGTAGCGTCGGGACCCTGCTGCAGGAGTCGCCTCAGCAGGTCCGGTTCTCTAAGACAGCACTGGGTGAGGAACGGGCTGTTGCCGAAGATCGATTGCAGCAGCCGGTTCCCGGCAGTCTCGGCAGCGAGATCGCGCATGAAGGCGGCGAGATTCGGCTCTTCGATCTCTTGCGCGGTTTCCTGCCAGCGCTCGAAGCCGAGCCGCGCCAGGTCGGCGTTGCCGGGCGGCGGCAGGCTTTCATAGGCGGAGGTCGGCAATAGCAACGCGCATCCTGCTCGATGGTTGCGGCGGCAGACTGCGCGGCAGTGCTGTCGGGGTCAAGCTCGGCCCAAGGCAGAAGCAGCGATGATGCGGCGCGTCGCATCGCGGCTGCTGCACTGGCTCGGCGCCATCATAGGCGTTCTGGCGCTCGCCTTTGCGCTTCTGATCTGGCGGCTCTCGGCGGGACCGATCTCGCTCGATGCCCTCGCACCCTTTGTCGCGCGCTCGATCGCAGCGGCGGAGAGCGGGCTCACGGTTCGTGTCGAGCACACCCTCCTGAGCCTCGGTCCGCGCGCGACGATCGACATCGTGGCGCGCGGGGTCCATCTCGCCAAGGGCGACGGCGGTGCCGAACTCGTTCTCCCCGAGCTGGCGATGGGGTTCAGCCCCGAGGCGGCGCTGCGCGGCATCGCGGCGCCCACCCATATCGTGCTCAACGCGCCGCAGCTGCGCCTCGAGCGAGCAGCGGACGGCACGTTCCACCTTGGTCTCGGCGCCGGCGGAGCCGAGGCGGGTGATCGGGCCGATGCCCTGCTGAGCGGTTTCGCTGCTGCGCCGGACGGACGCGGGCCGTTGGGCTGGCTCCAAGAGGTGGCGATCCGCGACGCCAGCCTGACCGTCGACGACCGCGCTCTCGGGCTGAGCTGGCAGGCGCGGCAGGTCGACGCGACGCTTCTGCGCAACCAGCGCGGCGTCTCCGGCACGCTCGCGCTGACCGCCGTCGAGCCCGGCGGCATCGAGGCAGTGCTGCGCGGCGATGTCAGCTTCATCCGCAGCGAGCAGCAGATCCGCACGCGGGTCGTCTTCGCCGAGTTGCGGCCAGCGCTTTTCGCCAATGCCGCGCCCGCGCTGGCGCCGCTCGCCGCTTTGGACCTGCCGGTCTCCGGCGAGGTGCGCCTCGCCCTCGATACCGCGGCGCTGCGCATCAGCGCGGCGGCAGGCAATCTCCGTCTCGGCGCCGGCGCCTTGGTGCATCCGGCACTGGAAGGTGGCCGACTCCCGATCGCGTCGGGCGCGCTCAGCGCCGGCTACGATCCGGCGGCGGGGCGTGTCACCCTCGAGCGCCTCGCCCTCGATCTTGGCGGGCCTCGTGCGGAGGCATCGGGGACAATCGACGGCGTCGGCGCCGGCATCCTTGCCGGCGGCTGGCCGCAATCGGTCGATCTTGCCGGTGAGCTGCATCTCTACGACGTTCCCGCGGATGCCCTGCCGCATTTCTGGCCGGAGGAGCTCGCGTCGAACGCGCGGGAGTGGGTCACCGAGCACATCCACGATGGCATCGTTCCTGAAGCGGAGGCGCGCTTCGCGGGCCATGTCGATGTGGCGCCGGGCGCGTCGATGCCGGTGCGTGTCGAGAGCTTTGCCGGCACCTTCGACTATCGCGGGCTCACCGTCGACTACTTCAAGCCCTTGCCGCCGCTGCGCGGCGTCGACGGTACTGCGACGTTCAACCGTGCCGAGCTCGATCTCGTGCCGAGCTCGGGCGCGGTCAAAGGGGTGAAGCTCACCGGCGGGACGGCAAAGCTCACACAGCTCGACACCAACAACGAGCAGATCGCCATCGATTTCGGCATCAAGGGTCCGATCCGCGACGTGCTCGAGGTCCTGAATTCAAAGCCGCTCGGATATGCCAATGGGCTCCATGTCGATCCGGCAGAGGTGGCGGGGACGGTCGAAGGACAGGTCCGCTTCGCCTTTCCGCTGAACAAGAACCTGGCGCTCGACGCGGTCGATTTCGGCGCGCGCGCTGCGCTCAGGGATGTTGCCATCCGCCAGGTGATCGAAGGCCGCGATCTCACGGGCGGCGCGCTTCAGTTGAAGCTTGACCGCGCCGCTTTGCGCCTCGACGGCACGGCGCGGCTCGACGGCGTGCCCGCGAGCCTCAGCTGGACGCAAAGCCTGGAGAAGCGCGGACCGCCGACGCAGTACCGCATCCAAGCGACCCTTGACGACGCGGCACGGCGGAAGCTCGGCCTGGAGCTTCCCGCCGGGATGGTGGTCGGGCCGATCGGCATCGATGCCACCTATACGATCCAGTCGCCGACACGGTCCTCCGCCGACATCTCGGCCGATCTCGGCGCGACGGCGCTCGCGCTCACGCAGCTCGACTGGAAAAAAGCCGCGGGCGTCCCGGCGCAGGCGGTCATCGGTCTCGATCTTGTCAACGACCAGCTTCGCGCGGTGCGACAGGCGACGATCAAAGGCGGCGGGCTCGATGCCCGGCTTGCTGCCACGTTCGACGGCAGTGGCCGCCTCGCGCGGATCGAGGTGCCGCGCCTCGTCGCTGGGGCGACCAATGGCGCCGGCACGGTGACGCGCCGCAGCGATGGCGGGTGGCGCATCGATCTCAAGGGCGCGAGCTTCAATGCCGCGGGCCTCTTGGGCGATCTCGGCAGTTCGGCGAGCGGAGGAGAACGGGGTCCGCCGCTCGCCATCGACGTCGCTCTCGATCGCGTTATCCTCGGCCCCGCACGCGAGGCGCGCAGTGTCAGAGGCCACCTCTTCAGCGACGGCGTTCATTGGCAGGTGATGAGCATCGATGCCGCGCTCCCCGGCAAGGGCAAGGCGAGCCTGCGCTTCGGGGAGGCGGGGGGCAGACGCAGCCTCCGCCTTACCACCGACAATTTCGGCGCGCTGCTGCGGCTCTTCGATGTCTCCGACAGAATCGAGGGCGGGCGGCTTCAAGTCACCGGCGTAGCGCAAGATCAGGGTCTGCGCCGCGTGCTGCGCGGCAAGGTGGAGGGGGCCGATTACCGAGTCGTACAGGCTCCCGTGTTGGCGCGGTTGCTGTCGCTGGCCTCTCTCTCCGGCATCAGCGCCTTGCTGTCGGGCGAGGGCATTCCCTTCAGCCGCCTCAAGGGCGATTTCACGCTCGCGGACGGAAAGCTCGCCGTGAAGACGCTGCGCGCCTATGGTGGGGCGCTCGGACTCACGGCGGATGGGACCTACGATTTGGCGCAAAACACACTCAATGTGAGCGGCACGCTGGTGCCGGCCTACACCCTCAACAGCGCCCTCGGCAATATTCCCTTACTTGGCCCGCTCATCACCGGCGGCGAAGGGGAGGGCATCTTCGCCGCCAATTTCCGCGTCGCCGGCCCTGGCGCCAATCCACAGGTCACGGTCAATCCGTTGAGCGCGCTCGCCCCCGGTGCGTTGCGCAAGCTCTTCCTGTTCGACGCGCCGACGCCTCAAGCGGCGGCGCCGGTGCCGAGATCCGGCAGCGATGCGCCGCGATAATGGGCTGCGCTCCGGCGGCGCCTGCGGCATTTCGCCTCGTCCCCGGCCCGACCTGATACCGTCCCGCGTATAACATTCATGAGAATGAGTCTCATTATCAGGGGAGGGCCGGAAACGGCTTGTCCATGAGCGCTCCCGCCTCGATCGAGGGCAAGTCCACCCTTGCCTCCTGGAAGATCTTTCTCACTGTGGTCGGCCCCGGCCTCGTGGTCATGCTGGCCGACACTGATGTCGGGAGCATCATCACCGCGGCGCAGAGCGGCGTGCAATGGGGCTATCAGCTGTTGCTGCTGCAGCTCGTTCTGGTGCCGATCCTTTATCTCGTGCAGGAGCTGACCGTCCGGCTCGGCATCTTCACCGGCAAGGGCCATGGCGAGCTCATCCGCGAGCGTTTCGGGCCCGGCTGGGCGTGGATTTCCGTGGCCGGGCTCGGCGTCGCCACCATCGGCGCGCTGCTCACCGAATTCTCGGGTGTCGCCGGGGTCGGCGAGCTCTTCGGCATGCCGCGCGCGGCGAGCCTGGGGCTTGCCGCGGGCTTTTTGCTCGTCGTGGTCTGGACGGGGTCCTACCGGCGTGTCGAGCGCGTGGCGATCGCGCTCGGGCTCTTCGAGTTCGCCTTCTTCTGGGTCGCCCTCGAAGCTCATCCGCAGGGGCGGGAGCTGGCGGCGGGTCTGGTGCGCATGCCGCTCGCGGACCGCGGCTATCTCTACCTCGTCGCCGCCAATATCGGCGCCGTGATCATGCCTTGGATGGTCTTCTATCAGCAATCGGCCGTCGCCGATAAGAAGCTCGCGCCGCAGCACCTTGCCCATGCGCGCTGGGACACGGGGGTGGGCGCCGTCATCGCGCAGGCCGTGATGGCCGCGGTGCTCATCGCCGCTGCGGCGACCATCGGCAAGGTCAATGCTGGCGCCAGCCTCGAGACGGTAGGCGACATCGCCAACGCGCTCACGCCCGTGCTCGGGTCGGAGGTCGGGCGGGTCGTCTTCGGCTTGGGAACCGTGGGCGCTGCGCTGGTCGCCGCCATTGTCGTGTCGCTGGCCTCGGCCTGGGGCTTTGGCGAGGTCACCGGCTACAAGCACTCGCTGGAGCATCATCCGCTGGAGGCGCCGTGGTTCTACGGCATCTACACGCTTGCCGTGGTCGGCGGCGCGATCGTCGTGGGCATCTCGCCCAATCTCGTCGCGCTCAATATCGGCGTCGAGGTGATGAACGCGCTCATGTTGCCGGTGGTGCTGGGATTTCTGGTGCTGCTGGCGATCAAGACGCTGCCGCCCGGCCAGCGGCTCGGTGGCTTCTATCGCTGGATCGTCATCGCGGTATCGGTGCTCACGGCCGGCCTCGGGCTTTATGGCGGCATCTCGGGGACGGGGCTGTTCTAGGCTGGGTCTCTCTCACACTGCCTTCACCAGCGCGTGCCGCTTCTTGCCGGCGGAGAGCTTGATCGTGCCTTCCGCCGATATGTCGGCAAGGCCGATCGATTGGGTGTCCGAGGCAATGGCGCGATCGTTGAGCCGCGCGCCGCCCTGCTTGATGAGGCGCCGCGCCTCGCTTTTCGACGGCGCCAGCCGGCTGCGCGCCAGCAGCTCGATGGCGGCGATGCCGCGCTCGAGCTCGGCGCGCGGCACTTCGATGCTCGGCAGGTCCTCCCCGACGCCACCCTCGGCGAAGACGCGCCGCGCCGTCTCGGCGGCGGCGAGCGCCGCCTCGCGACCATGGCAGAGCGCCGTCGCTTCGGTCGCGAGCACGCGTTTGGCGTCGTTTATGGCACCGCCCTCGAGCCCTTCGAGCCGAGCGATCTCGTCGAGCGGCAGGTCGGTGAAGAGCCGCAGGAAGCGCCCGACATCCTCATCTTCGGTGTTGCGCCAGAACTGCCAATAGTCATAGGGCGCCATGCGATGGGCGGCGAGCCAGACCGCGCCTTGCACCGATTTTCCCATCTTGTCGCCGGACGCGGTGGTGATCAGCGGCGAGGTCACGCCGAAAAGGCCGCGGTTGTCGACGCGCCGGGCGAGCTCGACGCCCATGACGATGTTGCCCCATTGGTCGGAGCCGCCCATTTGCAAAGCGCAATCGTGGCGCCGCGCCAGCTCGAGAAAGTCGTAGGACTGCAGCACCATGTAATTGAACTCGAGGAAGCTCAGCGGATGCTCGCGCTCGAGCCTCAAGCGGACGCTGTCCTGCGTCAGCATGCGGTTGACCGAGAAATGCCGGCCGATATCGCGCAGAAAGGGGATATAGGCGAGGCGATCGAGCCAGGTCGCGTTGTCGACCATGACGGCGTCGGTCGGGCCGTCGCCGAAACGGAGAAAACGGTCGAAGATGCGGCGAATGCTCGCCATGTTGCCGGCGATCTCCTCGTCGCTGAGCAGCCGGCGCATCTCGTCCTTGCCCGAGGGGTCGCCGACCTTGGTGGTGCCGCCGCCCATCAGCACGATCGGCTTGTTGCCGCAGTTTTGCCAGAGTCGCAGCATCATGATCGAGACAAGATTGCCGATGTGGAGGCTGTCGGCAGTACAATCGTAACCGACGTAGGCGACCATCGGTGCGGCCGCAAGGCGCTCCTCCAGCCCGTCGCGGTCGGTGACTTGATGTATGTAGCCGCGCGCCTCGGCGGCGGCGAGGAAGGAAGAGCGAGCGGTGGGCATCGGCAAGCGATCGGACATTCCAGAGGGCGGTCCCTCTAGCACAATCATGCGAACGGCGCCATGAGCCGGCGGCTCTACCGGGCCATCGGCCTCATGAGCGGCACCTCGCTCGACGGCATCGACGTCGCCTTCATCGAGACCGATGGCGAGCAGCGCGTCATCACCGGTCCGGCCGAGACGATGCCCTATGACGATGCCTTCCGCGCGCGGCTGCGGACGGTGCTGGGCGGCAAGGGGCCTGTCGCCGAGGTCGAGCGCGAACTCACCGGCGCGCATGCCGCGGCCGTGCGCGCCTTCATCGATGAGCACGATATCGTCGCTGTCGACGTCGTGGGCTTCCACGGCCACACCATCCTGCACCGGCCGGATCAGCGGCGGACCTGGCAGATCGGCGACGGCGCGCTGCTGGCGAGCCTCCTCGGCATCGCCGTGGTTGCGGATTTCCGCTCGGCCGATGTCGCCGCGGGTGGCGAGGGGGCGCCGCTCGCACCGCTCTACCATGCGGCCCTGGCGGGCGCGCTCGAACAGCCCGTCGCGGTGCTCAATCTCGGCGGCGTCGGCAATGTCACCTGGATCGGCGAGGGCGAGATCCTTGCCTTCGACACCGGCCCCGCCAACGCGCTCATCGATGATTGGGCGCTGCGCCATACCGGCGAGCCGGTCGACCGCGACGGCGCGCTCGCGCGCTCCGGTCAGGTCGATCAGGTGCATCTTCGCCGCTTCCTCGCCCATCCCTTCTTTCAGCGCCGGCCGCCCAAATCGCTCGACCGCGCTGATTTCGCAGGCTTCGTCCCGGCAACGCTCGACCCCGCCGATGGCGCCGCGACGCTGACGGCGATGAGCGCCGCGGCGGTTGCCCGCGCGCTGGAGCATTTCCCGGCCCCGCCGCGACGCTGGCTGGTCACCGGCGGCGGACGCCACAATCCGGCGCTGATGGTCGAGCTCAAGCGGCGCCTCGGCGCCCCGGTCGAGCCGGTGGAGAAGGCGGGCTGGAATGGCGATGCGCTGGAGGCG
>DATIYL010000172.1:0-12423 GCA_035517635.1 Allostellaceae bacterium | reverse complement strand
AAGAACTTGCTTGCCACCCCGATCGTCGCCTGATGGACCGTCGCGCGATCGACACCGGGAGCGTCGACGCAGAGGCCTGGAAGGGACTTCCGTCCGGTGTCAGTGCACTGGTCGAGAAAGATGTAGTGACCGACCGCGCCGGGAAATACGGCGAGCTCCGCATGGGGGACCGTCGCGGCGAAGCGCTTGGCGTTCTCGCCGATGGGCACGATCGGGTCGCCTTCGCCGGCGGCGATCGCCACCGGAATGGCGATGGCGGCGAGGCTCGCCGGGGTGAAAACCGGGCCGAGCGCCGGTGCCATGGCGAAGACGGCGCGGATGCGCGGGTCGCGATAGGATTTACCGTCGTCGCCGAGCGCCGCGGCGTAAGCCCTATCGCTCTTCGCCAGGGCCTCGCTCCGTTCGCGAAGATCGGGGAATTCGGGCGGCATCTTGCAGCTTCCCTGGCCCTGGCGTTCCTGGCAGAAGGCCTCGAACTGCGCCAGGGAGGTGATGCCGCCGGCGAGCGCCATCATGGTGTAGCCGCCGAGCGAGAAGCCGGCGGCGCCGATCCGCTGCCGATCGATCCGCGGACCGAATTGCGGATCGGCCAACATGCCGTCGAGGACCCGGCTCAGATCCTCGGCGCGCTTCCACCACAGCATGAAGCCCGGCACGGTATAGGGCTCGGTCGCATTGTTCCCGGGGTGATTGACGCCGGCGACGATATAGCCTTGCGCCGCCAAGGCGGCGGCGAACCAGGCGAGGGACTGCGCCGTGCCGCCGGTGCCGTGCGACAGCAGGATCAGCGGCAGCCGGACCGGGCTCGGCGCGATCGCGGCATTCTCGGCGACAGGATCGGCGATGAAGAGCGCCGGGCCATTCGGCGGGCCGAAATGCTGCGGCCGCGCCTCGGCGCTCGCAACCGCCGGATACCAGATCGCGGTGACGAGCGCATGCGTGCTCGACCCGCGCCACTCATAGGGCTCGGGCGGCGTAAAGCGGCGGAACGCGAAGCCGACCTTGACCGGAGTTTGCGCCGCGCTCTCGGCGCTGGCGGTGACGGCCAAGGCCAGCGCCGAGACCAGCGGCAGGAGGAAGGCGAGGGTGCGCATCAGCATTGGTCCTCCGCTATCAGGGACGCAGGGGAACGCAGATCTTGGTGAGGAGCTCGCTTTCGGGGACGCCGGCGGGGTCGTTCAGGTAGAGCTCGAGGCAGGGGCGGTCGTCGATCTCTTCGTCGCTGACCGGCAGCCATTTGCCGAAGATCCGCCGGAAGGTGTCGCGGATGCCGCTATAGGGCCCGCGCAGGACGTGCACGGCGTAGCGGCCACCGCGCAGGGTCTCGAGCCGAAACCCCACGGGAAGCGGCCGCGGCGCCGCCAAGGCGAGGCAGGCGTCGTAACGCAGGTCGTCGCTGGCCACGAGATCGGGATTGTCGTAGGAGAGCCCCATCAGCAGGCCGCCTTGCGTGAGAAGACCTTCGCCGAGGGCCCAGCGATAGAGCCGCTCGAAGCTCACGGGGACGTCGTCATAGGGACCGACATGCCTGAGGCACGCCGCGAGGCGGTCGGGCAGCGTTTCGATCGCCACCGGCAGCTCGGTGCCGCCTGAGGACGGCTCCAGCGCAAGGCGCATCTCGGCGCGGTCGAGGCGCAGCTCGAGCGAGAGCGGCGGGGTGTAGCGGGGCGGGATCAAAACGCGGCGGAACTCGGAGGGCGCCATGCCGAAACCGGCGAGAAAGGCGCGGCTGAAGGCTTCCGGCGCGCCGTAGCCGGCGGCCAGCGCGACATCGATGACCGCGGCATCGCCCTCGCGCAGCGTCTTGGCCGCCGTCTCGAGGCGCAAGCGCCGCACCAGCGCGGCGACCGATTCGCCGGTCATGGCGCGAAACAGGCGGTGAAAATGGTAAGGCGAGACATGCGCGATCGCCGCCAGCTCGGCGAGGCTGAGCTCGGCATCGAGGTGGCTGGCGATATGCGCCAGGACCCGCCCGATTCGCGTCCGATAGTCGTTGCCCGTGCTCGGCTTCATCGCGCTCTCGACCCTGGAAGGGCATAGTGGCAGGATCGTCGTGCCCGATCCTGACCGATCTTGCGCAGTTTTGGATCGCGATAGGGCGCCTGCGACCGATCTCCGCCTTGCCGCTGGCCCCGGGACGCGCTTACTTTGGGCGGCGCATGGCCTATTTCGTTCAACAGCTTATCAACGGCCTGACCCTGGGGTCGATCTATGGCCTGATCGCCATCGGCTACACCATGGTCTATGGCATCATCGGCATGATCAATTTCGCCCATGGCGAGATCTATATGATCGGTGCCTTCGTCGCGCTCATCACCTTCCTGGTGCTCGGGGTGGTCGGCATCAGCTATGTGCCGCTCGCCCTGCTGGTGATGCTGATTGCGTCCATGGTCTTCACCGGCGCCTATGGCTGGACCGTGGAGCGGCTCGCCTATCGGCCGCTGCGCCATTCCTTTCGCCTGGCGCCGCTGATCTCGGCGATCGGCATGTCGATCTTCCTGCAGAATTATGTCCAGCTCCTGCAAGGCGCGCGCGTCAAGGCGCTGCCGCCGGTGGTGCAGGGCGGCTTCACCTTGATGCATAGCGGCGGCTTCACCGTCGAGGTGAGCTGGCTGCAGGTCTTCATCCTGGTGCTGACCCTGGCGCTGATGGCGGGGTTCAGCTTCGTCATCGCCGGAACGCCCCTCGGACGCGCGCAGCGCGCCTGCGAGCAGGACATGACCATGGCGGCGCTGCTCGGCATCGATGTCGACCGCACCATCTCGACGACCTTCGTCATCGGCGCGGCGCTCGCCGCCGTCGCCGGGCTGATGGTGACGCTCTATTACGGCGTCATCGATTTCTTCATCGGCTTCCTCGCCGGCATCAAGGCGTTCACCGCCGCCGTGCTGGGCGGCATCGGCTCGCTGCCCGGCGCGATGCTGGGCGGCCTCCTCATCGGCCTCATCGAGGCGTTCTGGTCCGGCTATTTCTCGGTCGAGTACAAGGATGTCTCGGTCTTCGTCATCCTGGTGCTGGTGCTGATCTTCCGGCCGACGGGGCTGCTCGGACGGCCCGATGTGGAGAAGGTGTAATGACCGATGAGGCGCTGCCGCGGCTGCGGCGCGTCGGGTGGAGTAGGGTGCTCCGGGATGCAGCGCTGGCCGCCGCGGTGGCGCTGGTGCTGGCGATCCCGCTGGTCGGTTTCGAGACGGTCGAGAAGAACGCCACCCTCGGCATCCGCCTGCGCTTCGGCTGGGTCGCGACCGGCGTCGCCGCCGTCTTCGCCGGCCGCATCGCGCTCGCGCTGCTGCGCGCGCTGAAGCCGTCGCCGCCGGCCTGGGCCTTGCCGCTGCGCCTGGCGCCGCTGCGGCGGACCCGGATCTTCGGTGCGCTCCTCGTTGTCTTCGCCGCAGCGTTGCCCTTCCTGCCGTTCTCGTCGCGTTATCTCGTCGATCTCGCCACCACCGTGCTGATCTACGTCATGCTGGGCTGGGGGCTCAATGTCGTGGTCGGGCTCGCCGGTCTGCTCGATCTCGGCTATGTCGCCTTCTATGCCGTCGGCGCCTATTCCTTCGCACTGTTCGCGCAATGGTTCGGACTATCGTTCTGGGAAGGCCTGCCGCTCGCCGGGCTGCTCGCCGCGTCCTTTGGCCTCACGCTGGGCTTCCCGGTGCTGCGGCTGCGCGGCGACTATCTCGCCATCGTCACCCTGGGCTTCGGCGAGATCGTCCGCCTGGTGCTGATCAATTGGGTGCCGGTGACCAACGGCCCCAACGGCATCAGCAATGTGCCGCGGCCGAGCTTCTTCGGCATGCCCTTCGACCGCCGCGCGCCGCCCGGCGTCACCACCTTCAGCGATTTCTTCCATATCGCCTTCAATCCCGGCCAGCGCATCGTCTTTCTGTACTATGTCATCCTGGCGCTGGCGCTCATCACCAATGCCTTCACCTTGCGGCTGCGGCGCCTGCCGATCGGCCGCGCCTGGGAAGCGCTGCGCGAGGACGAGATCGCCTGCCGGGCGCTCGGCATCAACCCGACCACGGTGAAGCTCTCGGCCTTCGCCATCGGCGCGATGCTGGGGGGATTTGCCGGCTCCTTCTTCGCGACGCGCCAGGGCTTCATCAGCCCCGAGAGCTTCACCTTCATCGAGAGCGCCACCATCCTCGCCATCGTCGTCCTCGGCGGCGCCGGCAGCCAGCTCGGCGTCGTGCTGGCGGCGGTGGTGCTGGTGACCTTGCCGGAATTCGGCCGCGAGCTGGCGCAATACCGCATGCTGCTCTTCGGCGCGGCGATGGTCGGCATCATGATCTGGCGGCCGCGCGGGCTGATGGCGCGGCGCGAGCCGAGCCTCCGCCTCAACCCGCTGCGCGAGTCCAGCGGATGAGCGCGGCCCTCCTCGAGGTCGAGCATCTCTCGATGCGTTTCGGCGGGCTCGTTGCCGTCGACGATCTCTCCTTCGCCGCGCGCGAGCGCGAGATCACCGCCATCATCGGCCCTAACGGCGCGGGCAAGACGACGGTGTTCAACTGTCTCACCGGCTTCTATCGGCCCGGCGTCGGGCGGCTCACGCTGCATCGCGGCGGGCGCCGCTTCCTGCTCGAGCGCATGGATGGCTATCGCATCGCGCGCGAGGCGGGTGTCGCGCGCACGTTCCAGAACATCCGCCTCTTCGCCGGCATGACGGTGCTGGAGAACCTCATCGTCGCGCAGCACAACCGGCTGATGCGCGCCAGCCTCTGGACGGCCGGCGGGCTGTTGGGGCTGCCGCGCTATCGCCGCGCCGAGGCGGCGGCGGTGGAGACGGCGCGGCATTGGCTCGACCGCGTCGGCCTCGTCGAGCGCGCCGACGCGCCCGCCGGCAGCCTGCCTTATGGCGCCCAGCGCCGGCTCGAGATCGCGCGCGCGCTCTGCACCGAGCCGGCGCTGCTCTGCCTCGACGAGCCGGCCGCCGGCCTCAACCCGCGTGAATCGGCCGAGCTCAACGCGCTCCTGCTCGGCGTGCGCGACGAGCTCCGCATCGGCGTGCTGCTGATCGAGCATGATATGAGCGTCGTCATGGGCATTTCCGACCGCGTCATCGTGCTCGATTACGGCCGCAAGATTGCCGAGGGCACGCCCGAAGCGGTGCGCAGCGATCCCGCCGTGATCAAGGCCTATCTCGGCGAAGAGGAGAGCGACGAGCTGCCGCCCGAGATCGCGCGCGATCTCGTCGAAAGGGCCTGAGCCATGCTGCTCGAGCTCACCGGCGTCCGTACCTTCTACGGCAATATCGAGGCGCTGAAGGGCGTTGATCTCGCCGTCGCCGAAGGCGAGATCGCGGCGCTCATCGGCGCCAATGGCGCGGGCAAATCGACCCTGCTGATGACGCTGTGCGGCCGGCCGCCGGCGGCTGAAGGCCGCATCCGCTTCGGCGGCGCCGAGATCACCGCGCTGCCGACGCATGACATCATGCGGCGCGGCATCGCCCATGCGCCCGAAGGCCGCCGCATCTTCCCGCGCATGACGGTGCTGGAGAATCTGCAGATCGGCGCCACGCTCGCCGAGCCCGCCTGGTTCGCCGAGGATCTGCGCCGCGTCTTCACGCTGTTTCCGGTGCTGGAGCGGCGTCAGGCGCAGCGCGGCGGCACGCTGTCGGGCGGCGAGCAGCAGATGCTGGCGATCGGCCGCGCGCTGATGAGCCGGCCGCGGCTGCTGCTTCTCGACGAGCCGTCGCTCGGCCTCGCGCCGCTCATCGTCAAGCAGATCTTCGAGGTGATCCGCGAGATCAACGAGCAGCAGAAAGTGACGGTCTTCCTCGTCGAGCAGAATGCCTTCCATGCGCTCCGCCTCGCGCATCGCGGCTATGTCATGCAGACCGGCCGCATCACGCTCTCCGGCAGCGGCCGCGAGCTCCTCGCCAATCCCGAAGTGCGCGCCGCCTATCTCGAGGGCGGGCGGTGATGGCGGCGCTGCTGGGCGCGACGCCGGCGAGCTTCGTCGCCATGACCCTGATCTTCGGCGCGGCGGCGCTGGCGACGGGGCGGGCGCTGGCGCGCAACTGGCGGCCGCTCTGGCACGCCGTGCCCTATGCGGCGCTGCTGGCCTTGGGCGATCGCTTTCTGCTCTATGCGCTCTTCCGCGGCGAGCTGCTGTCGTCGAGCGGCTACGCCTTGGCGGCGGCGATCCTGCTGCTGCTTGCGGTCATTGCCTATCAGGCGAGTCGGGCGCGGCTCATGGTGCGACAATATCCCTGGCTTTATGAGCCGGCCGGACCGTTCTCCTGGCGCGAGCGCCGCTGACACGGACCGGGGCGCTTTGCTAAACTTTTGCAACACCAAGGAGTTCCTGCCGATGAAGCAACTTGCCGCGCCTCTCCTCTTCGCCGCTGTGCTGGCGGCTGCGCCTGCCTGGGCCGACGATATCAAAGTCGCCATCGTCGGGCCGATCACCGGCGAATACGCCGCCTTCGGCGAGCAGATGCGGCGCGGCGCCGACATGGCGGTGAAGGATATCGACGCCAAAGGCGGCGTCCTCGGCCGGCAGATCAAGCTGTCCGTCGGCGACGATGCCTGCGATCCGAAGCAAGCGGTCGCCGTCGCCAACAAGATGGCCAATGACGGCGTGCTCTTCGTCGACGGCCATTACTGCTCCGGCTCGTCGATTCCGGCCTCCGCCGTCTATGCCGACAACGGCATCCTGCAGATCTCTCCCGCCTCGACCAATCCCGCCTTCACCGACGACGCCTTCAAGAAGGGCTGGAACAACATCTTCCGCGTCTGCGGCCGCGACGATGCGCAAGGTCACGTTGCCGGCCAGTACATCGCCGCGCACTACAAGGGCAAGGCGGTCGCGATCCTCAACGACAAATCGGCTTATGGCGCGGGCCTTGCCGAGGAGACCAAGAAGGCGATGAACGCCGCCGGGCTGCAGGAGGCGATGTATGAGTCGACCAACGCCGACGACAAGGATTTCTCGGCGCTGATCAGCAAGATGAAGGAGGCGCATATCGCGCTCATCTATCTCGGCGGCTATCACACCGAGGCCGGGCTCCTGGTCCGCCAGGCGCAGGAGCAGGGGTTGAAGGCGCCGCTGATGGCGGGCGATGCGCTCGCCACTGACGAGTTCTGGACGATCACCGGCCCGGCGGGCGAAGGCTCGCTGATGACCTTCCCGCCGGAGCCCCGCAACATGCCGACGGCGCAAGCGGTGGTGAAGGAGTTCCGCGCCCAGGGCTTCGAGCCCGAAGGCTATACGCTCTTCACCTATGCGGCGATGCAGGTCTATGCCCAGGCTGTGGCGCTGGCCAAGTCCGACAAGCTCGACGACGTCTCCAAGGTAATGCACGCCAACAAGTTCGACACCGTGATCGGCACGGTCGGCTTCGACCAGAAGGGCGATGTCGTCGGCCCCAATTACGTCGTCTACACTTGGCATAACGGGCAGCGGGTGGAGCTGAAATAGTAATATCGATCTCGCAAATCGCGGTTCACCCCACCTCACCCCAACCCTCTCCGCCCCTTAGGGGCGGAGAGGGAGGGACCCGCGTAGCGGGAGGGTGAGGTGGGGCGTCGCGTCGTGGTGCGGTGCGGCGATTACCTCCGAGGTTATTGTCCTTAGCACCTCCGGCCGGCAGAGTGGGCTCCTCTAGCGCGGGAGGGGAGCCATGAATGATCTCGAGCGGCTGCAGCAGATGCCGCTGCCTTTCGCGAGCCTGCTCGGCATTCGCTATGTCAGCGCCGGCAAGGAGCGGGTGACGGCCGAGCTGCCGGTGCGGGAGGAGCTGTGCACGCGGCCGGCGGTGCTGCATGGTGGTGCGATCATGGCCTTTGCCGACACGCTCGGCGCCGCCGCGACGGTGTTGAACCTGCCCGAGGGCGCGGGCACCACTACCCTCGAATCCAAGACCAACTTCCTGGCGTCGGCGCCGGTCGGGACGGTGGTTCACGGCGAGACCACCCCGGTGCATCGCGGCAAGCGCACCATGGTATGGCAGACGCGCGTCACCACCAGCGAAGGCCGCCTCGTTGCGCTGGTGACGCAAACGCAGATGGTGCTGGAGCCCAAAGCCAAGTGAGACAGCCCGGCGGCACCTTCGGCGAGGCGCTGCGCTGGTGGCGCGACCGGCGCGGCCTGTCGCAGCTCGACCTCGCCGGTGATGCGGAGACCTCGCAACGCCATATCAGCTTTCTCGAATCCGGCCGCACCGGACCCAGCCGCGACATGGTGCTGCGGCTCTGCGCCGCGCTCGACGTGCCGCTGCGCCAGCAGAACGCGCTGCTCCTCGCCGCCGGCTACGCGCCGGCCTGGCGCGAGAGCGATCTTGCCGCGCCCGAGCTGGCCAAGGTGAACGCCGCGCTCGATTTCATGCTGGCGCAGCAGGAGCCTTACCCGGCCTTCGTCGTCGACCGGCGCTGGAACATGCTGCGCGCCAATGCCGGCGCCGGGCGGTTCGTCGTCTTTCTCCTCGGCGCCGTGCCGCAAGGGCCCGTCAACCTTGCCGAGGCGCTCGTCTCGCCGGCGGGGCTTCGGCCCTTGATCGCCAATTGGGACGAGGTCGCGCTCTATTTCCTGCGCGGCGTCCAGGCCGACGCGATTGCCGACGGCACCGCCGAGACCGCGGCGCTGCTGCAGCGCCTCATGGCCTATCCCAGCCTTCCCGCGCTGTCGCGCGCGACGCCGCCGGCCGAGGCGCGGGCGCCGGTGCTCGCCATTGAATTCCGCAAGGAGGCGACCCTACTGCGCCTCTTCACCACCATCGCCACGCTCGGCACGGCGCATGACGTGACCCTGCAGGAGATCCGCATCGAATGCTTCTTCCCCGCCGATGATGCGACGGCGGCGTGGTTCCGCGCGGAGGCGGGACGCAGGATAGGGGATTAGAGCGCGGCGCGCTCCAGCTCGCCCGCGCGCGCCATGCGCGGATCAGGGCGGCTGCCCCAGCTGTCGAAGAATTCGGGGCCCGGCGGCAGGCGGCGAGGCGAGCGCGGCGCGTGCTCGGGGAATTGCTCCATGCCGAAGCTGTATTCGACGGTCATGCCGTCGGGATCGAGCCAATAGAGGAAGACGCTGCCCGAGGCGGGATGGCGGCCGGGGCCGTAGACGATCGGCACTTCGGCACTTCTCAACCGGTGCAGGGCGCGGCCGATATCGTCGATCTCCGTCACCATGAAATTGACGTGGTGCCAGCCATCCTCGGCGGCGTTCGCGACGCCAAAGCCGTGATGGTAGGGATTGGGGAAGCAGCGGAAGAAGCTGATCGCCTCGCCGATCGCATCGGATTCCGCGAAATTGAGCACATCGCGCAAGAAGGCGGTGACGGCGCGGTAATGCGCGGTGCGGATCACCGCATGGCCGATGCGCTGGATCTTCGCGACGCTCGATGTGAAGGCGTAGGGCCGCGTTTCCGCCGGCCGATAGAACTCGAAGGTGGTGCCGCTGTTCGGCTCGACCATGCGGGTGACGCGGCTGAGATGGCGGCGCCGGCATTCCTCGGGCGGAACTTCGCGCCAGGCGATGGCGTGCTCGGCGAAGCGGCCTTGCAGCCGCTCGAACTGGCCGTCATCCTCGAGCATCCAGCCGACGCGCTTCAGCCCCGGCCGCGCGGCGCGGTGCAGAACGATATTGTGATGGTCGCTGTCGCAGCGCAGCAGTACCTCGCCTTCAGCGCCCTCGCCGACGAATTCGAGACCGACCATGCGCTCATAAAAAGCGCGCGAGCGGGCGGGGTCGGTGACGTTGAGTTCGACATAGCCGAGCTTCTGATAACGGATCATCGCGCTCCTCCTCGGGAGGCCGCCGGCTGCGGCGCCGTGGGCGCGTCGCCGGCGACGGTGGTGCGGCGCATGTCGCGCGGCGCGCTTTCATCGAAGCGGCGCACGCGATGCATCGTCTGGCGATTGTCCCACATGACGAGATCGAAAGGCCGCCAGCGGTGGACATAGACGAAGCGCGGCGCCGTCGCGTGCTCGGTCAAGTCGCGCAAGAAGGCGCGCGCCTCCGGCACGGGCCAGCCGAGGACGGCGCCGGCATGCGAGGAGAGGAACAGGGATTTGCGCCCGGTCGCGGGATGCGTGCGCACCAGGCGCTGATGCACCGGGCGAAACATGGCGTGCTCCTCCGGCGACAGCTCGGTGAAGCCGAGCGCGCCCCGCGAATGGATCAGGGAATGCTCGGTGACGAGATCCGCGATCTCCGCCTGCGTCGCCGCATCGAGCGCGTCATAGGCGGCGCGCATATCGGCGAATTCGGTGTCGCCGCCGCGGCGCGCGATGCGGCGCCCCGACAGCAGCGAATACTTCGCCGGCACGGCGCGGTAGGAGCTGTCGGAATGCCAGAGCCGGTTGCCGAGATTGAAGAGGCGCCGCCGGTCGTCGCGCTCGAGCGTCCGGCCGCTCTGGTCGAGGTTGGAGACGTCGATCATCTCCCGGCCGAGGCGATGCTCCTCGGGCCTGGCGATGTGGCCGCCGGCGCTGTTCTCGATCGCGCCGAAATGCCGGGTGAAGGCGAGCTGCTGCTCGTCCGAAAGCTGCTGGTCGGGAAAGACCAGAACGGCGAGATCGTCGATCGCCCGCTGCAGCGCCAACGCGTCTGCGGCGGCAAGCGGCCGCGACAGCTCGATGCCCGATACCTCGCCGACGAAATCGCCCTGGATCGGGCGGATCGACACCGCCATGCCGGCTTCCTCCCTGGTCTTTCCCGCATGCTACCGCGCGGGGAGGGAGGCGTCACGTCGTCAGCTTCGGGAGCGTTGGACGAACAAATGTGCGTCCTTCGACAAGCTCAGGATGAGGACTTTTCTTTGTGCCACCAAGATCTTTGTGCCACCAAGAATTTACCTCATCCTGAGCCTGTCGAAGGACGCAGGTTGGACGTGCAGCGCCTGCGCTCGTCGCGCCTACTTCTTCGCCGCGGCGGGGCGCTTGCCGGGCGGGCGGCCGGGGCCGCGGCCGAGGCCGATTTTCTTGGCGAAAGCGGAGCGCTGCTGCGCGTAGTTGGGCGCGACCATGGGATAGTCCGCCGGCAGGCTCCATTTCTGCCGATACTCGTCCGGCGTCATGTTGTAGGTCGAGCGCAGATGCCGCTTCAGCATCTTCAGCTTCTTGCCGTCTTCGAGGCAGATGAGATAGTCGGGCGTGATCGATTTGCGGATCGGCACGGCGGGCTTCAACGGCTCCGACTTCTGATCGCCGCCTCTGCCCTCGAGCGCTCGCAACGACTGATAGACGGCGCTGATCACTTCGGCGAGCTGCCCGGTCGGCAGCGCATTGTTGCTGACGTAAGCGGCCACGACATCGGCCGTCATGCGCAGCAATTCCTCCTCCGGCACCTTGTTTGGCGCTAGTTCGGCCATTACCGAACCTCCCCCCAGTGAAGTAAGAGAATTCATTGGCATGATTGCAGGGCGATTCTCGGCTGTCAATCAAAACCACTTGGGGAGAGAATAATGAACACTTTGAAAAGTCGATACAGGCGGCCAAGAGCGCAACTTGCCAAGACAAAACGTCAATATCGGCGAACCCAGGGTAAAGATGTTCGAGCATGCAACCGCGTTTTAGTGGGATCGGCCGGCCTGTCCACTTCGGGAAGGCGGCAGACGACCGCGCGAAACGCGACGACACGCGACGAATGGTAGGTGACTGGCAAGCTACCGCGACATCTGGTAGTATCACGCGGCATAATCGTGCCCGTGGATGTCGATGTCCGAAACGGTCGCCATCGCTGCCGATCATGGCGGCTTCGAGCTGAAAAGCATCCTGGTGCCGGAGCTGCGCGCGCTCGGCTTCACCGTGCTCGATCTCGGCACGACGAACGACGATGCGGTCGACTATCCCGACATGGCCGAACGGCTCACCGCGGCAATGCATGAAGGGCGGGCGGCGCGCGGCGTGCTGATCTGCGGCAGCGGCATCGGCATGTCGATTGCGGTCAACCGCCATCGCGAGCTGCGCGGCGCGCTGGTGCACGACGCCTTGACCGCGCGCCTCGCCCGCCAACATAACGACGCGAATGTTCTCGTGCTCGGCGGGCGCCTTCTCGGCCCTGAGCTGGCGAAGGACTGCCTCAAGACGTTCTTCACCACCGCCTTCGATGGCGGCCGCCATGCGCGTCGCGTCGCCAAGCTTTCCTGACCGCCCCCATCCCCAGACAGGTGCCGTCATGTCCTCTCGCACCACCGCCGCTGAACTCGCTCTGCCCGACCGCTTCTTCTCCGCTTCGCTGGCGGAGAGCGATCCCGAGATCGCCGCGGCGATCGGCCGTGAGCTGCAGCGGCAGCGCGACCAGATCGAGCTCATCGCGTCCGAGAACATCGTCTCGCGCGCCGTGCTCGAGGCGCAGGGCTCGGTGCTGACCAACAAATACGCCGAAGGCTATCCCGGCCGGCGCTATTACGGCGGTTGCGAATATGTCGATCAGGCCGAGCAGCTCGCCATCGACCGCGCCAAGAAGCTCTTCGGCTGCAGC
>DATIYL010000171.1:0-7669 GCA_035517635.1 Allostellaceae bacterium | reverse complement strand
GGCGGGCGAAAGGCTCGCCGGCTTCGCGCTCGACCGCAAGCGCCGGCGCGCCGTGGCGGTGAAGGAAGCCGTCTTTCCCTTCGCCCGCTTCCCCGGCGTCGATCTCATCCTCGGCCCCGAGATGAAGTCGACCGGCGAGGTCATGGGCATCGACAGCGATTTCGGCCGCGCCTTCGCCAAATCGCAGCTCGGCGCCGGCGTCGAGCTGCCGCTCGCCGGCACCGTCTTCGTTTCGGTGCGCGACCGCGACAAGCCAGGCATGGTCGAGCCGTGCCGCAGCCTCGTGCAGATGGGCTTTGCCCTCGTTGCGACTCGCGGCACCGCCGAGCTGCTGCGGCAGAAAGGGCTGCCGGTCGAGGTCATCAACAAGGTGCTGGAGGGACGGCCGCATATCGTCGACCGCATGCTGTCCGGCGGCGTGCAGCTGGTGTTCAACACCACGGAGGGGGCGCAGGCCATCGCCGACAGCTTCAGCCTGCGTCGCACGGCGCTGACCAACAACATTCCCTATTACACGACCGTCGCCGGCGCGCGCGCGGCGGTCCAGGCCATCGCCGCCTTGAAGGGCGGCAGCCTTGAAGTCGCCTCGCTGCAATCCTATTTTGAGGGGTCGTTCTAGCCATCCAGGCCGTGGGGCGCGGCCGGGCGGAGTATTATTTGTTATCTTAGAACGGCTCAAAGGCTCTGGGGGTAGAAGTTTCTGTCCATGGCGAAAGTTCCGATGACTGCAGCGGGCTTCGAAAGGCTGCAGGAAGAGTTGAAGCGGCTCAAGACGGTCGATCGGCCGGCGATCATCCGCGCCATTGCCGAAGCGCGCGACCATGGCGACCTCTCTGAAAACGCCGAATACCACGCCGCGCGCGAGCGGCAGGGCTTCATCGAGGGCCGCGTGCTCGAGCTCGAGGACAAGATCGCCCGCGCCGAGGTGATCGACGTGTCGAAGCTGTCGGGCAAGGTCGTCAAGTTCGGCGCGACGGTGACGCTCGAGGACGAGGAGACCGAAGAGAAGGTCGTCTACCAGATCGTCGGCGAGGACGAGGCCGATATCACCCAGCGACGGCTCTCCGTCACCTCGCCGCTGGCCCGCGCGCTTATCGGCAAGACGGTCGGCGAAAGCGTCGAGGTATCGACACCGCGCGGCGCCCGCGCCTATGAGGTGGTGAAGGTCGCCTTCCGCTGAGTCGCTGTCGCGTGTGGTCGCGATAAGGCGTCCTTGCCAACGAACAGCAGCCGGCGGCGGAACGCCGCCGGGCTCTCTGCGGTGAGAATTGCCTTCAGCGACTCCAGCCCACCCGCGAAATACGGCCGGGTAAGGCCGTGACCGTGCATCTCCGACCAGGCCGGCACCGGCAGGCCGAAGCTGCGCGCCAAATGCTCGGCCGTGGCCGCTAGATAGGCATCATGCACGGGATCAATAGGCTCCGGGCGCTCCTCAAGCGCGCTGCGGCGCAGCTCGGGCTCCGCATAGAAGGCATCCAGGAATTCGCGCAGCGCCGGATCGAACGGCTGGACCCCGCCCTGGGCCCGCCGGGCGACTTCGCGCAAGGTGGTAGGTCGCTTCCTTATCCTCATCAGGTCTGCGGCGGCGCCGTTCCTTTGTCGTTCAGCTTGGAAAAGATCTCTTCGAGACCGAACTGGGTCTTTGGCTCGATCATGTGGCGTGGGTAGAAGGCCTGTACAAGTTCCATTGCCTCTTGGGCGCTTTTCAGGCCGATTGCGGCTGCAAGCCCTTTGATATCTTCTATGTCCTGACTTTGCTGGATGCCGCCGATGCGCATCGCGCGGCACTTCATGGCGAAGAGGTATTCGGGTTTGGGAATGAAGACACGCAGACCGGGCTCTTCCTCGGAGGGATAGGTGCCGACAAGGAGCTTGGCTTTAGGATCGGACTCGGCGGTGCTCAAGAAACCTTTCACGCCATCATTGAGCCAGTTGTTATCCCAACCAAACTCCTCGGCCATCTCCGTGGCAAGCTTCCGTACGAACGCCTTGTCCTTTTCGAAGACGGCATCGACGTCCTTCGTTGCGACTCGGTAATTGAGCGTCAACATGACCGCACAGCCGCCGTATATGGCAATTTCAATCACCTTTCCGGCGGCATGAGCGCGGCGCCCGAGTTCGCGCAGTGCGCCTTCGAGCATCGCGCGATCGAAAGCCTGTCCCTCCGCCATGGCAGCTCCTTGCCTCAGTGCCAAGGGTACACCGATATCCCGCGAGCGACGACATCCGCCACCAATCTCGGCAGCTCGGTCATTTCCGCAAAGACGAGATCGGCGCCGGCGGCTACAAGGCGTTCCCCGTGCCCCGCGCGGCAATGGCTGCCGCCGGTGAAGCCGAAAGCGGTCATGCCCGCCGCTTTCGCCGCAGCGATCCCCAAAGGGCTGTCCTCGACCACGAGGGCGCGCGCCGGCGCGGCGCCCATGCGTTCGGCGGCGTGCAGAAAGATGTCGGGCGCGGGCTTGCCGCGCGCCACCTCGGCGGTGCTGAAGACCGCGTCGCCGAACCACGGCGTAAGCCCGGTCCAAGCGAGCTTCCGCGCGAGCATAACGGGCGTGCTGCTCGATGCGACGCAACGCGGCTCCGCCAGCGCGGTCAGCGCCGATTCGAGCCCGCGTATCGGGCGCAGCTCGCGCTCGAAGAGCGCGGCGGCGAGGCGGTTCATCTCGGCATCGAAGTTTGCCGGCAGCGCCGTGCCGCGCTCGCTCTCCAGCGCCGCGTACATGTCCTTGTTGCTCATGCCGACAAAGCGCTCGGCAACGCCTTCCGGCGAAATCCTGTGCCCGATCGCTTCCAGCGCCTCGGCGACAGCGCGGCCGGAGAGCACCTCGCTGTCGACGAGGACGCCGTCGCAATCGAAGATGATGAGATCGAGGCTAGCCGGCACGGTGCGGGCTCTCGCGGTTGCAAGAGCAACCGCTGACGCCCGCCAGCGACGACCCTATGGGTCGCGCTAGGTTAGTCTTTCGCGTCGACATCGATCGGCACGCCGGGCTCGTATTTGGAAGCGCGGATGGCGAGCGCCGAGCGTACATGGGCGACATTGGGCGCGGCGGTGAGCTTGGTGGTGAGGAAGCGCTGATAGCTGTCCCAATCGGTGGCGACGATCTTCAGCAGGAAGTCGGTCTCGCCGGCGAGCATATGCACCTCGCGCACCTCGGGCCAGGTGAGCGACAGCGTCTCGAAGGCCTTGAGATCGGGCTCGGCCTGGCTCGATAGGCCCACCTGAGCGAAGACGATGACACCGTAGCCGAGCGCCTCGGGATTGACGTCGGCGTGATAGCCGCGGATGAAGCCGGCCTCTTCGAGCGCGCGCACGCGGCGCAGGCAAGGCGGCGCCGAAATCCCGGCGCGCTTCGCCAGCTCGACATTGGTCATACGGCCATTGTCCTGCAAGTCGCGCAGAATCCGTCGATCGATCTTGTCGAGCTTGATGCGGCGCATCCCAAATCTCTGAAAGCGGGTGGTCCTGTCGCGCTACGTTCGGGAAGGGCGTACTGCCCAGGGCGGCACGACGAGCGGCACGCATGGTATTACAAGGTAATATTATTGCAAGACAAGTGGGTGCGATTGCTTGCAACCCTGGCAAGAGGCGGCTAACACGGGCGCATAGCAGGAATGGGCGAGGCAGGAATGGCGGCGCCGAGCGTCTGGGCGGTGCATGACGGCAAGATCGGCATGGCCAACCAGGTGATCGGGCTGGCAGAAGCGCTGGGTTTCCCTTTCGTTGAAAAGCGGCTCGCCGTGCGGGCGCCCTGGCGGCATCTGACGCCCCATCTCTGGCTGCAGCCCCTGGCGGCGCTGGGCGAATCGGGCGACCGGCTCCGCCCGCCATGGCCCGATGTGCTGATCGCTTGCGGCCGACTCGCGACCGCGCCGGCTCTGGCGGTGAAGCGCGCCAGCGGCGGCCGCGTCTTCTGGGTGCAGGTTCAGGACCCGCGCTTTGCCCGGCGCGAGGTGGATCTGATGGTGGCGCCGGCGCATGATCCGGCGCCGGGCGACAATGTGCTGCGCACCCTGGGCGCGATCCACCGCGTCAGCGCCGCGCAGCTGGCGGAAGGCGCCCGCCGCTTTGAGACGCAATTCGCGCCGCTGCCGCGACCGCTGGTGGCGGTGTTGCTGGGCGGCGACAATCGCGTCTACCGCCTGACCGCCGCGCGCCTCGCGGTGCTCGCCGACCAGCTCGCCGCGCTCGCCCGCGCCGGCTACGGCATCGCCGTCACCCCGTCGCGTCGCACCGGCGCCGGGAATGAGCGCGTGCTGCGCGAGCGCCTGGCAGGGAGTTCGGCCTATATCTGGGACGGCACCGGCGATAATCCCTATTTCGGCCTGCTCGGGCTTGCCGATGCCGTGCTGGTGACCGGCGATTCCGTGTCGATGGTGAGCGAGGCGGCGGCGAGCGGCAAGCCGGTGCATGTCATCGAGCTCGAGGGCGGCTCGGAGAAATTCGCGCGCTTCCACCAAGGGATGCGCGAGGCCGGCATCACCCGGCCGTTTTCGGGGGTGATCGAGAGCTGGCGCTATGCGCCGCTCGACGATACCGCGCGCGCCGCCGCCGAGATCCGCCGCCGCTTGGCTCTCCGGCTCGCCGAGGTCGCCTGATGAAAAGCGGCGTCGCCGTTTATGCCGCGGCGCTGGCGGCCGCAGCCGCGATCTTCCTCCTGTTCCCGGGCATCGATCTCTGGGCCGCCGGCCTCTTCTATAACCCGGGCGCGGGGTTCCTCGGCAATTGGCCGCCGGTGCGCGCGATCTATGTCGGCGTGCCCTATCTCACCGATGCTATCGTCGCCGGCGTGCCGGCGCTCTATCTCATCGGCCGTCTCCGCGGCCGGCCGCTCTGGCGCATCGACGGCCGCGCCGCCGCCTTCCTGCTGCTTTCCCTCGGGCTGGGGCCGGGCCTCGTGGTCAACACCGTGCTCAAGGACCATTGGGGCCGCGCGCGGCCGGCGCAGGTGACGGAGTTCGGCGGCGCCGAGCACTTCACCCCGGCGCCGCTGCCGGCCGATCAGTGCCCGCGCAACTGCTCCTTCCCGGCCGGGCATCCGGCGATGGGCTTCTATCTCATCTCCTTCGCCTTTCTCATCCCCGAGCCGCGGCCGCGCCGCATCGCCACCGCCGCCGCCATCGCGCTGGGCGGGGTGATCGGCCTCGCGCGAATGGCCGCCGGCGGCCATTTCCTCTCCGACGTGGTGTTTTCCGGCTTCATCGTCGCGGGGGTGAGCTGGCTCCTCTACCGCGCCGTCATTGCCGATGACCGCCTCGCCGGGCGCCTCGGAGCGCTGTCGCTGCCGCGCCGCCTCGCTTGGCCGGGCCTGCTGCTGCTCGCCCTGGTGCTGCTCTCGATCGCATTCGTCGATCGGCCCGTCGCCATGTTCTTTCACGACGCCAACCCCGGGCTGCGGCAGGTCTTCGAGTTCATCACCCAGTTCGGGCTGGGCAAAGGCTACCTCATCGTCTCTGCCGTGCTCTTCCTCGGACTGCGCGCCACCGCCGCGGCGACGCATGACCGGCACCTCGCCGAGCGCCTCGTCGCCTGGGCGCATCGCGCGCTCTACATCTTCGCCGCCGTGGCGGGATCGGGCATCGTCGCCGACATCGTGAAGCCGATCTTCGGCCGCGCCCGCCCGAAGCTGCTGTTCGCCGACGGTATCTACGGCTTCAGCTGGGGCGCGCTGCATGCGGATTACTGGTCGTTTCCGTCCGGTCACGCGACGACCATGGGCGCGCTGGTGGTGGGGCTGTTTCTGCTCTGGCCGCGAGGGCTGCCGCTTTATCTCGTCGCCGGGCTGCTGGTGGCGGCAAGCCGCATCATCATCACCGAGCACTATGTCAGCGACGTGCTTGTCGGCGCGGCGCTCGGCGGCGGCATGGCCTGGGCGATCTGGCAGGGCTTCGCCCGCGCCGGGCTGGCGCGCGGTGCTCAGCCTTTGGCGTCGCTGGAGCGATAGCCCTCGAAACCGTCGAGCCAATAGATCCGGTAGGTCTTGAGGGTCCCGCGGTCGAGCGGGATCACGATCTGCTGAACGACGGGCTCGACGCTCTTGAAGCGCTCGAGGATGCGTTGCACGTTGCTCGACGATTTCGCCACCAGCAGGAAATTGTCGCCGATATAGCGCGAAGGCTCGGCCGTCAGGTCGAACTGGTCGTGGATGCCGCCGTCGCCATTCCATTTCAGCGCGTCGAAGGGATGCGGGCGGACATAGTAGATGAGCGCCGCCAGATCCTCGCGATCGTCCGACATGAGCACCGTGCCGGGATGGCGCGCCAGCAGCTCGCTGACGCTGCGGCCCAGGATCTTCCAGCCGCGCAGCCGATGCAGCGGATCGTAGCGCACCGGCAGTTGGACGCCGAAAACGGGCGCGAGGTCGTGCGCGCCGAAAGCGGCGACGGCGAGGACGATATCGAGCACGACCGAGACCGCGACGAGCGTGACGCGCCCTTGCGCCAGCAGCCATGCCACCACCAGCACGGTCGCGGAGACGTAGGTCGGCGCCGACCAGTTGGGCTGGGCGCGCGAGAGAAAGCTCACCACCAGCATCATGGCGAGGCTCGGCAGAGCGAAGCAGGCGAGCAGCGCAGCGCGGCGATCCTTGAGGGTTCGCCGCGCCAGCGCCACCATCGCGATGAGGCTGGCGAAGAAGATCGGCCCGAAGACGCCGAATTGCGAGCCCAGGAACTCGAGGAACATCTTGGGATGGAAGAGCGGGCCGCCGAGATCGGCGTTGTCGCGCGTATGCAGATAGCTGACGAAGCCGTTCACCGCGTTCCAGGCGAAGTTGGGCGCGTAGATGACGAGCGCGATGAGGACGGCGCCGAAGAAGCGCTTCAAATGGCGCCGCTCGTCGCGAAAGAGCAGCAGGAAGAGCAGCGCCGACAGCAGCCAATACGCCATGGCGTATTTGCTGAGCAGGCCGAAGCCGGCAGCGATCCCGGCCAGGATCCACCAGCGCCCGCCGCCGGGCTCGCGCGCCCGCACGAAAGCGTAGAGCGCCACGGCCCAGCAGAAGAGCAGCGGCGCATCGGTCGACATGATCGCCGCCGAGGCGGAGACGCCCGGCAGCGTCGCATAGGCAATCGCCGACCAGAGCGCGGTGCGCGCGTCGTAGAGCCGGCGCGCCAAGTGGTAGAGGACGAGCGCCGTGCCGAAATGGAGGAGCGGCGCCGCCAGCCGGACCGCGGCCTCGTTGTCGCCGAAGACGCGGGTCGTGAGCGCGATCAGCCAAGCGACCATCGGCGGCTTGGAGTAGTAGCCAAAGGCCGGATGCAGCGACCAGATCCAATACTGCGCCTCGTCGGGATAGAGGTCGGCATGGCCCAGACCGAGCCAGACGAGGCGGGCCAAGGTCACGGCGAAGACCGCCCACAGCGCCAAGCGCCAGGTACGCTCCTCTTCCGTGACAATTTCCCGCGTCAGCTTGCCGCTGCTTTGCGCCATGGCGGCGGAACCTAGCGAGAGGACAGCGCGCCTGCCACCTCGTTTTGAGCGTCGAAAGCCTTGCTTGCGCTGCGGCGGAAGCGCGCAAGGGGCCATAGGCCCGCCGGGATTCGGTCTAGTATTTGCCGGCCCTGCTTGCTAAGCCATACCAGGGATAGAGGAGCCCGGGCGCTCGGTTATGCTCAGGATCGAGACCTTCAGCAACAGCCGGGGCGGCAACGCCTTCTTCAAGGCGGT
>DATIYL010000170.1:0-8262 GCA_035517635.1 Allostellaceae bacterium | reverse complement strand
GCGCCGAGCAGGCCATGCGCCTGCGCCATCTCGATGCCGATCGGGCCGCCGCCGATGATGAGGAGATGCTGGGGCAGCACGGTGTTGGCGAAGATCGTCTCGTTGGTGAAGTGGGGCACGGCGTCGAGGCCGGGGATCGGCGGCAAGGTCGGCGAGGAGCCGGTGGCGATGACGATGCGCCGCGCGCGCACCAGGAGATCGCCGGCGGCGACCTCCCGCGGACCGGCGAAGCGCGCCGAGGCGGCGACGACCTGCACGCCGAGGCCGAAGGCGGCGTTGCCCTGCGCGAGCTTCACCCGCTTCGCCGCGGCGAGCAGCGCCTTCGACGGCACGCAACCGTAATTGAGGCAATCGCCGCCCATCTTGCCGCGCTCGATCAGCACCGTCTTCATGCCGAGCTGCGAGGCGCCGGCGGCGACGGTGAGGCCGCCCGATCCGGCGCCGATGACGCAGACATCGGCGGCGATGCGCTCACTCATGGCGCCTTGCCCCGCTGCCGCGCCTGATGCCATTTGTAGAGCGCCGGCACCAGCGACAGCGCCGCCAGCGCGATCAGCGGCAGCAGCACGCGCGGCGCGAAGATGATGTGGAGATCGGGCGTGCGCCCCTCCGCGAGGAGCGCATCGGCGCCGGCGCCGACGCCGGCATAGACGAAGGCGCCCGGCGCCATGCCGAAGAAGCTGCAGAGGATGAAGACGCGCGGGCTGACGCCGAAGAAGGCCGGCACCAGATTGACGAGCCAGAAGGGAAAGAGCGGCACCAGGCGGAGAAACAGGAGATAGCTGGCGCCGTTCTCGCGAAAGCCGTCTTCGACGCGGCGCAGGAAGGGCCCGGCGCGCTGCCGCAGCACGTCGCCGAAGCTGCTGCGCGCGACCAGAAACAGGATGGTGGCGCCGATGGTCGCGCCGACCAGGGCATAGAGCCCGCCGAGCCAGGTACCGAAGAGGAAGCCGCCGGCGACGGTGAGGAAGACGCCGCCGGGGACCGAGCACGCCGCCACCGCCACATAAACGGCGATGAAGGCGAGCGGCGCCAGCGCGCCGGCCCGCGCCACCGCCGCCAGGAGCCAGTCGCGATGGGCCGCCAGCGCCTCGAACGTCAGGAAGCGGCCGAGACCCAGGGCGAAGAAGGCGGCAATGGCCGCCAGCAGCAGCGCCACCGGCAGCAGCCGGCGCAGCATTCCCGGCCGTCCCCGGCTCTCTTCCGCCTTGTCCATGACCGGCTTCGCCTCGCCCATTGCCGCGGCGATCCTAGCCGCCGGCCGAGATGGCGGCGCTCACCTTGGCGTGAGCCGCCGAACCCCGCGCGGCGTTGACTCCCCCGCGCCGCTCCCCTATACAGCGCGCTCGATCCATTGAGAAGTGTCGCCGGAGTGCCGTGCCGTGAAGCGCACCTACCAGCCGAGCAAAATCGTCCGCAAGCGCCGCCATGGCTTCCGCGCGCGGATGGCCACCGTCGGCGGCCGTGGCGTCCTGGCGCGGCGGCGCGCCAAAGGGCGCAAGCGGCTCTCCGCCTGAGCGGCGCGCCGATGGGCGCGAGGCTCGGCGCGCGATGGCCGGCTTGGCACGGCTGAAGCGGCGGGCGGAATTCCTTCGGGTCGCCGGCAAAGGACGCAGATCGGTTACTCCGGGCTTCATTCTGCAGGCATGGCGTCGTCCGGACGCAGCGCCGGCAGAGGCGGCGGGTGACGCGGCGCGTATCGGCTTCACCGCGAGCCGCAAGGTCGGCATCGCGGTGGTCCGGAACCGGGCGCGGCGCCGGCTCAGGGCGGCCGTGGCGGAGGTAATGCCGCTACACGCCGCCGTGGGGCATGACTATGTATTGGTGGCCCGCGCCGGGACGGTGAGCCGGCCTTTCGCGGCGCTGCTCGCCGATCTCGAGCGGGCGTTGAAAGAGCTCGGCGCATGGCGCGACGGCGAGGACGGGTGAGCGAGGCGATGATGGCGAGGGAACCGTGCTGAACGCCCTGCTGCGCGGCCTCATCCGCGCGTACCAGCTCGTGCTGTCGCCGCTGCTGCTGCCGAGCTGCCGCTATCTCCCGAGCTGCTCCGACTACGCCGCCGAAGCCATCGCCCGCCATGGCGCGGCGCGGGGCTGCGGGCTCGCGCTCGGCCGGCTGCTGCGCTGCCATCCCTGGGGCGGCAGCGGCTATGACCCGGTGCCGCCCGCCCGCGACGTCCCATCCCACTCCTGCCCGGATTGCCGCTAGGCCCATCCCCTCATGGACGATCAGACCCGCAACGTCATCATCGCGTTGGTGCTTTCCTTCGCGATCCTCTTCGGCTTCCAGTTCCTGCAGTCGCGCTTCGCGCCGCCGCCGAAGCCGCAGGAACAGCAGCAGCAACAGAAGGCGCAAGGCGCCGCGCCCGGCAAGGGCGCCGGAGCGCCCAGCGCCCCCACCGCGGCGGCGGCGCCACTGCCGCGCACCGCGGCGCTGGCCGAGACGCCGCGGGTCAAGATCGAAACGCCGCGCGTCGCCGGCTCGATCAACCTCATCGGCGCCAGGCTCGACGATCTCATCTTGCGCGACTACCACGAGACCACCGACAAGGACAGCCCCGAGATCCAGCTGCTCTCGCCCAACGGCACGGAGCAGCCCTATTTCGCCGATTTCGGCTGGGCGCAGCCGGCGGGCGCGTCGGTCAAGCTGCCCGACGACAAAACGCAATGGACCCCGTCCGCCCAGGAGCTGACGCCGCAGCAGCCGGTCGACCTCACCTGGGAGAATGGCCAAGGGCTGCGCTTCATCGTCCACTTCGCCATCGACGACAATTACATGTTCACCGTCACCCAGACGGTGGAGAACTCATCCGACCAGCCGGTGTCGCTCGCCGCCTTTTCGCGCATCGCCCGTGTCGGGGAGCCGCCCGGGCCGACCACCTATCTGCTGCATGAAGGGCCGATCGCGGTGCTCAACGGCGTGCTGCATGACGGCGGGTGGTGGGCATCGCCCGACCGGTTCAACTATGCCGATGTGAAGAAGGCGCCGCTCCTCGACACCAGCACGGGCGGCTGGCTCGGCTTCACCGACAAATACTGGCTGACCGCGCTCATTCCGCCGCAGCAGGACACCGTCAACACCGCGGTCCGGTTCAACGGCGAAGGCCACCGCGATGTGTTTCAGGCGGATTACACCGCGCCCGAGCAGAGCATCGCGCCGCATGCGAAATCCAGCACCGAGGGCCGGCTCTTCGCCGGCGCCAAGGAGGTGCACCTGCTCGACAGCTATGAGCGGCAGGGCATTCCCCGTTTCGACCGCGCCATCGATTTCGGGCTGTTCTACTGGATCACCAAGCCGATCTTCCTGACGCTCGATTTCTTCTACAACCAGATCGGCAATTTCGGCATCGCCATCATGGCGCTCACGGTGCTGATCAAGGCGCTGTTCTTCCCGCTCGCCAACAAATCCTACCGCGCGATGGCGAAGATGAAGGCGCTGCAGCCGGAGATGCAGAAGCTGCGCGAGCGCTTCGGCGAGGATAAGGCACGGCTCAATCAGGAGACGATGGCGCTCTACAAGCGCGTCGGCGCCAACCCGATGGCGGGCTGCCTGCCGATCTTCATCCAGATCCCGGTGTTCTTCTCGCTCTACAAGGTGCTCTATGTCACCATCGAGATGCGCCACGCGCCGTTCTTCGGCTGGATCCACGACTTGTCGGCGCCCGATCCCACCACCTTCGTCAACCTGTTCGGCCTCATACCCTTCACGCCGCCGCACATCACCTTCCTGATGGTCGGCGCCTGGCCGATCATGATGGGCATCACCCAGTTCCTGCAGCAGCGCCTCAATCCGCAAGCGATGGATCCGGTGCAGGCCAAGATGTTCATGGTCCTGCCGGTGGTGTTCACCTACATGCTGTCGCAATTCGCGGCCGGCCTCGTCATCTATTGGACCTGGAACAATCTGCTGTCGATCGCGCAGCAATGGCTGATCATGCGCCGCTCGGCAGCGGCGCCGGCCACCGCCTGATCGCTGCTGCCATGGCGTCCGCCGCGGTCTTTCCGCCGGAGGCGGCGCCCGATGAAGCGGCCGAGGAAGAGGGGCGCAAGCTCTTCGCCGGCAGCTGCGACTTCATCGCCGGCGCGGCGCGCGCGAACGCGCTGCCGGACGACACGCTGCCCGAGATCGCCTTCGCCGGCCGCTCCAATGTCGGCAAATCGAGCCTCATCAACGCGCTGACCGGGCGCAGCGCGCTCGCCCGCGTCTCGCACACGCCGGGCCGGACGCAGCAGCTCAATTTCTTCGATCTCGGCCACCGGCTGATGCTGGTCGACCTGCCCGGCTACGGCTTCGCCCAGGCCTCGAAGCAGGAGGTGCAGAGCTGGACCGCCCTCACCCGCCGCTACCTGCGCGGCCGTGCCAGCCTGCGCCGCGTTCTGCTGCTGATCGATGCGCGGCACGGGATCAAGGAGCCGGACCGGCCGGTGATGGCGCTGCTCGACGACGCGGCCGTCTCCTATCAGGTGGTGCTGACCAAGGCCGACAAGCCGGCAAGGGCCGCGCTCGACGCGACGGCGGCGGCGGTGGCCGAGGAGCTGAAGCGCCATGTCGCGGCGCATCCCGTCATCCATCTGACCAGCGCCCATGAGGGCAACGGCATCGCCGAGCTCCGCGCCAGCCTTGCCGCGCTGGCGGCGCCGCCGCCGCCGCGGTAGATTGCCGGCGCCATGACTGAGACACCCGGCATCGACCCCGCCAGCAAGGCCGCGACGCTCGCCGCGGCCTTGCCCTATATGCGCCGCTACGCCGGCAAGACGATCGTCGTCAAATATGGCGGCCATGCCATGGGCGAAGAGCGTCTCGCCGATCTCTTCGCCGCCGATGTGGTGCTGCTGAAGCAGATCGGCATGAACCCGGTCGTGGTGCATGGCGGCGGGCCGCAGATCGGCCAGATGCTGGAGCGGCTCAAGATCAAGAGCTCGTTCATCGACGGCCTGCGCGTCACCGACCGCGAGACCGTCGAGATCGTCGAAATGGTGCTGTCGGGCTCGATCAACAAGCAGCTCGTCTCCGCCATCAACAATGCCGGCGGCTTCGCCATCGGCCTCTCGGGCAAGGACGCGAACCTGATCCGGGCGAAGAAGCTCGAGCGGGCGCGGCGCGAAAGCGACAGCCATATCGAGAAGGTGCTGGATCTCGGCTTCGTCGGCGAGCCGCAGTCGATCAACACCGATGTGCTGGCGCTGTTCGAGCGCTCCGCCATCATTCCGGTGATCGCGCCGATCGGCGTCGGCGGCACGGGCGAAACCTACAACATCAACGCCGATACCGTGGCGGGCGCGGTCGCCGCCGCGGTCAAGGCGACGCGCCTCCTGCTGCTGACCGACGTCAAGGGCGTCCTCGACAAGCAGAAGCACTTGCTGCACGAGCTGACGCTCGCCGAGGTACAGGCGCTGATCGCCGACGGCACCATCCAGGGCGGCATGATCCCCAAGGTCGAGACCTGTCTCGAAGCGGTCGAAGGCGGCGTCGAAGCCGCCGTCATCCTCGACGGCCGCGTGCCGCATGCGATTTTGCTGGAACTGTTCGCTGAGGGCGCGGGCACGCTGATCCGGAAACAGCGTTGAGCGCGCCGCGAGCGCGCGGCGCTCGTCGGCGGCGGCGTCAGCGGTTGCGTAGCAACCGCGAGAGCCGCTCGGAGCGGACTGACTCGCCCCTCCCCCCTTGAGGGGGAGGGTGCCCGAGGCCATAGGCCTCGGGCAGGTGGGGGGTCGGCGCGGAGCGCCGAAAAAGCAATGCAATCTCGATTTCGCGGCAAGCGGCGGAGTCTGTGGCTACCCCCCTCCCGGCAGCGCTGACGCGCTGCCGACCTCCCCCTCAAGGGGGGAGGGGGAAACATTAGTCTAGGCTGTCTTGAATTAGGCGGCTTTGTCGTGATCGGTCGCGGCGGCTTGTGTCTCGTCGAGCGCGGCGAGGAGTGCCGCGCGGGCTGCAGCCTCGTCGCCGTCGAGCGCGCGTTGTGCCACCTTGCCCGTGAAGATGCGGTGCCAGAAGCGGCGGCGAGTGGGGAGGTCGGGGAGGCGGCGGCGGACCAGGGGGCGGAAGCGGCCGGCGAGGGAAGCGAGGGCGCCGAGGCGGAGCGGGAGGGCGAGGTCGAGCCATTCGCGCAGCAACCGCGCCAGCATCGGGGCGGTGCCGCTGGTGCCGATCGCGACGGTCACGGGTCCGCGCTCGACCAGCGCCGGCATCAGGAAGCTGCAGAGGCGCGGCTCGTCCATGACGTTGACCCAGATGCCCCGCGCTTCGGCCGCGCGCGCGACTTGCTCGGCCAAGGCGAGCCGCGCGCCGGCAACGAAGACCAGCGCTGCATCATCGAGCATGGTGGGCGCGAAACTTTGCGTCAGATGCACGTCGGCGCCCGCGCGCGCCAGCGCCGCCGCTTTGGCGTCAGCCGCCGCGCCGGCGCCGACGACGAGGGCGCGGCGGCCTCTGAGATCGAGGAAGACCGGAAAATAGTCCATCAGTAGACATCGCGGAGATAGCGCTTGTCGCGCCCGAGCGTCGCGAGATAAGCCTTGGCCTCGCCGAGGCTGCGGCCGCCCTGGCGTGCAATGATGGCGGCGAGCGCCGCATCGACATCGCGCGCCATGCCCGCGGCGCCGCAGACATAGAGCGAGGCGCCGTCCTCGAGCCAGGACCAGAGCTCGGCCGAGCTCTCGCGCATGCGGTGCTGAACATAAACGCGCTCATCCTGGTCGCGCGAGAAGGCGGTATCGAGCCGGGTCAGCAGCCCGTCGCGCCGATAGGCACAGAGCTCCTGCTCATAAAGGAAATCCGAGGTGCGGCGCTGATCGCCGAAGAAGAGCCAATTGCGGCCTGTGGCGCCGCGCGCGCGCCGCTCCTGCAGGAAGGCGCGGAACGGCGCGATGCCGGTGCCCGGCCCGATCATGATGACCGGCGCGCCGCCATCGGCCGGCAGGCGGAAGCCATGCGCCGGCTGAATGAAGACCGGCACCTCGGCGCGCTCCGCCGCGCGCTCGGCAAGGAAGGTGGAGGCGATGCCCTTGCGCAAGCGGCCGCGCTTCTTATAGCGCACCGCGGCGACGGTGAGATGCACCTCGCCGGCGACCGCCGCGGGCGACGAGGCGATGGAGTAGAGGCGCGGCTGCAGCAGATCGAGCGCCGAGACGAGCTCCTGCAGCGGCGGCCGCGCCGACGGAAAGGCGAGCAGCAGATCGAGCAGATCCGCGTCTTCGGGCTGCGCGCCGGGATAGCCTTCGGCGAGCGCCTGCAGACGCTGCGATTCGCCGTAATCGGGCGCGCGCGACGCCAGCACTTCGACGGCAGCGTCGGAAGGCCGGCCGATGTCGCAGGCGAGGGTGAGTGCTTCGACGAGGCTGCGCCGGGTGCCATCGGGACAATCGACCTCGTCGGTGGGCTTGGCGCCAAGCTGCTCGATCACCGCCGCCACCAGCTCCGGGCAATTCGCCGCCTGCACGCCGAAGCTGTCGCCGACCTCATAGCTGAGGCCGCTTTCGGCGATGTCGAAAACGACGTGCCGCGTGTCCTTCTCCGAGCCGCTGCCGTTGAGCGGCCGCGCCATGCCGAAACGGGCGGAAGTCGGCGCGCGCGTCGAGGAGGCCGCGGCCGGTGGCGTGGCCGCCGCGGCAGGCAAGGTGGGAGCAGTCGGGGCCTGCTCCATCAACTCCTTCAACGCGCGCGCCGTCTCCTTGCCGCCGGGAACGCAGCGGCTGAAGCTGGATTCGGCGCCGCCGGCGAGCGCCTCGGCATAAGTCCGGCAGAGATAGCCGCATTGGCCGCAATCGAGCTGCGCCATGGCCGCCATGAGCAGCCGCTCGCGCTTGCGGCCCTGGGCGAGGTTGAGGCGCTCCTCGAGCGGCAAGGCCGGGTCGTGCCAGGGAAATTCCTCTTCCGGCTCGGCCGGCGGCAGCGCTGCCGCCGGCGCGGCGGCGATCGCGGAGGTCTCGGTGCCGAGATAGGCCGCGAGCCAGCCATTGAGCCAGGCGCGCTGGGCCGGGGTGAAGGGGGCGTTCTCGGGAATGAGGGGCGCGATGTAGCTCATGGCGTCAATTCACCCCGACGAGTGCGGCTTCGGCGCCTTGGCGCAGCTCTTCCGGCGTAAAGCGCGCGGCGAAATCGTGGAAGCTCTCGCCGGCGTCGCGGCGCCGGGCGAGATAGTGGCGCAGCAGCCCTTCGATGCGCCGCGGCACCTCGGCCATGGGCAGCCCGGGATAGAGCTCGCGACCAAGCCCGCGCTCCTCGCCGGCGCCGCCGCCGACATAGATGACGTAGCCCTCGAC
>DATIYL010000169.1:0-18705 GCA_035517635.1 Allostellaceae bacterium | reverse complement strand
GCCAGATCGTCGAGCATGAAGGACGGCGTATTCGGCGCGCGGCAGGCGCGCTCCAGATAGTCGCAGGCGAAGTCCGGACGGCCTTGGGCGCGTGCGATGACGCCGAGCAGGTGGAGCGCCCGCGCGTCTTCCGGAGAGGCTGCGAGGATCTCGTGGCAGAGGCGCTCGGCCGGCTTGGCCTCGCCGCTGGTCCAGCGGCGATAGGCCTCGGCGATGGCGGGCAGGGACGTCACGGCGACCGGCCGAACCCGCGAACGCTAGTCGGCTGTGGGGCGAGCAGGCGAGGGCGCGAGCAGCGGGGGAGAGAAAGAGGCGGCGATGACCGGCGAGATCGTGCAGGCAATGGACGTGCGCATCCTGATCAAGTCTGGGACGCCACCCGCAGCTGTTGGTTGATTGGGTTGCCTTATACAACGAACGCCGCGGTCGGCGGAACAGAAAAGCGCAATGGCCGCGGTATGCTCGTGTCGATCGCTCGTTATTAGTGTGCGATTAATACGTGATTCGCTACAGCCTAGCGCTACTCGACGACGATCCGCGGCGCCTGCCGCTGCGCGCTGCCGAGCTTCGCGGCAAGGCGCGCTGCCATGCGGCGAAAGATCGCGGCATGTTCGCTGTCGGGATGCGAGACGACGATCGGCTGGCCGGCATCGGAGGTCTCGCGGATCAGAATGTCGAGCGGCACCTCGCCGAGGAACTCGACGCCGAGGCGCTCCGCCTCGCGCTGCGCGCCGCCGTGGCTGAAGATGTCGCTGCGCTCGCCGCAATGGGGGCAGCGGAAATAACTCATATTCTCGACGAAGCCGAGCACCGGCACGTCGACGCGGCGGAACATGTTGAGGCCCTTGCGCGCATCGAGCAGCGCGATGTCCTGCGGCGTCGACACGATCACCGCGCCGGCAAGCGGCACTTGCTGCGCCATGGTGAGCTGCGCATCGCCGGTGCCGGGGGGCATGTCCACCACCATGACGTCGAGCTCGCCCCATTCGACGTCGCGCAGCATCTGCTGCAGCGCGCTCATCACCATCGGGCCGCGCCAGATCATCGGCGTGTCCTCGGGAACGAGGAACCCCATCGACATGCACTTGATGCCGTGGTTGCGCATGGGCTGGAGCGCCTTGCCGTCGCGCGAGGCGGGCCGCCCGGAGATGCCGAGCATGCGCGGCATCGAGGGGCCGTAGATGTCGGCGTCGAGGAGGCCGACCTCGAGCCCCGCCGCGGCGAGGCCGAGGGCGAGATTGGCGGCGATCGTCGACTTGCCGACGCCGCCCTTGCCGGAGGCGACGGCGATGATCGAGCGCACGCCCGGCACCAGCGCCTTGGCGCTGCCGCCTTGGCCATGCGCATGCCCATGCGGTTGCGGCTGCGGTGCGGCCCGGCCGGCGGCGGGCTTCTGCGCCGTGAGCACGGCCGTCACCGAGAGCACGCCCGGCAGCGCCTCGACCGCCTTCTCGGCCGCTTTGCGCAGCGGCTCGAGCTTCGGCCCGCGCTGCGCATCGACCTCGATGGCGAAGCCGACATGGCCCTCGCGCAGCTGCACGCCGGAGATCATGCCGAGGCTGACGATGTCCTTGCCTCGGTCGGGATCGGTGACTTGGCGCAGTGCGGCGAGCACTTGCTGTTCGCTCAATCCGCTCATGCGGCCCTCTCGTTCTTGACATCGCTGACGCCCACCCCTATCGGGTGGCGATCCGCCCGGCGAATGCCTTAATTGGGTGGAAGTCCATATAGGCGAAAGCCGTCGCTTTGCAAAGCCGGCCGAGCTCGCCGCAGCGGGAAGGAAGTGCGTATATGCCTTGGCAAAACCAAGGGGGCGGGGGCAGCGGCGGCGGGCCCTGGGGCGGCGGTCAGAGCCCGTGGGGGCGTGGCGGCGGGCCGCAGCCGCCCAATCTCGAGGAGATTTTGCGCCGCGGTCAGGACCGCTTCCGCCGCGTCTTGCCCGGCGGCTGGGGCACCGGGCGCGGCGTCATTCTCGTGCTGCTGGCGCTCATCATCATCTGGCTGCTGAGCGGGATCTACTTCGTTCAGCCGGACCAGGAAGGCATCGTGCTGCGCTTCGGCGCTTTCAACCGCAAGACCACTCCCGGCGCCAACTACCATCTGCCTTATCCCATCGAGGCGGTGCTGACGCCGAGCGTGACGCGCATCAACACGATCGAGATCGGCGGGCCGCAGGCGCAGCAACGCGGCTTCGAGACCGGGCAGGAGCCGCAGGAATCGCGCATGCTGACCGGCGACGAGAACCTGCTCGACGTCTATTTCACCGTCCAATACGTGGTGAAGGATGCGCCGAAATTCCTCTTCAACATCCGCAACCCCGACGAGACGGTGAAAGCGGTCGCCGAAAGCGCCATGCGCGAGGTGATCGGCCGCACGCCGGCGATCGACGCGATCGTCGGTGGGCAGGACAAGATCGTCAAGGATACGCAGGATCTGCTGCAGAAGATCCTCGATCAGTATCAGAGCGGCGTCGAGATCACGACCGTCAACCTGCGCCGTATCGACCTGCCGTCCCAGGACGTGATCGCCGCCTTCACCGATGTGCAGACGGCGAAAACGGAGCGCGACAGCAAGGTCATCCAGGCGCGCACCTATGCCAGCAACGTCGTGCCGCGCGCCAAGGGCGATGCGGCGCAGATCATCCAGGCGGCGGAAGCCTATCGCCAGCAGGTGGTGCGCCAGGCGGAGGGTGATGCCAGCCGCTTCCTCGCCGTCTACCAAGCCTATAAGCAGGCGCCCGACGTCACCGCGCAACGGCTCTACATCGAGACCATGGAGAATATTCTGAAGGGCGCGAACAAGGTGATCCTCGACAAGGCGGCGACGCAGGCCGGCGTGGTGCCCTACCTGCCGCTGCCGACCTTGCAGCCGCCCTCGGCGGCGCGTGCGGCCGCGCCACAGCCGGCGCAGCGGTGAGGCGGCCATGAATCTCCGTCTCGCCGTTGGCGCCGCGGTCGTCATCGTGCTGGCGTTCGCCGCTCTCACCATGCCCTTCATCGTCAACCAGACCGAGCAGGCGATCGTGCTCAAGTTCGGCAATCCGATCCACGTCATCGCCCGTCCCGGGCTTTACGTGAAGCTGCCCTACGAGAGTGTCGTCGACTACGACAATCGCGTGCTCGATTTCGACCTGCCGGCGGCGCGGGTCACCGCCGCCGACCAGAAGCCGATGATCGTCGACGCCTATTCGCGCTTCCGCATCGCCAATCCGCTGCTCTTCTATCAGACCGTCGGCAGCGAGCAGGTGGCGCGCACCCGGCTCACGCCGATCTTGAGCGGGGCCATCCGCAACATCATCAGCACCGTCGCCCTCGCCGATGTCGTCTCCGGCAAGCGAGAAGAGACGATGCGGCGGATCCGCGACCAGGTGAACGACCAGACCAAGGGCTTTGGCATCTCGATCACCGATGTGCGGCTGCGCCGCGTCGATTTGCCCGAGGCGAACAGCCAGGCGATCTATGCGCGGATGAAGTCCGACCGCGAGCGCGAAGCAACGCAGTACCGCGCCGAGGGCGACCAGCAAGGCGCCGAGATCCGCGCCGATGCCGACCGGCAGCGCACCGAGATCCTCGCTGATGCGCAGAAGCAGGCGCAGATCCTGCGCGGCGAGGGCGATGCCGACAGCATCAAGATCTATGCCGACGCGTTCGGCAAGGATAAGGAGTTCTTCGCCTTCTACCGCTCGCTCGAGGCCTACCGCAACGCGCTCTCGGGCCATGACACGACCTTCCTGCTGACGCCCAACGATCCCTTTTTCCGCTATTTCCAAGCGCCGCCCAAGGAAGGTGCCGGGGCTGCCGGTGCTCCGGCGCAACGCTGAGGAGCCCGATGAAGGACTTTGCCACCGCGCTCGCTCTCGTTTTCGTGATCGAAGGCATCCTCTACTCGGCCTTTCCCGAAGGCATGAAGCGGATGGTCGCCCAGGTCGGCATGCTGCCGGCTTCGGCGCTGCGCGTCACCGGGCTGCTCGCCGCCTGTCTCGGGGTCGCCGCCGTCTGGCTGATCCGCCATCACTGAGCGCTGATGCTAAGCGCCTCAATTTGACCGTTTTCCTGAGTTCTCCTCCGCCGCTGGCCGAGTTGGCGGCGGCGGCGGCGGGAAGTTGCTGGTTTATGGCGGCGTTCTCCCGTAAAATCCGCCCTTCCCCTTGCTGTCCTAGGGAGTTGCTTTCGTGAGTCGACTGAATAGTCGGATGCAAGGCCGGCGCGCCATCGCGCTTGCGCTGACCCTCCTCGTCGCCGTGCTGCTGCCGGCGGGCGCGACCCTGGCCCGGCCGGCGCCGGATGGCTTCGCCGACCTCGCCGCCAAGCTGCTGCCGGCGGTGGTCAACATCTCGACGACGCAGACGATCAAAAGCGACAAGGCCGACCGCAGCGGCGGCTCGGACATGCCGCAATTCCCGCCAGGCTCGCCCTTTGAAGAGTTCTTCAAAGACTTCCTCAACAAGAACAAGCCCGAGGCGCAGCCGCGCCGCGCCACCTCGCTGGGCTCGGGCTTCATCATCGATCCGTCGGGCCTGGTGGTGACCAACAACCACGTCATCGCCGATGCCGACGAGATCACGGTGACGCTTCAGGACGACACGAACTTCAAGGCCGAGGTCGTGGGGCGCGACACCAAGGTCGATCTCGCCCTGCTGCGCATCAAGTCGCCGAAGCCGCTGCCCGCGCTCAAGTTTGGCGACAGCGACGGAACCCGCGTCGGCGATTGGGTGCTGGCGATCGGCAACCCCTTCGGCCTCGGCGGCACCGTGACGGCGGGCATCCTTTCCGCCCGCGCGCGCGAGATCAATGCCGGCCCCTACGACGATTTCCTGCAGACCGATGCGCCGATCAACCGCGGCAATTCCGGCGGACCGATGTTCAACATGAACGGCGAGGTGATCGGCATCAACACGGCGATCTACTCGCCCTCGGGCGGCTCGATCGGCATCGGCTTTGCCATTCCCTCGAACCTGGCGAAACCGGTGGTCGAGCAGCTGCACCAATATGGCCATGTGCGGCGCGGCTGGCTCGGCGTCAACATCCAGAGCGTCACCGATGAGATCGCCGAGAGCCTCGGCCTCGACAAGCCCAAAGGAGCCCTCATCGCCAGCGTGCGCGATGGTGGTCCGGCGCAGGTCGCCGGCATCCAGCCGGGCGATGTCGTGTTGACCTTCGACGGCAAGGAAGTCACCGACATGCACCGCCTGCCGCGGCTGGTCGCGGAGACGCCGATCGACAAGACGGTCAAGGTTTCGGTGTGGCGCAAGCGCAAGGAGCTCACCTTCGACGTCAAGGTCGGCGAGCTCAAGGAAGAGGAGCAGCAGGCGGCGCTCACGCCCAACAAGCAGCAGCCGCCCGCAGAGCCGCCCGGCACGGTCAAGACGCTCGGCCTTTCTCTCGCCAATATGACGCCGGAGCTGCGCGAGCGCTTCTCGCTCCCCGAAGACTCCGCCGGGGTGGTGGTGATCGAGGTGGCGAAGGACAGCGCCGCCTCCGACAAGGGCATGCGCGCCGGCGACGTCATCGTCGAGGTGGCGCAGGAGGATGTGAAAACCCCGGGGCAGATCACCGACAAGATCGACGAAGCGAAGAAGGCCGGCCGCAAATCCGTGTTGCTGCTGGTCGACCGCCAGGGCGATCTGCGCTTCGTCGCACTGCGCATCGATCAGAGTTAGCCCCGCGCGACGCTTTAGCGTCGTCGCTGGCGGGCGACAGCCCCGCGCGAGGCTTTGCCTCGTCGCGAGCGGGCGACAGCGGTTGCTCTTGCAACCGCGAAAGCCCGCACCGTGCGGGCAAGCCCCCACCTCACCCTAACCCTCTCCGCCCCGAGGGGCGGAGAGGGGATGACCTTCCGCACTGAAATAGCGAAATATCGCCACGCATTCTCCGCCCGAGACTGTTTATTGCGTGAATATTGCAAAATGTTGCGCTTGCGCCTTGCTTCAACCGCGAGCGGATTGGAGGATAGGTGCAACGAACCGGTCCAGGGCCGGGCAGGAGGTGGGGGATGGGTCCGGTCAAATGGTTGGCGCTGCTGCCGTTCATCGGCATGTTGGGGGGCGTCTTCTTCGTCAATCAAGTAACGCCTCTGGTTCTGGGCATGCCGCTGCTGCTCGCCTGGATCCTGCTCTGGGTGCTGCTCACGGCCGCGATCATGGGCGTCATTTATCTCGCGGATCCCGCTAATCGCGAGGGGGCGCAGCGATGAGCGCGCTGATCATCATCTTCGCCACCATGGCGCTTGCGCTGTGGCTCGGCCTCCAGGCGCGCCGCGGCCGTGACATGAACCTCGAGCAATGGACGGTGGGCGGCCGCGGCTTCGGCACGCTCTTCGTCTTCCTGCTGATGGCGGGCGAGATCTACACCACCTTCACCTTCCTCGGCGCCAGCGGTTTTTCCTATGGCCAGGGTGCGCCAGCCTTCTACATCCTCTGTTACGGCTCGCTCGCCTATATCATCTCGTACTGGCTGCTGCCGCCCGTCTGGCGTTACGCCAAGGCGCAGCGGCTGTTCTCGCAGCCCGATTTCTTCGCGCGCAAATACGACAGCCCGGCTTTGGGCATCCTCGTCGCGCTTGTCGGCATCATCGCCCTCATTCCCTATCTGGTGCTGCAGCTCAAAGGCCTCGGCATCATCGTCTCCACCGCCTCCTACGGTGCGATCGGCTCGAGCACGGCGATCTGGATCGGCGCGGCCGTGGTGACGATCTACGTCATGGTCTCGGGCGTCCATGGCTCGGCCTGGACGGCGGTGGTGAAGGACGCGCTCATCGTCCTCGTCGTCGTGTTTCTCGGCATCTATCTGCCGCTCCACTACTATGGCGGGCTCGGGGCGATGTTCGAGGCGATCGACGCGGCGAAGCCGGGCTTCCTGGCGCTGCCGGCGAAGGGCCAGAGCATCTCCTGGTTCGATTCGACGGTGCTGCTGACCGCCCTCGGCTTCTTCTGCTGGCCGCACAGCTTCGCCTCGGCCTACACGGCGCGCGATGAGCGCATCTTCCGCCGCAACGCGATCATCCTGCCGCTCTATCAGCTCATCCTGCTGTTCGTGTTCTTTGTCGGCTTCGCCGCGATCCTGAAGGTGCCGGGGCTCGCGGGACCCGCGATCGACCTGTCGCTGCTGCGGCTTTCCACCGCGACCTTCCCGGCCGGTGTGGTCGGCATCATCGGCGCGGCCGGCGTGCTGACCGCGATGGTGCCGGGCTCGATGATCCTGATCACCGCGGCGACGCTCCTCGCCAACAACATCTATCGCGCGTTCCACAAGACGGCGGAGGAGGGCCACGTCTCCCGGCTCGCCCGGCTGCTGGTGCCGGTGGTGGCGCTGGTCGCTGTCTACTTCACCTTGGAGGGGGGCGAGACCATCGTCGCGCTGCTGCTGATGGGCTACAGCTTCGTCACGCAGTTCTTCCCGGCGCTCGTCTGCAGCCTGATGGCGCGCAATCCCGCGACGCGCGAAGGCGCCTTTGCCGGCATCCTCGCCGGCGCGGCGACGGTGGCGGCGATCTCGCTGACACACACCACGCTGGGGACGCTGTTTCCGTCGCTGCCGCAGGCGGTGCGCGATCTCAATGTCGGCATCGTGGCGCTCGGCGTGAACATCGTCGTGCTGGCGGCGGTGAGCGCCGTGACCCAGCCGGCGCGTCAGGCGCCGCGGACGATCTCGCCCTCGCGGTAGCCCTGGGCATAAAGCAGCGCCGTCAGATCGGCGTGGTCGATGCGGCTGCGCGCGCGTTGGCGCAGCGCCGGCTTTGCGTGGAAGGCGACCCCGAGCCCGGCCGCCGCCACCATGTCGATGTCGTTGGCGCCGTCGCCGACCGCGAGCGTCGCCGCCAGCGGCACGCCCTGATCGGCGGCGACGCGCTTCAGGCTGTCGAGCTTGGCGTTGCGCCCCAGGATCGGTTCGCGGAGCGTGCCGGCGATCCGGCCGTTCTCGATGACGAGCTCATTGGCGATGTCGAGGTCGAAGCCGAGCGCGTCGCGGATGCGGCCGGTATAGAGGCGAAAGCCGCCCGAGACGAGCACGACATAGGCGCCATGAGCGCGCATGGTCGCGACGAGCTCGCTCGCGCCGGGCGTGATGCGGATGCGCCGGCCGGCGTCGGCGAGCAGGCTCTCGGGCAGCCCCTTCAGCAGCGCCACGCGCTCGCGCAAGGCCGTGGCGAAATCGATCTCGTCGTTCATCGCCCGCCGCGTGATCTCGGCGATCCGTGGGCCGATGCCGGCGAGATCCGCGAGCTCGTCGAGCATCTCGTTGTCGATGATGGTCGATTCCATATCGGCGACGAGAAGTCGCTTGCGGCGCCCCACCTCGGGCTGCGCCACCACGTCGATGCCGGCCAAATAGGCCAGCGCCGTGCGTGCCGCCGCATCGGCCTGATCGGCGTCGAGATCGTCGAAGGGAATGTCGCAGGCGATGCCGGGCGCGAGCCAGGAGGGCGGCGCGACGCGGGCGCCGAGCCGGCGCAGCGCCTCGATCGCCGTCTCCACCGCAGACGCCGCTTCTGCGGCGGTGGGGACGGCGATGAGCGTGAGCACGGCGGCGGCCATGCGCGCGCTTTATCCGCGGCCGGCCAGAAACGCAAGGATTCTTAACGCCACGGCACGGGTTGCTCGATCGCCTGCTCCCAATTCCTGCCGTCGAAGGGCTCTATCTCGATCGCGACGAGATCGATGCCCTCGAGGCAGCGCAGATTGACGTCGATCTTGTCGGGGTCGGAGCGCGGCACGTAGAAGGGGTGGATGCCGCAGAAGCGGCAGAACATGTGCCGCGCCGTCCCGGTGTTGAAGCGGTACTCGGCGAGCGCGTCGGCGCCGCTCACGAGCTCGAACTGCTCCGGCGGGACGATGAGATGGAGGAAGCCTTTCTTCGTGCAGATCGAGCAATTGCACTCGGTGACGCCCGCGAGCTCGGCGGTGACGCGGAAGCGGACGCGGCCGCAATGGCAGCCCCCCTCGTAGGTTTTTGGCATCGAGCGATCCTTTCCTGTGACCTGGAAGCTATCATGCCGCGGCATGGATCCGACCGCGGCAACGCCGCTCGTCATCGTCGCGGGCCCGACCGCGAGCGGCAAATCGGCGCTGGCGCTGGCGCTGGCGGAGGCGCTCAGCGGCACCATCATCAACGCCGACAGCATGCAGGTCTATCGCGATCTCGCCGTGCTGACGGCGCGGCCCGGCGCCGCCGAGCTGGCGCGGGCGCCGCACCGCCTCTATGGCGTGATCGACGCCGCCGAGGCCTGCTCGGCCGGGCGCTGGCGCGATCTCGCGCTGGCCGAGATCGCTGCCGCCCGCGCCGAGGACCGGCTGCCGATCCTGGCCGGCGGCACCGGGCTTTACCTCCGCGCCTTGCTCGACGGGCTGGCGCCGGTGCCGCCGGTGCCGCCGGAGATCCGCGCCGCGGCGCGGGCGCGCCATGCCGAGCTCGGCGGGCCGGCGTTTCGCGCGGCCCTCGCGGCGCTCGACCCCGAAGCCGCCGAGCGGCTTGCTGCCGGCGACACGCAGCGCCTCATCCGCGCTTACGAGGTGGCAAAGGCCACCGGCAAGACGCTGGCCGCGTGGCGGCGCGGGCAGAGCGCGCCGGATTTCCGGGCTGCGGCGATCCTGCTGCTGCCGCCGCGCGAGCAGCTCTATCAGGCCTGCGATGCCCGCTTCCTCGCCATGATGCGCCGCGGCGCCGAAGCCGAAGTGCAGGCGCTGCTCGCGCGTCATCTCGATCCCGCCTTGCCGGCGATGAAGGCGGTCGGCGTCCCCGAGCTGGCGCAGCTCATCGCCGGCCGCCTCACACGCGAAGCGGCGATTGCCGCGGCCCAGCAGGCGACGCGGCGCTACGCCAAGCGGCAATACACCTGGTTCCGGCATCAGCTTCGGGAGGGCGTCGGGCTCAGCAAGCGCGTCGTCGCCGAGCAATTTTCGGAAAGTTTAGTGCCGGAAATTTTGCCATTTATTCGTCAGTTTCTGTTGACCATTAAAGTCTAGCTGTCTAGGGTCACCCTTTCGCGCGGGACGAGTCGTTCCAACCGAGCGGCGGGCAAGATCGCGCGCTGCGGGGTAACGCTTTCGTCTCGTTACGGTTTTGGCCAGGAGAGGTGTCATGGCGACGGAGCACATGGTCGGGGCGGAGATGGTCATCAAGGCGCTGGGCGACCAGGGCGTTGATGTCATTTTCGGGTATCCCGGCGGCGCCGTATTGCCGATTTACGACGCGCTCTTCAAGCAGAACCATGTCCGTCACATCCTGGTGCGGCACGAGCAGGGGGCGGTGCATGCCGCCGAAGGCTATGCCCGCTCGACGGGCAGGGTCGGCGTCGTCCTCGTCACCAGCGGCCCTGGCGCCACCAATGCGGTGACGGGCCTCACCGATGCGCTGATGGATTCCGTGCCGATTGTCTGCCTCACCGGGCAGGTGCCGACGCATCTCATCGGCAATGACGCCTTCCAGGAGGCGGACACCACGGGGATCACGCGGCCCTGCACCAAGCACAACTACCTCGTGAAGGACGTCAACGACCTCGCGCGCGTCATGCACGAAGCCTTCCACGTCGCGCGCACCGGCCGGCCTGGGCCGGTGGTAGTCGATTTGCCGAAGGACGTGCTCTTCGCCACTGGCGTCTATCGCGCGCCCGAGACGGTGCAGCACAAGACCTACCGGCCGCAGCTGAAGCCCGATCCGGCGCGGATCGACGAGGCGGTGGCGCTCATCGCCGCGGCGAAGCGGCCGCTCTTTTATGGCGGCGGCGGCATCATCAACTCGGGCGAGCGCGCTTGCGCGCTCTTCAGCGAGCTGGTGCGCCTCACCGAAATCCCCTGCACGCTGACCCTGATGGGCCTCGGGGCGCTGCCCGCTTCCGACGGGCATTTCCTCGGCATGGTCGGCATGCACGGGACCTATGAGGCGAACCTTGCCATGCATGGCTGCGACCTCATGGTCGCGGTCGGCTCGCGCTTCGACGACCGCGTGACCGGCCGGCTCAATGCCTTCTCGCCGCAGTCGAAGAAGATCCAGATCGACATCGATCCCTCGTCGATCAACAAGAATGTGCGCGTCGATGTGGCGGTGGTCGGCGATGCCGCAAACGCGCTCGAGGGCATCCTCGCCGGGCTGAAGGCGCGGCGCTTCAAGCCCGATCGCGAGGCGCTCGGCCATTGGTGGAAGGAGATCCAGGGCTGGCGCGCGCGCAACTGCCTCGCCTATGCCCGCAACGACAAGGTGATCAAGCCGCAATACGCCCTCGAGCGGCTCTACGAGCTGACCCGCGGCCGCGACATCTACGTCACCACCGAAGTCGGCCAGCACCAGATGTGGGCGGCGCAGTTCTTCAAGTTCGACAAGCCCATGCACTGGATGACCTCGGGCGGGCTCGGCACCATGGGCTATGGCCTGCCGGCGGCGATGGGCGTGCAGATCGCCCATCCCGACGCGCTGGTCGTCGACATCGCCGGCGAGGCGTCGATCCTGATGAACATCCAGGAGATGTCGACGATCTGCCAGTACCGGCTGCCGGTCAAAGTCTTCATCCTCAACAACCAGTACATGGGCATGGTGCGGCAGTGGCAGCAGCTGCTGCATGGCGGGCGCTACTCCGAGAGCTACACCGCCGCGCTGCCGGATTTCGTCAAGCTTGCCGACGCTTTCGGCGCGGTCGGCTTGCGCGTGACGCGGCCGGACGAGGTCGACCGCGCCATCAAGGAGATGCTGGCGGTCGACCGCGCGGTGATCGTCGATGTCGCCGTCGACCCGATGGAGAATTGCTTCCCGATGATCCCCTCGGGGGCGGCGCATAACGAGATGCTGCTCGGGCCCGAGGACAAGCAGGCGAGCGGGCCGGTATCGGAAGAGGGCATGGTCCTGGTCTGAGCGATACCGTCCCTTTGCGCATCGGAGTCCGCCTGTGAGCGCCATCGAGAAGCACACCATCGCCGTGCTCGTCGACAACGAGCCCGGCATCCTTGCCCGCGTCGTCGGCCTGTTCTCGGGCCGCGGCTACAACATCGAGAGCCTGACCGTGGCCGAAACCGACCGGGTCAAGGGCTTGTCCCGGATCACCGTCGTAACCTCGGGCACGCCGATGATCATCGAGCAGATCAAGGCGCAGCTCTCGCGCCTCGTCCCGGTCCACGCCGTGCGCGATTTGAGCGACGAGGGGCCGCATGTCGAGCGCGAGCTCGCCCTCATCAAGGTCGCCGGCACCGGCGAGAAGCGCATCGAATCGCTGCGGCTTGCCGACATCTTCCGTGCCCGCGTCATCGACAGCACGATCGAGAGCTTCGTCTTCGAGATGACCGGCTCGACCGAGAAGCTCAACGCCTTCATCAGCCTGATGGAGCCGTTGGGCCTTGTCGACGTGTCGCGCACCGGGGTCGTTGCCATCTCGCGCGGCTCGGCGCGATTCTGAGTCTCGTTTACCGAAGGAGCACCACCATGCGTGTCTATTATGATCGCGACGCCGACGTGAACCTGATCAAGGGCAAGAAGGTGCTCGTCGTCGGCTATGGCAGCCAGGGCCATGCCCATGCGATGAACCTGCGCGACAGCGGCGTCAAGGAGGTGCGCGTCGCGCTCCGCCCCGGCTCCGCCTCGGCGAAGAAGGCCGAAGCCGCGAAATTCCAGGTGATGAGCCCGGCCGAAGGCGCCAAATGGGCCGATGTGGTGATGATCCTCACCCCCGACGAGCTGCAGGCGAAGCTCTATGCCGAGGATCTCCGCAACAACATGCGGCCCGACACGGCGCTGGCGTTTGCGCATGGCTTCAACATCCACTTCAAGCTGGTCGAGCCGCGCGCCGACATGGACGTGTTCATGATCGCGCCCAAGGGGCCGGGCCATACCGTCCGCTCGGAATATGTGCGCGGCGGCGGCGTTCCCTGCCTCGTCGCCGTCGACCAGAACCCGTCGGGCAACGCGCTCGAGATCGCGCTCTCCTACGCCTCGGCGATCGGCGGCGGCCGCGCCGGCGTCATCGAGACCACCTTCAAGGAGGAATGCGAGACCGACCTCTTCGGCGAGCAGGCGGTGCTGTGCGGCGGTCTCACCCAGCTCATCCTCTCCGGCTACGAGACGCTGGTCGAGGCGGGCTACGCGCCGGAGATGGCCTATTTCGAATGCCTCCACGAGGTGAAGCTCATCGTCGACCTCATGTATGAGGGCGGCATGGCGAATATGCGCTATTCCATCTCGAATACCGCCGAGTATGGCGACTACACGCGCGGGCCCCGCATCATCAACGAGGCGGTCAAGGCGGAGATGAAGCGCGTCCTCGACGACATCCAATCCGGCCGATTCGCCCGCGACTGGGTGCTGGAGAACGCCGCCGGCCAGGCCAGCTTCAAGGCGATGCGCCGGCGCTCGGCCGAGCACGACATCGAGAAGATCGGCGAGAAGCTCCGCGCCATGATGCCGTGGATCGCCCAGAACCGGCTGGTGGATAAGGCCAGGAATTAGCGGGGCTCTCACCCCTCACCCGACCCTCTCCCCTTGCGGGAGAGGGAGGGGCCCGGCGCGGAGCGCCGGGAGGGTGAGGGGGTGGTCGAGGTCAGCTCGCACGGTGCGGGTTTTCGCGGTTGCGAGAGCAACCGCTGTCGCCCGCCCCACGCGCGACGCGCGTGGGACTTGCCCCCAAAGGCAAAAAGGGGATAAAGATATCCGCGCATTGCGCCGTTAACTTTAATCCAATGTTAAGGCTAAACGGCGCACTCTGAGGCACCGGCTCGAGGGGGCCGGAAGCCAGCAGGACGAGCGGGCGAGATGAGCGCCACCACGACCCGAAACGCCCCCGCCGCCGCCTCCCCCGGCGCGCGCGTCGTCGTGTTCGACACCACCTTGCGCGACGGCGAGCAATCGCCCGGCGCGTCGATGAATCTCGACGAGAAGATCAAGATCGCGCTGCTGCTCGAGGAGATGGGCATCGACGTGATCGAGGCCGGCTTTCCGATCGCTTCCAACGGCGATTTCGAGGCGGTGCGCGAGATCGCCAAGCTGGTCAAATCGTCGACCGTCTGCGGGCTCTCCCGGGCCGGGCGCATGGATATCGACCGCGCCTGGGAAGCGGTGCAGCATGCCGCACGGCCGCGCATCCATACCTTCATCTCGACCTCGCCGCTGCACATGAAGTGGAAGCTCCAGATGGAGCCCGAGCAGGTGCATCAGGCGGTGATCGACAGCGTCACCCATGCCCGCAACCTCTGCCCCGACGTCGAATGGTCGTGCGAGGACGGCTCGCGCACCGAGCACGATTTCCTCTGCCGCACCGTCGAGAGCGCGATCAAGGCCGGGGCGCGCACCATCAACATCCCGGATACGGTGGGCTATGCCATTCCCGAGGAGTTCGCCGGCCTCATCCGCATGCTTTTCGAGCGCGTTCCCAACATCGACAAGGCGGTGGTCTCGGTCCATTGCCATAATGACCTCGGCCTTGCCGTGGCGAACTCGCTGGCCGCGGTCGGCGCCGGCGCGCGCCAGGTCGAGTGCACCGTGAACGGCCTCGGCGAGCGCGCCGGCAATGCCTCGATGGAGGAGATCGTCATGGCGCTGAAGACGCGCCACGACGTCCTGCCCTATGCAACCGGCGTCAAGACCGAGTACATCAGCCGCGCCTCGCGCCTGGTCTCGGCCATTACCGGCTTCGTCGTGCAGCCCAACAAGGCGGTGGTCGGCGCCAACGCCTTCGCGCATGAGAGCGGCATCCATCAGGACGGGATGCTGAAGCATGCCGGCACTTACGAGATCATGACCCCCGAGTCGGTCGGCCTCACCAAGTCGAGCCTGGTGATGGGCAAGCATTCCGGCCGGCACGCCTTCAAGATGAAGCTGAAGGAGCTGGGCTTCGAGCTCGGCGACAACGCCGTCAACGACGCTTTCCGCCGCTTCAAGGACTTGGCCGACCGCAAGAAGGACGTCTATGACGAGGACCTCGTCGCCCTCGTCGATGACGAGGTCGTGCGCGCTCATGAGCGCATCCGATTCGTCTCGCTGCAGGTGATCGCCGGCTCCAAAGGGCCGCAGAGCGCCGAGCTCGAGCTCGAGATCGACGGCAACCGCCAGCAGGCGAAGACCACCGGCAACGGCCCGGTGGACGCCACTTTCAACGCCATCAAGCAGATGGTGCCCCACACCGCCCGCCTGCAGCTCTATCAGGTGCATGCGGTGACCGAGGGTACCGATGCGCAGGCCGAGGTTACGGTAAGGCTCGAGGAGAACGGCAAGACGGTGAACGGCCAGGGCGCCGATCCCGACACGCTGGTCGCCTCGGCCCGAGCTTACATTCACGCCTTGAACAAGCTTTTGACCAAGAGGGCAAAAACCGCACCGGCCGCCATGTCGGCGTAACCGGCGCTAGAGGTCGAGGGGAGGCCCAGCGGGTCGTCTCTCGAAGGAAAATACCTTGTCGCAATCCCAACCACCGGGTCAACAGACGAACATGTTTGGAAATCTCTTGGGCATGCTCTCCGCCGATATGGCGATCGATCTCGGCACGGCGAACACGCTGGTCTACGTCAAAGGCCGCGGCATCGTCCTCAACGAGCCGTCGGTCGTGGCGATCGCGCAGGTGAAGGGCCGCAAGCAGGTCCTCGCCGTCGGCGACGAAGCGAAGATGATGCTGGGCCGCACGCCCGGCAACATCCAGGCCATCCGACCGCTGCGCGACGGCGTCATCGCCGATTTCGAAGTCGCGGAGGAGATGATCAAGCATTTCATCCGCAAAGTGCACAACCGGCGCAGCTTCGCGAGCCCGCAGATCATCGTCTGCGTGCCCTCGGGCTCGACCGCGGTGGAGCGCCGCGCCATTCAGGAATCGGCGGAGAGCGCCGGCGCCCGGCGCGTCTTCCTCATCGTGGAGCCGATGGCGGCCGCGATCGGCGCCGGGCTCCCGGTGACCGAGCCGACCGGCTCGATGGTCGTCGATATCGGCGGCGGCACCACCGAGGTGGCGGTGCTGTCGCTGGGCGGCATCGTCTATTCGCGCTCGGTCAGAGTCGGCGGCGACAAGATGGATGAGGCGATCATCGCCTATATCCGTCGCAACCATAACCTGCTCGTCGGCGAGAGCAGCGCCGAGCGCATCAAGAAGGAGATCGGCTCCGCCTGCATGCCGGAGGACGGCGAGGGCAGGGTGATGGAGATCAAGGGCCGCGACCTCATGAACGGCGTGCCCAAGGAGATCGTCATCAGCGAGCGGCAGATCGCCGAGAGCCTGGCCGAGCCGGTCGGCGCCATCGTCGAAGCGGTCAAGGTCGCGCTCGAGCATACGGCGCCGGAGCTGGCCGCCGACATCGTCGACAAGGGCATCGTGCTGACGGGGGGCGGGGCCCTCCTCGGGAATCTGGATTACGTCCTGAGGCACGCCACGGGGCTGCCCGTTTCGATCGCGGACGACCCCCTTTCGTGCGTGGCGCTCGGCACCGGCCGCGCCCTCGAGGAAATGAAAACACTAAAAAACGTGCTAATCAGCATGTACTAACCACGTCGTCCATGTGAAACTGACGACTGAATATTTAGGAGAGCCGGCGGGGCGGGGCCGGCGTGTGGAGCGAGCAAGTTGAGAGAGCGTTCGGGAGCGGTTGACAGGCTGACAGCCCCCGTCAGAGCGGCGGCCCAACGGGTCGTGGTGCCGTTTCTTGTCCTGCTTTCCATGATGTTCATCGTCCTCGGCAAAGCCGATGTGCTGCTGTTCGACCGGCTGCGCGTCCTCATCGTCGACGCGGCGGCGCCGGTGCTGCAGGTGGTGGCGCAGCCGCTGGCGACGGTTGCGGCGGGCGTCCGGCAGGTCGAGGGCGTCTTCGATCTCTATCGCGAGAATGAGCGGCTGCGCCAGGAGAATGCGCGCCTGCTCGAATGGCAGGACGTGGCGCGCCGGCTCGAGGCGGAGAATGCCGAGCTGCGCGACCTCACCAAATTCTCGCCCGAAGGCGCGGTACATTATGTCTCGGCGCAGGTCATCGCCAATTCCGGCGGCGCCTTCGCCCGCAACGTGCTGGTGAGCGCCGGCAGCCGCGACGGCGTCAACCGCGGCCAGGCGGCGATGACGGGCGAGGGGCTCGTCGGCCGCGTCGCCGAGGTGGGCGAGCGCGCTGCCCGCATCCTGCTGCTCACCGACCTCAACTCGCATATCCCCGTGGTGCTGGAGACCTCGCAAGATCGCGCGGTGCTGGCCGGCGACAACTCCGATCAGCCGCGCCTCCTCTACCTGCCGATCAACGCCAAGGTCGCGGTCGGCGAGCGCATCGTCACCGCCGGCGCCGGCGGCGTCTTCCCGCCCGGCCTGCCCGTCGGCGTCGTCGCCGCGATCGATGGCGGGGTGGTGCGGGTCGCGCCCTATGCCGAGCTGTCGCGATTGGAGTATGTCCGCATCGTCGATTTCGGCCTCAACGGCGTGCTGCCGCAAAGCGCGATGCCGCTGCCCAAGCGGCGCGGCGTCAGGGTCGTCGATCCCGATCAGGCGCCTTAGGTCAGTCCGGCAATGCGCATGGTGCTGTTTCAGCGCGAAGCCGGGGGCGGCTTTCCCAACAAGCTCGTGCCGTTCCTCACCACCTTGCTGTTCGTCCTCATCTCGGTGGTGCCGCTGCACATTCCGGGCTTTGCCGTGGTAGCGCCCGCCTTCACCTTGATGGCCGTCTATCACTGGACGATCTACCGGCCGGATCTGCTGCCGCCGACCGCCGTCTTCTTCGCCGGGCTGCTGCTCGATCTGCTGAACGGCACGCCCTATGTCGGCACGTCGGCGCTGTCGCTGCTGCTGACGCGCTCGGTGCTGATGAGCCAGCGCCGCTTCTTCGTCAACCGCCTCTTCCCGATGCTGTGGGCCGGGTTCCTGATCACCACCGCGGCGGTCGTGGTTTTCGAATGGGCGCTGGTGAGCGCGCTGCACGGCGTCCTTCTCGGCACCCGGCCGATCATCTTCGAGGCGCTGCTGACCGTCTCGATCTTTCCGCTCGGGAGCTATCTCCTGGCGCAGGCGCAACGCGCCTTCCTGATGCGGGTATAGCGGGCCATGCAGCGCGAGAACAACCGTACCAAGCTGCTGACGCGCCGGGCGATGCTGCTTGGCGGCGCGCAGGTGGCGCTGCTGGCGACCTTGGCCGGGCGCATGTACTACCTGCAGGTCATGCAGGCCGACCGCTACTCCATGCTGGCGGACGAGAACCGCATCAATATCCGCCTGCTGGCGCCGCCGCGCGGCCGCATTGTCGACCGCTTCGGCGTCGCTCTCGCCGACAATGCGCCGACATACCGCGTCGTGCTGGTGGCGGAGCAGGCGGGCGACATTCCCTCGACGCTCGACGCGGTGGCGACTCTCATCCCGGTGAGCGAGGTCGATCGCCACCGCGTGCTGCGTGACATCAAGCGCAAGCACAGCTTCGTGCCGGTGATGATCCGCGAGAATCTGAGCTGGGAAGAGATGGCGCGCATCGAGGCGAACACGCTGGAGCTGCCCGGCGTCTCGATCGAGCAGGGGCTGACGCGCTTCTACCCCTTGGGCGAGTCCGCATCGCATGTGCTGGGCTATGTCGCCGCCGTCTCCGACAAGGAGCTGACCGGCGACGATCCGCTGCTCGAGCTGCCCGATTTCCGTATCGGCAAGAACGGCGTCGAGAAGGAATACGATCTCGAGCTGCGCGGCAGCGCCGGCACCAGCGAGGTTGAGGTCAACGCCTATGGCCGCGTCGTGCGCGAGCTCACGCGCGAGGACGGCATCCCCGGGCAGGAGATAGTGCTCAGCCTCGAT
>DATIYL010000168.1:0-5687 GCA_035517635.1 Allostellaceae bacterium | reverse complement strand
GCCGGGCAATCAGGGCTTCGATGCCGCACGCAAGGAATATGTCGACCTGGTCGAGGCCGGCATCATCGACCCGACCAAGGTGGTGCGCATCGCGCTCGAGAACGCCGTTTCGGTGGCGAGCATCCTGCTGCTCACCGAAGTAACGATGACCGAGATCCCGGAGAAGAAGAAAGAAGCGGCGCTCGAGCCGGAGATGGGGATGTAGCGACGGCGGCGATGCCCGTCCTTCACGTTGCGCAGGGCGCGGGCCCGCGTTTGCCGCGATCGCGGAGAAGATCGGCGCCAATACGCGTTCGATCATGGTGAGGGTGGTTGCGCATCCGCCGCCGGGAAACTGCGAGCTGACGAGGCACGAATGCCAGAACTACCGGAAGTCGAGATTTTCAAGCGCCATCTCGACGCCACCAGCCTCGGGCGGCGGATCGACGAGGCTGTCGTCAACGACCGCCGGATCATCGGCACGGCCGCGCCCGGCGAATTGGCGGCGCAACTCAAGGGCGCGCGGCTGACGGCGTCGCGGCGTTACGGCAAGTATCTCCTCATCGATCTCGGCAAGAGCGGCTGGCTCGTCCTGCATTTCGGCATGAACGGCTCGCTGCAATACTACGGGAATGGGGCCGAGGAGCCGCCTTACGACCGGCTGCGCCTCGATTTCACCGGCGATGGGCACCTGGCTTATGTCAATCCGCGCCGCATCGGCAGCGTCGAGCTGGTGCCCGACGCCGATGCCTTCGTTGCGCGCGAAGGGCTCGGCCCCGATGCGCTCGACCCAGGGTTCGGCGCCGACGACTTCGCGCACGCGCTGCAAGCGACGAAGCGCGACGTGAAATCGGCGCTGATGGATCAGGGGCTCGTCGCCGGCATCGGCAATCTCTATTCCGACGAGATCCTGTTCCAGGCGCAGCTCCACCCGAAGACGCCGACCGATGCGCTCGATCGCGCCGCGCTGCGCCGGCTTTTCACCAAGATGCGCAGCGTGCTGGAGATCGCGGTGCGCGAAGGCGCCGGCTCGGAGCAGATGCTGGAACGGCTGCCGCGCGGTTTCCTGCTGCCGCAGCGCAAGAAGGGCGGGCGCTGTCCGCGCTGCGGCGGCGCGATCGCCACGCTCAAGTCCGGCGGCCGGACCGGCTATTTTTGCCCGCATTGCCAGCCGGCGCCGCGCTGAGCGCCGCTTCCGTCGCTCGGTCGCGAGGGATGGCGCGCTCTTCCCGCGCCTAGAACCGGCGAGGACGAACTGAAATCGGCGCTCGTGCGTTGACAATCGGACAGGCACGAGTGCCGCGTTTGCAAAGACGATCCATGGTCGCTTCTGCTGCAAGACGGGCGCTGGCGATGGCCGCGCTGATCCTGTCGCTCGCCGCGCTCGGCGCATCGCCAAGCCGGGCGGGTGTCGAGGCGCCGATCGGCTCGGTCGCCTTCCCCCCCGAAAGCACGGCGCTGCCGCCCGCTGCCCAGCCGCTGTTGGACGGTGTCGCCGCCCGCCTTGCCGCCCATCGCAACCTGCGCATTGAGCTGCAGGGCTATGCCGGAGGCAGCGATCGCGAGGCGCGGGCGCAGCGCCTGTCGCTGGCGCGCGCGCTGGCGCTGCGCCGCTACCTCATGTCGCGCGGCGTTCCGCAGGTGCGCATCATCGTGCGCGCGCTCGGCAACCACAGCACCGGCGGGGATGCGGATCGGGTCGACGTCTTTCCCCTGAGTTGAAAAGGCGCACCCGCCCGACGGGGACGCCGCGCCCGGTTGCCGCGTAGAACAGGGCCGGCAGACATTCTGCCGCGGGGCGAGGTGCAACCCGGCCGCTTTGGCCCCTGACGAACCCCCGCGAAAACTCTAGACTGGGCTGTGGCGCTTCGGAGAACGATTATCCTTATGAACTCACCGCCTGCGCGCCTCCTCGGCGCCGTCGCCTTGGCCCTGCTGCTCGGCAAGGCCGCCACCGCCGCGGACATGGTGCCCTATCGCGCGCGCTATGATCTCAGCCTGCAATCGACCCAATCGAGCAGCAATGTCGTCGGCGCCGGCGGCGTCATGCTCGACGAATGGGACGAGACCTGCAGCGGCTGGACGGAACAGGAACATTTCTACCTGCGGCTGCAATATGACCAGGACGAGTCCGGCAACGACACGCTCGACACCTTCTCGAACTTTGTGAGCTGGGAGGCCAAGGACGGGCAGCATTTCCAGTTCGAGCTGCGCCAGGCCGAGTCCGACCGGCCCTTCGACGAGGTCAAAGGCAAGGCGAGGCTCGGCGTGCACGGGCGGCCCGGCGTCGCCGAATTCACCAAGCCGCAGGAGACGGTGCTGTCGCTGCCGCCGGGAACGGTATTTCCGGCAGCCCATACCCGGCTCCTCGTCGCGCGGGCCGAGGCCGGCGATCATCTCGTGACGCGGCACGTTTTCGACGGATCGGACGTGCAAAGCGCCGGCCAGATCACCGCCGTGATCGGGCCGAAGCTCGCGCCCGGCGCCGACGAGGCGGAGAAGCTGCCGGAAAGCCCGCTGCTGAACCGCCCCTCCTGGAAGGTCAGGCTCGCTTTCTTCCCGCCGCCAGGCGCCATCGATCCGCCGCAGCGGCCCGACGCCGTCCCCGATTACGAAGAGAGCGTCCGCCTGCTCGATAACGGCATCGCCGAGGACATGCTGTTCGACTATGGCGACTACGCCGTCCGCGGCAAGCTGGAGAAGATCGAGGCGTTGCCGCGGCCGCATTGCTGAGCGCGGCCGCGGCGGCGCCGCGCCTCAATTGAGCGGAACCGTGCCGGTGTAGCGGATGATGTAGAGGCCGCCCGTGAAGCGGTCGTTCGCGTAGATGAGGCCATTCTCATCGACATAGATGTCGTTGATCTGGATCGTGTGCATCGTGTTGCCCGGCGGCGCTTTCGGGATGATGTAGCCGATCTCCACGGGATGCGACGGATCGGCGATCGAATAGGCGCGCACTCCGCCATTGAAGTAGCTGCCGACGACGGTGTTCACCAGCGTGCGCGAGGTCGCGACCGGCCGGTTCATGTCGATATTGTGCGAGCCGAAGCGTCCGCCGGCGTGGCAGAGCTGCGCCTGGTCGGGCACCGGCGGGAAGGGGGCGAGCGGATAGGGGTGCTGCTCGTTCGCGATGTCCCACACCCAATTGCGCTTCGGCCAGTCGGCGCAGTTGTTCTCGGTCGCCTCTTCGCTTTGGATGGCGATGCCGCGTGCGGGAAGCGCCAGCACCGTATGCGCGAAGCCTGAATCGAGCGATTGCCAGGAACGGCGAACGATGGCCTTCGGGTGCGTCTTGTCGCTGATGTCGAGGATCACCCAGCCGCCATCGATCCAGCCGACATAGGCGCGGTCCGGCCGCTCCTTCGGAATCGTCAGCGAGTGCATGCGGATGCCGTTATCGGGCCACTCGACCCGGGGCGGCGCCGCCGCCGCATCGCCGACCCGCGTGCCGGGCAACCACCAGCGCCCGACATCGTGGGGATGCTCGGGATCGGAGACATCGACGATCATCAGGAACTGGTCGTCCTTCGGGTCGCGCGGCGTGAAGTCGCGCGCCCCGGTCGAGAGATAGGCGTAATGCCCGTCGGTGAACCAGACGTAGTGCGCGCCGCGCGAATGCGGCCCGGAGGTGTCGAAATGCGACAGCTTCTTCGGGTGGGCCGGGTCGCTGACGTCGTAGATGTCGATCCCGGCATAGGGCTGGCCCGGCTTTTCCGTCTGATGCGCGACCACCAGCGTGTTGTTGCTCAGCCCCAGCGAGTTGCAGCGCACGAAATCCGCTTCGACCGGGACCTGAGTGATGACCGTGGGCTGCTCCGGCTTGGTCACGTCGATGACGCTGAAGCACATCGGCGCCGATTCATGCGCGAGGAAGAGCACGCGGCGGCCGCCCGAATATTGCTGCAGCGCCAGACCCTCGCCGCCCTTGCCCGCGCCGTTCAGGTCGCTGTGGCCGATGATCTGCATGTTGCTGGCCGTGGCCGCGGCGAGCCAGTCCGTGGCGGGCGCCGGCGCCGGCGCCGCGGCGGCGGGCGCGGGGGCGGCGGCGCCAGCGGCGGGTGGCGGAGCAGCAGCGCCGCCGGCAGGGGGCGGCGCCGCGGGGGTGCCAGCGGGCGGTGGCGCGGCCGGGCTGGCGGCCGGCGGCGCGGCAGCGGGGTTGGCGGCAGGCGCCGGAGCAGCGGCGTTTTGGGACCATGCCGGAGCAGCGACGGCCACTGCCGCCAGCAGCGCGCCAAGCGCCGCGAGCACGCCCAAATGCTTCCCCATCGAACCCTCCCTGCGGTTTCAGAGACGCCGCCGCGCCCGCGTCGACAACAGCGCGAACCCTACCCCGGATTTCTCACACCGTCATCCTGGGCTATGATCCGCGCTTCCGATCCCGGCGACGAGGAACATGCCATGACGGTAACGGCCTCTCCCCAGATTTTGCGCTTGCAGCGGCTGCGCTCGCGGGTGAGCGAGGCGGAATGGCAGGCGCGGGTCGATCTGGCGGCCTGCTATCGCCTCTGCGATGCGTATGGCATGTCCGACATGATCTATACCCACATTTCGGCGCGGGTGCCGGACGCGCCCGATCAGTTCCTGCTCAACCCGCACGGGCTGCTCTTCGAGGAGGTGACGGCATCCTCGCTGCTCAAGGTCGATCTCAATGGCAAGGTGATCTACAAGCCCGAAGGCGACTACGGGCTGCATCAGGCCGGCTTCGTCATCCACAGCGCGCTCTATCGCGCGCGGCCGGACGTCAGCGCCGCGATGCACACGCACACCATCGCCGGCATGGCGGTCTCGGCGCTGAAATGCGGGTTGCTGCCGCTGACGCAGACGGCGACGCGCTTCTGCTCGCGCCTCGCTTATCATGATTTCAACGGGCCGGAGCGCGATCCCAACGAGCGCGACGCGCTCGCCCGCGACCTCGGCGCGTTGAACTACATGATCCTGCGCAATCACGGCCTCTTGACCGTGGGCGCCAGCGTCGCCGAGGCCTTCACCGCCATGTATGGTCTGGAGCGCTCCTGCCAGGCGCAGATCGCGGCCATGGCCTGCAACACCGCGCTCAACGAGATGGCGCCGGCGGTGGTGCAGAAATCGGTCGGCATGTACGCCCCGTCGGTGATCCGCCGCTACGGCCTCCTCGAATGGCCGGGCCTGCTGCGCAAGCTCGACCGCAGGGATCCGTCCTTCCGGGACTAGGGTGCTGCCGCGCTCTGGCACACGGCTTGCGACGCCAGAGCCGGATCGCCTCCGCTGACATCGCTCGCACTCGGCGCGAAGGGCGGTCCGCCGCGATTTCCGCCGGGTCGACGCTTCGCTCGCCCGTCTCGGCGGCTCGGCAGAATCGTGCGGGCGCCGCCGTTCTGCCGGCAGAAATTGCCGGCATGGCGCGGCCAGGAGGAGGACGATGAGCATCACCGGTATTAGCGGCGCGGCCGCCTACGGCTATTTCCCGACGCCGGTGAAATCCGCCGGCGCCGCGGCGCCGACCCAGAGCACGGATGTCGACGGCGCGGCGGCGCAGAACTTCCTCAAATACATGAACGAGACGCCGGCGCAGAAGCTGGAGGATGCCTGGCTCAAGGCGCATCACCTGACGCGCGAGCAGCTCGCCGCCATGCCGCCGGCGCAGCGCGAGGCGATCGAGAAGCAGATGGCGGCCGATCTCAAGGAGAAGCTGAAGCAGCAGGCGCTGGACCAGGCGAACGGCAAGAAGA
>DATIYL010000167.1:0-8405 GCA_035517635.1 Allostellaceae bacterium | reverse complement strand
CGGCAGCAGCGCGGCGAAACCGAGCAGAGGCCGGCTCGCCTCCAGCACTGCCAGGGCGCGATCAAGATCGGCTCGCGCCATGGTGAAAGTGAGATCGGCGGTATGTCCATCTTCCGAGGCGCTCTGCACGATCATGTCGACATTGATCGCGTTGTCCGCGAGCGGGCCGAAAATGGCGGCGGCGACGCCGGGCCGATCGGCGACCCGTTGCACCGTAATCTTTGCTTCGTCGCGGCTGTAGGCGATGCCGCTCACCACTTGCTGTTCCACGATCTCGTCCTCGTCCACCACCAGAGTTCCGGGAGCGTCGATGAAGCTCGACAGCACCTGAACGCGCACGCGATGGTTCATCGCCATCTCGACCGAGCGGGTCTGGAGCACCTTCGCCCCCTGGGAAGCGAGCTCCAGCATCTCCTCATAGGTAATTCTATCGAGCTTCCTTGCCTTCGCAACGATGCGCGGATCCGTCGTGTAGACGCCGTCGACATCGGTGAAGATGTCGCAGCGATCGGCCTGCAGCGCCGCCGCCAGCGCCACCGCCGAGGTGTCGGAGCCGCCGCGCCCGAGCGTGGTGATGCGGTTGTCGGGCCCCAACCCCTGGAAGCCCGCCACCACCGCGACCTGCCCCTCGCGCATGCGGCGCAACAGCTCCTCGGTCGGAATCTCGGAAATGCGCGCCTTGCCGTGGATGCCGTCGGTGCGAATCGGAATCTGCCAGCCGAGCCAGGAGCGGGCGTTGATGCCGCGATCCTGCAGCGCCAGGGCGAGCAAACCGGCGGTCACCTGCTCGCCCGAGGCGACCACGGCGTCATATTCGCGCGCGTCGTGCAGCGTGCAGGTCTGCCGCGTCCAATCGACCAGCTGGTTGGTGGCGCCAGCCATGGCCGAGACCACCACGGCGATCTCGTTGCCGGCGTCGACCTCGCGCTTCACCCGGTCCGCGACCGCGCGGATGCGGTCGATATCGGCCACCGAGGTGCCGCCGAACTTCTGCACGATGCGCGCCATGGCTGATTAAGACCCGCTGAGCCCCTTGCAACAAAGATGCCGCCGGCTGCTTGCCGGAAAAAAGGAGCGTATAGATACTCGTATCGATGCCGCGGAAGCAAGGCGGCGGGGCAAGGGAAGCTCGAATGCGGGAAGGCTTGGCCGAGGAGACGGCAGCGGGAACGGTCGACCCTGAGGAGGTCGCGCGCTTTGCGCGTATCGCCAAGGCGTGGTGGGAGCCCGAAGGGGAGTTCCGGCCGCTGCACAAGCTCAATCCGGTCCGACTCGCCTTCATCCGCGACCGGCTGGCGGCGCATTTCGGCCGCGACCCCCGCGCCGTGCGCCCTTTCACCGGCCTCACCCTCCTCGATATCGGCTGCGGCGGCGGACTGGTGAGCGAGCCGCTGGCGCGCCTCGGCTTCACCGTGACCGGCATCGATGCCGGGGAGGCAATGCTCGACGTGGCGCGCGGCCATGCCGCGGCGAGCGGCGTCAGCGTCGACTACCGCCGCGTCGCGGCTGAGGATCTGGCGGCCGGCGGCGAGCGCTTCGATGCCGTTCTGGCGCTCGAAGTGGTCGAGCATGTGGCATCGCCCGAGCTCTTCCTCGCCGCCGCGACACGGCTGGTGCGGCCGGGCGGAGCCTTTATCGCCGCTACCATTAACCGTACGCCCAAGGCCTTTCTGTTCGCCATTGTCGGCGCCGAATATCTGCTGCGCTGGCTGCCACGCGGCACCCATCACTGGGACAAGTTTCTGCGGCCCTCGGAGCTTGCCGCCGGGCTTCGGGCCGGCGGGCTGGTGCTCCAGGAGGTGAGCGGCCTCGCTTACAATCCGCTCGCCGATCGCTGGTCGCTGAGCCCCGATATCGACGTCAACTACCTGCTTTTTGCGACCAAGCCCGCCGAGCCGGCCGAGTCGGTTTCTCAACCATAGGTCTCAAAGAACCTTGCCGAGCGGGGATTTCGACCTTATGAGTCATGAATCCCGCCCGTGACGCCCCCGGCGGGGTAAGGCATGCCCTCAGCAGGGTATAGCCAAAAAGGGGAGCGGGCGGGGGTCTTCAAGGTGCGTCGATGAGTGCTTTCCAGTCGGCTGGCGAGACTTTCCGGCTCGCGGGCAAAATCAAGTGGTTCAATCGCAGCAAGGGTTTCGGCTTCATCATCCCGAATGACGGCAGTGGCGATGTCTTCCTGCCGCTCTCGGCGCTGGAGCGCGCCGGGCATAGCGAAGCACCCGACGGAGCTTCGGTCGTGTTCGAATGGATGCAGGGACCCAAGGGCCGCGCCGTGGCGCAGGTCCTGGAGATCGACCTCTCGACCGCGACGCCGCGAGCGCCGCGCGAGAACCGCTTTCGCGGCGGACGGGGCGACGGGCATGACGAGCAAGGGGGCGGAGGCGCGACCGAATCGCTCGACGGCGTCGTCAAATGGTACGACCCGGCGCGCGGTTTCGGCTTCATCCTGCCCAATGACGGCAGCAAAGACATCTTCGTGCATGTGACGGCGCTGCGCCGCTCCGGCATCGAGATGCTGGAGCCCGGCCAGCCGGTGCGGATGATGGTCGCGCAGGCCCGGCGCGGCCGCGAAGCCTCGTCGCTACAACTGATCTAGCGCCAGGCGAGCGCGGCAGCGCTCGTCCGCGGCGGCAGCGGTTGCGCAAGCAACCGCGAGAGCCGCTCGGTTCGGGCGACGCACGCATGCCCGTCGCTCGGTAGCGAAAGGTGAATTGCCCGCACGGTGCGGGCTTCCGCGCTTGCAAGAGCAACCGCTGACGCCCGCCGCGGACGAGCGCTAACGCGCTCGCCGCAGGATTAGTGCGGCGGCGGCCGCGGCAACCGCCGCCGCGAAAAACGCCGGCCGATAGCTGCCGCTTGCGGTGACCACCGCGCCGAACACCGGCGGCCCGATGACAATTCCCAGAAAGGTCAGCGAGAGCGCGCCGCCGGTGGCGGCGCCTACGGCGCCTGCCGGCGCGAGCTGCGCCACCTCGGCGAGATAGACGCCGTTCCAACCCAACGCGCTCGCGCCCAGCAGCATGGTGACGGCGATGATAGCGCTGAGCGGCCAGGCGGCGGTGATAAACCCAGTGGCGATGCCGGCGGCACCCATCGCCAACCCCAGCGCCATCAGCAACGCTCGCGCCGGCACGAAGCGATCGGCAACCCAGCCCCAGAGGATGCGGGCGGCGATGCCGGCGGCCTGCGCCGCAGCCATGATCGCGCCGGCAACGACCAGCGCCAGCCCGACGCGTTCGGCGAGAAAAGTGACCACGAACGCGCTGAAGCAGAGCTGGATGGCGGCAAAGGCGAGCGAGGCCAGCGCCAGCCGCCGGAGGCCAGGGTTCGTCAGCACCAGCCGGATCGCCGTGAGGATGCCGCGCTCGCCCTGCGCTTTGGGATCGGCGTCGTCGTCGAGGCTGCGGTGCAGCGGCTCGGCCAAAGCCGCCATCAGGAGGCAAAGCGCGCCGCTCGTCAGTGCGGCGCCGCGCCAGCCGAGCGCCAGCACGAAGGCCGGCACGGCGATGCCGGCCAACACGCCGCCGATGGGGACGCCGGTTTGCTTCAGCGAGAACACCAAGCTGCGCCGCTGCGGCGGCGTCTGGCGGATGAGGAGGTGCGAGCTCGCCGGCGTGATCGGCCCGTAGCCGACGCCGATCAGAAGTGCCCCCAGCAGCACGAGCGCGAGGTTTGCCGTTGCGGTGAGCGCCAACCCCGCGCCGCAGGCGACGAGGCAGTATTGGCTGAGCCGGATCGCGCCGTGGCGCCGGATCGGCCCACCGCTCGCCGCGGATGCGACGCAGGCGGCTGCATAGATCACCGAGGTGTAGACGCCGATGTCATGCGCGCTGACGCCGATCTCGGGCGCCGCAACCGCGGCAAAGACCGGCGGGGTCAGCACCGCCATCGAGACCAGCGCCTGGATCGCCAGCGTGGCAACAAGAGCGAACATCGGCCGCCTTAACAGCTGAAAGGGCAATGTCACTGCCAGAGTTATCCCCGTCAATCTTGCTCTTAGGTTGCAGAATCCGCTTGCGGGGGGTCACCAGGATGATACCGTATCTTGTGGTCGTTTGACCCAGGACCCACAGGATACAGAGGGGAAGCGATGGACTCCGTTTGGTCACCCGAACTCATCCAGCAGCTCGCGGCGTTGTGGCAGCAGGGGCTGTCGACGGCAGAAATCGGCCGCCGGCTGGGTGTCACCAAGAACGCCGTGGTCGGCAAGGCGCATCGCCTGGCGCTGGATCCGCGGCCCTCGCCGCTGAAGCGCCCGCCGGCGCCGCGCGTTGCCACGGCGATGGGGCCCACCTGCTCTTGGCCCGAAGGCCATCCCGGCGAGAAGAGCTTCCGCTTCTGCGGCAAGCGTCCAATGCCCGGCAAGCCCTATTGCGCCGAGCACGCCGAAATGGCCTATGTGAAGCCCAAGGAGAAGTCGAACGCCGCTTGAGGCGAGTCGTCAGTTATCAGTTCTCAGTTATCAGCTCAACCGAACTGAAAACTGACGACTGAAGACTGACAACTTCGTCCCTTACCTCGTCAACCGTCGCATGGCGCGGTCGAGGCCGTCGAGGGTGAGGGGGAACATGCGGCCCTCCATCAGCTCGCGCAGCAGGTGGATCGAGGGCGTGCCTTCCCAGTAGCGCTCGGGCACGGGGTTGAGCCAGACCGCTTTCGGATAGGTCACCAGCAAGCGGCGCAGCCAGACCTCGCCGGCCTCCTCGTTCCAATGCTCGACGCTGCCGCCGGGCTGGACGATCTCGTAGGGGCTCATGCTGGCATCGCCGATGAAGATCAGCTTGTAGCTGCTGTCGTAGGTGTGCATCACCTGCATCGTCGGCGTCTTCTCGACATGCCGGCGCCAGGCGTCGCGCCACAGCGCCTCGTACGGGCAGTTGTGGAAATAGAAGAACTCGAGATGCTTGAACTCGGCGCGGGCCGCCGAGAACAGCTCCTCGCAGGTCCGGACATGGCCGTCCATCGAGCCGCCGATATCCATCAGCAGCAGCACCTTGGCCGCGTTATGCCGTTCCGGCACCAGCTTGAGGTCGAGCCAGCCGGCGTTGCGCGCGGTCGAGCGGATGGTGTCGTCGAGATCGAGCTCCTCGGCCGCCCCCTCGCGCGCGAACTGCCGCAGGCGGCGCAGCGCCAGCTTGATATTGCGCGTGCCGAGCTCGACGCGGTCGTCGAGATTCTTGAATTCGCGCTTGTCCCAGACCTTGACGGCGCGGTTGTTGCGATTGCCATCCTGGCCGATGCGCACGCCTTCGGGATGGGAGCCGTAGGCACCGAAAGGCGAGGTGCCGGCGGTACCGATCCATTTGCTGCCGCCCTGATGCCGGCCCTTCTGCTCGGCGAGGCGCTTCTTGAGCTCCTCCATCAGCTTGTCGAGCCCGCCCAGCGCCTCAATCTGCTTCAGCTCCTCCTCGGTGAGGAGCTTCTCGGCAAGCTTGCGCAGCCATTCCTCGGGGATCTCGACACCGGCCTCGGCGGCCTGCTCCAGCCCCTTGAAATGCTGGCCGAAGACGCGGTCGAACTTGTCGAGGTTGCGCTCGTCCTTCACCAGCGCGCTGCGCGAGAGATAGTAGAAGTCTTCGACGCTGTAGTCGGCGAGATTGTGCCGCATGGCCTCGATCAGCGTCAGGTATTCGCGCAGCGATACCGGCACCTTCGCTTGACGCAGCTCGAGGAAGAAATTGATGAACATCAGCCGCCGCGCTCGCGCCGATGGAGGAAGGCCAGGCGCTCGAAGAGATGCACGTCCTGCTCGCTTTTCAGCAGCGCACCGTGGAGCGGCGGGATGAGCTTGGCCTGATCGCGCGAGCGCAAAGCATCGGCCGGGATGTCCTCGACCATGAGCAGCTTCAGCCAGTCGAGCAGCTCCGAAGTGGACGGCTTCTTCTTGAGGCCCGGCACCTCGCGCAGCTCGTAGAAGACGTTGAGTGCTTCGCGCACCAGCGTCTTCTGGATCTCGGGATAGTGCACATCGACGATGCGCAGCATCGTGTCGCGGTCGGGAAAGCGGATGTAGTGGAAGAAGCAGCGGCGCAGGAAGGCGTCGGGCAGCTCCTTCTCGTTGTTGGAGGTGATGACGACGATCGGCCGGTGACGCGCCACGACGGTCTCGCGCGTCTCGTAGACATAGAACTCCATCCGGTCGAGCTCGAGCAGCAAATCGTTCGGGAACTCGATATCGGCCTTGTCGATCTCGTCGATGAGCAGCACCGGCGCCTCGTCGGCGGTAAACGCCTCCCAGAGCTTGCCGCGCGCGATGTAGTTGCGGATGTCCTGGACCTTGGGATCGCCGAGCTGGCTGTCGCGAAGCCGCGCCACGGCGTCGTACTCGTAGAGGCCCTGCTGCGCCTTGGTGGTGGATTTGATGTGCCAGGTCACCAGCCGCTTGTCGAGCGCCTTGGCGACTTCGTGGGCGAGGATGGTCTTGCCGGTGCCGGGCTCGCCCTTGACGAGGAGCGGCCGCTCGAGCGCGATGGCGGCGTTCACCGCGACGCGGAGATCGTCGGTGGCAACATAGGTCTCGGTGCCTTCGAAGCGTGCCATGTTCTCCTCTCGGCTTGGCGCGCCCTGATGTAGCGCGGGGCCCGCCGGCAGGCAAACCGCAGGCCGCCGGGCGCGCTTCGCTACGAGCACGAAACGTGCCAAATGCCGGCCAAGCTCGGGGCAAATCCGCGGCGATCCCGCTTTGAGGCACCGACCGGCGCGCCTATCCTTTTGCCGAGATCGCTCGCGGAGAGAGAGATGCAAGCCTTCGTCGTCCGCCCGGTGATGACCGGCCTCTTGGCGCTCATCATTGCCGGTTATTGGGGAACGCCGCTCGGCATTCGCGGCGCCGGCGCGACCATGACGCCCGCGAGCTGCCACGCTGTCGCGACGACGCCGTCGGCGACGGTCGGCGGCAGCGTACAGCTTCGCGGCATCCACTGCTGAGAGCCGCTCGCCCTTTCTTTGTCACGGCACCGGCGGAAGCGCGCCCCTAGTCTCTCCGTTTTGATGACGATGCCCGCAGCCGGGCACAATGGAGAGCACGCACATGACGAGGACGACGCGCCCGTGGCGCCTGCTGGTTCTGGGGTTGGGCATGACGGCCCTCATCGCCGGCATTGCTGCCGCGCCGGCCCGCGCCGATGACGATGATTGGCGCCACCGCGAATGGCGCGAGCATGAGCGCCGCGAACACGAGGCGCGCGAGCGGCAAGCCTGGTGCCACCACCATCCCTATGATTGCGGCTATCCGCCGAGCTATGTCTACGCACCGCCGCCGGTGGTCTATACGCCACCCCCGCCGCCGCCCGTCGTCTATATGCCGCCGAGCCTCAACATCGTGGTGCCGATCCACATCAAATAGCCCGCCCCCGCCGACGGCAGGCGAGGACGCCGAGCGTCAGGCCGGAACGGCTTTCGCCTTGGCCTTGCTTCCGGCGGCGGCCGGCATCTCGACATTGATCTCGAGCACCGAAGCGCTGCCGGCCTTGCCGAGGTTGACGCGGATCATGTCCTCATGCACCGCGACATACTTCGTCACCACCGCCAGCAGCTCGCGTTGCAGCCGCGGCAGGAAATCCGGACTCTCGCGCCCGGCGCACTCATGCGCCAGCACGATCTGCAGCCGCTCCTTGGCGATGGAGGCGGTAGCAGGCCGCTTCGGGAAGAAGAAATCGAACAGGCTCACGACGCCGCCCTCCCGAACCAGCCGCGCAGGAAGCCGCGGCGTTCCGGCAGCTGGAAGCGCATCTCGCGCTGCTCGCCGACGAAGCGCGCCACCGCGTCTTCATAGGCGCGTCCGGCCGGGCTGCCGGGATCGAGGATCACCGGCATGCCGGTGTTGGAGGCTTTGAGCACCGTCTCCGATTCCGGGATGATGCCGAGCAGCGGCACGGAGAGGATCTCCTTCACGTCCTCGACCGACAGCATCTCGCCCTTCTGCACGCGATCCGGCGAGTAGCGGGTGAGCAGCAGATGCTCCTCGACCGGCTTTTCGCGCTTCTCGGCGCGCCGCGATTTCGAGGCGAGGATGCCGATGATGCGGTCGCTGTCGCGCACCGAGGAGACCTCGGGGTTGGTGACGATGACCGCGGCATCCGCATGATAGAGGGCGGTGAGCGCGCCATGCTCGATGCCGGCCGGACTGTCGCAGATGATGTAGTCGAAGTCCTTCTTGAGCTCGGCCATGACGCGGTCGACGCCCTCGCGCTTCAACGCTTCCTTGTCGCGCGTCTGCGAGGTCGGGAAGATGTAGAGATTGTCGATGCGCTTGTCGCGGATAAGCGCCTGGTTCAAATTAGCGTCGCCGTTGATGACGTTGATGAAGTCGAACACCACCCGCCGCTCGCAACCCATCACCAGGTCGAGATTGCGCAAGCCGACATCGAAATCGATCACCACCGTCTTGTGCCCGCGCAGCG
>DATIYL010000166.1:0-20006 GCA_035517635.1 Allostellaceae bacterium | reverse complement strand
CGCGCTGATCGCGGGGCCGGTGGTGCGGCCGCGCTATGGCAAGCACCCGCGCCTCGCCATCTGGGGCTTGCTCGAAGCGCGGCTGCAGCAGGCGGATCTCGTCATTCTCGGCGGGCTCAACGAGGGCGTCTGGCCGCCGGCGGTGGAAAGCGATCCTTGGCTGTCGCGGCCGATGCGCCGCGCCTTCGGACTGCCGTCGCCGGAGCGGCGCATTGGCGTCGCGGCGCATGATTTCGCCCAGGCGCTGGGCGCGAGCGAGGTGGTGATGACGCGCGCGCTGCGCGTCGAAGGCGCGCCCACCGTGCCATCACGCTGGCTGCTGCGGCTCGATACGGTGCTGCGCGCCGCGGGATGGGAAGGGCGCTTTGCCGATAATGCGGCGCCGCTTACGTGGCCCGTGCGCCTCGACCGGCCGGCGCGGCGCATCCTCCTGCCGCCGCCGGAACCGCGGCCGCCGGTGGCGGCGCGGCCGCGCCAGCTTTCGGTGACGCAGATCGAGACCTGGATGCGCGATCCCTACGCCATCTACGCGCAGAAGATCTTGCGCCTTCCGGCGCTCGATCCCATCGATGCCGATCCCGGCGCTGCCGAGCGCGGCGAGGCGATCCACACCGCGCTCGATGCCTTCTTGAAGGAGTTTCCCGACGCGCTGCCGACCGATGCCGGAGCGCGCCTCCTCGCCCATGGCATCGCCGCTTTCGGCAGCGCGCTGGAGCGGCCGGGCTTGCGCGCCTTCTGGTGGCCGCGCTTCGAGCGCATCGCGCGCTGGTTCATCGCCGAGGAGCAGGAGCGGCGCCGTCATGTCGCGCTGATCCGCAGCGAGCTGTCCGGCCGGCTGGTGCTGAAGGCGCCGGCGGGCGCGTTCACGCTCACCGCCAAAGCCGACCGCATCGACCGCGACAGGGATGGCGGGCTCGTGCTGGTCGACTACAAGACGGGTGCGGTGCCGCGCACGGAGGATGTGGAGCTCGGCTTCTCGCCGCAGCTGCCGCTCGAAGCAGCGATCGCCGAAGCCGGCGGCTTCGACGGCATCCCACCCGCCACGGTGACGGCGCTCGAATATTGGCGCCTCTCCGGCGGCGATCCTCCAGGCGAGGTGATGGCGCCGGGGAATGGCGATGATCCCCGCGCGCTCATCATTGCGGCGCTTGATGGGCTGGCCGATCTCGTCGCCGGCTTCGACAATCCCGCGACGCCCTATCGCGCGCGGCCGCGACCGGAGCGCGCGCCGCGCTACTCCGACTATGTCCATCTCGCGCGCGTCAATGAGTGGTCGGTGATGGGCGAGAACGGCGAATGAGCGCGCCCGATCCGGGCAAACGCCAGCAGCAGGCGGCCGATGTCGCCGCCTCGGTCTGGGTCGCGGCCTCGGCCGGCACCGGCAAGACCAAGGTGCTCACCGACCGCGTGCTGGCGCTGATGCTCGCCGGCAGCGAGCCGACGCGCATCCTCTGCCTCACCTTCACCAAAGCGGCCGCTGCCGAGATGGCGAACCGCCTCAACGAGCGCTTGAGCGGCTGGACGACGCTCGGCGACGGCGCGCTCGCCGAAGAGCTGCGCGCGCTCACCGGCGCGATGCCGGATGAGGCGGCGCTGACTCGCGCGCGCCGGCTCTTCGCCCGCGTGCTCGATGCGCCCGGCGGCATGCGCATCGAGACGATCCACGCCTTCTGTCAGTCGCTGCTGCGGCGCTTTCCGATCGAGGCTGGCGTCGCGCCGCATTTCGAGGTCATGGACGAACGCAGCGCCGCCGAGGCGCTGGCCGAAGCACGCGAAGCGGTACTGGCCGCGGCGCGCGAGGATGCGGAAGGGCTCGGCGCGGCGCTCGCCGAGGTGACGCGCCATGTCGGCGAGCAGGGCTTCGATGCGCTGATGAGCGCGCTGGCGCTGGAGCGCGCCCGGTTGGCGCGGGCGCTCGAAGACGGCGACGACGCCTTCGCCGCGGCGCTGGCGGCGGCGCTCGGCGTGCCGCCGGGCGCCAGCGAGGCCGGCATCATTGCCGCTGCCTGCGCTGCTCCCGAAATCGACGAAGCGGCGCTGCGCAACGCGGCGGCGCTGATGCTGCAAAGCGGCAAGCGCGACCAGGAAGGCGGGCGGCACATCGACGACTGGCTGGCATCGCCCGCGCTGCGGGCGGAGACCTTCGACGATTATCTGCTCGCCTTCTTCACGCAGGAAGGCGGTCGCCGCGCCGAGCTCATGACCAAAAAGCTCGCCGCCAAGGCGCCAGCATTGGCCGAAGCGCTTGCCGTCGAAGCCGAGCGCCTCACGGCGGTCAAAGCGGCGCGCGGCGCCGCGGCGCTCGCCGCGGCGACGGCGGCGCTGGCAAAGCTCGGCGGTGCGGTGCTTGCCGCTTACGAGCGGCACAAGGAAGCGCGCGCGCTGCTCGACTATGACGATCTTGTGCTGAAGAGCCGCGACTTGTTGCTGCGCCCCGGCGTTGCGCCCTGGGTGCTGTTCAAGCTCGATGGCGGGCTCGACCATATCCTCATCGACGAGGCGCAGGACACCAATCCCGATCAGTGGCAGGTGGTGCAGACCCTCGCCGACGAGTTCTTCGCCGGCGAAGGCGCGCGCAGCGAGCGCCGCACCGTCTTCGCCGTCGGCGATGCCAAGCAGTCGATCTACAGCTTTCAGCGCGCCGATCCCGCCGCCTTCTTGCGCATGCGCCAGCATTTCGCCGCGCGCGTGGCGGCAGCGGAACAGCATTGGCGCGTCGTCGATCTCGACATTTCGTTCCGCTCGACCGATGCGGTGCTGACGGCGGTCGATGCCGTGTTCGCCCATGCCGAGGCGCAAGAGGGTGTCGCGCTCGATGGCGGGCGCATTCATCACACGCCGTTCCGCGCCGGCCATGCCGGCTTGGTCGAGCTATGGCCGCCGGTCGAGCCCGATGCCACGGCTGAGCCGCGGCCCTGGGAGCTGCCGCTCGAGCAGCGCCGGCTGCGTGCGCCGGAAACGCGCTTGGCTCAGGCGATCGCCGGCACCTTGCGCCGCTGGCTGGAGCGCGGCGAAAGGTTGCCGGCGCGCGACCGGCCGGTGCGGCCCGGCGATGTCATGGTGCTGGTGCGCCGGCGCGGGCCCTTCGTTACCGAGCTGGTGCGCGCGATGACGCAGCAGGGCGTCGCGGTGGCCGGCGTCGATCGCTTGCTGCTCACCGATCAGCTCGCGGTGCAGGATATGATCGCGCTCGGCCAGTTCCTGCTGCTGCCCGAGGATGATTTGACGCTGGCGACGGTGCTGAAAGGGCCGCTCTGCGGCCTCGACGAGGAGCAGCTCTTCGCGCTCGCTTATCCGCGCCAGGGCACGCTCTGGAGCGAGCTGCTGCGCCGCGCCGGCGAGCATCTCATCTTTGCCACGGCGGCGCGCCAATTGAGCGAGCTGCTGGCGCGCGCCGATTTTGCGCCGCCCTACGAGCTCTTCGCCGAGGTGCTGGGAGCGCGCGGCGGCAGGCGCGCGCTGGCGGCGCGGCTCGGCGACGAGGCGCTCGACGCGCTCGACGAGTTCCTGTCGCTGGCGCTTGCCTATGAGCGCATGCATGGGCCGTCGCTGCAGGGCTTTCTTCATTGGTTCGCGACCGGCGAGGCCGAGGTGAAGCGCGACCTCGAGCAGCGCGGCCGCAACGAGGTGCGCGTCTTCACCGTGCACGGCGCCAAGGGGTTACAGGCGCCGATCGTGTTTCTGCCCGACACACTGCAAGTGCCGCAGCAGAAACTTTCGCTGCTCTGGACCGAAGCCGGGCTGCCGCTCTGGCGCGCGCATCGCGACTATGTCGCGCCGCTCTACGAGCGCATGCTGTGCGAAGCGAAAGCGCGGCGCGAGGCGGAATATCGCCGCCTGCTCTATGTCGCCATGACGCGGGCCGAGGATCGGCTTTATATCTGCGGCTGGCGCAACCGGCAAAAGCCCGCCGATCACTGCTGGTACCACCTCGTCGAGCGCGGCCTCGCCGCCGCGCCCGGCGCCGAAGCGGTCGAGATCGATCTCGGTGCCGAAGCCTGGCGTGGCAGGGGCTGGCGCCTCGTGACGGAGCAGCGTGCGACGCCGGATCGCCGCGAGCGCGTGACCTTGCCCGGCGAGCGCGCCGAGCCGCTGCCGGATTGGGCGTTCACGCCGCCGAAGCCGGAGCCGAGCCCGCCGCGGCCGCTGGCGCCGTCGCGGCCGGTGACACAAGACCCGGCGGCGCGCTCGCCGCTGGGCGCTGAAGCCGGGGAGGGGCTGCTGCGCGGCCGGCTGGTGCATCGCCTGCTGCAGAGCCTGCCGCCGCTCGCGCCGGAAGCACGGGCGGCGGCGGCGCGGCGCTTCCTGGCGCTGCCCGCGCATGGGCTCGCGCCGGAGCGGCAGGCGGAGCTCGCCGCGGAAACCCTCGCCGTGCTCGATCATGCCGAGTTCGCGCCGCTCTTCGCGCCGGGCTCCGAGGCGGAGGTGCCGGTGGTGGCGCTGATCGCCGGCAAGGCGCTCGCCGGCCAGATCGACCGCCTCGTAGTCACCGCGGATGCGGTGATGATCGTCGATTACAAAACGCTGCGGCCGCCGCCCAAAGATGAGTCGGCGGTGCCGGGAGCCTATCTCGAGCAGCTCGCCGCCTACCGCGCCGCCATCGCCGCGATCTATCCCGGGCGCGCCGTGCGCTGCGCGCTGCTCTGGACCGAAGGCCCGCGACTGATGCCGGTCAGCGCCGCGCTGCTCGACCGCCACGCGCCCTGAGCGCGGCGGCGGTCTTCACCGAATCGTTGGTTGCCAAGCCGCGCCGCGCGGCGTCGAATGCGCGGGCCATCAAACTTCGGGGAGGCGGCTCATGGCGACACCGATCATCTACGGCACGGAAATGAGCACTTATGTGCGCACCGCGCGCTTGGCGTTCGAGGAGAAGCCGGCGCAATACGAGCTCGTCGATGTCAGCGTCGTGCGCGGCGAGGTCAAATCACCGGCGCATCTCGCCCGCAATCCTTTCGGCACGGTGCCAACCTTCGAGCATGACGGATTCAAGTTCTACGAGACCGGCGCCATCATCCGCTATATCGACCAGGTCTGGCCGGGCGCGACGCTCACCCCCGAGGATGCGCGCGACCGGGCGCGCATGAACCAGATCATCAGCATCATCGACTATTACGGCTATGATGCGATCATCCGCCGCATCGTGCTGCACCGGCTGCTGCCGCAGCTCATCGGCGGTGCCGATCCAGCGGTGATCGCCGCCGCGATTCCCAAGGCGAAACTCTGCCTCGCCGAGTTCGACCGCATCAAAGGCGGCGGCAAATTCCTCGCCGGCGACCAGCTGAGCCTCGCCGATCTTTATCTGGCGCCGGTGCTGTTCTACCTGGCGTTGACGCCCGAGGCCGCCTTGCTGGCCGAGCATGCGCGACTCGCCGCCTGGTCGGAGATGATGCAGCAGCGTTCGAGCTACAAAAAGACGCAGCCGCGCCTTTCCTGACAAGCCGCGCCCGCCGCCGAGCAGCCTTGCGCGGCCGGCGGGGGGCGCGCCTTGACGCTCATTTCGGCCGTCCCCTAATCTCCTGCACCGCCCTGCAGGAGAGGCCCATGAGCACGACCAAGGTTACCGACTCCTCCTTCGACGCCGATGTACTGCGCGCATCAAAGCCGGTGCTGGTCGACTTCTGGGCGGAATGGTGCGGGCCGTGCAAGGCGATCGCGCCGGCGCTCGAAGAGATCGCTGCCGACCTGCAAGGCAAGCTTACGGTGGCGAAGATCAATATCGACGAGAACCCGCAGACGCCGATGAAATACGGCATCCGCGGCATTCCGACCTTGCTGCTGTTCAAGAACGGTCAGGTCGCGGCGACGAAGATCGGCCAGCTCCCGAAGACCAAGCTGGTCGAATGGGTGCAATCGAACCTGTAACAGCCGCGCGCGCCTAAACCGGCTGCGCGTTGTCGGCCAGCACGCGGCCGGCCAGATACAGCGATCCGCAGATGAGAACGCGGCCCTTGCCGAACGTCGCGGCGCGCGCGACGGCCTCGGCGAGGCCGGCGCAAGGCACGGCGGCGATGCCGACGGCGCGCGCCGCTTGTGCCGCTTCCGCGGCGCTGAACGCGTTGGGCTCGCCCGGAATCGCGATCGCCGCGAGCGATGCGGCGAAGGGCGCGAGCGGCGCCAGAAACGCCTTTGCATCGTGGCTGTTGAGCATGCCGAAGACGAGGTGCAGCGGCCGGTCGCGCCACTCCCGCGCCACGGCCGCCAGCGCCGCACCGCCGCCGGCATTGTGGCCGCCATCGAGCCAGAGCTCGGCGCCCTGCGGCAGGGCTGCGGCGAGCTTTCCCTGAGCGAGGCGCTGCAGCCGCGCCGGCCACTCTACCCGCATGAGGCCTTGCGCCAGCGCCGCTTCGCCGAGCGCGAAGCCGTCGAGCCGATCGAGACAAGCGAGCGCCGTACCGGCATTGACGTATTGATGCGGCCCGAGAAGCCCCGGTCGCGGCAGATCGAGCCTTTGCCAGCGCCGACCGTCATAGCGCAGGCCCATCGGCGTTGCGCTGACGCGCCAATCCTCGTCGGCGGCGAAGAGCGGCGCCGCCACGGAAGCGGCGCGCGCCGCGAGCACGGTGCGCGCTTCGGCCGGCTGCGGTGCCAGCACCGCCGGGCGGCCTTGCTTCAGAATGCCGGCTTTCTCGCCGGCGATCGCCGCCACCGTATCGCCGAGGAAATGCTGATGGTCGAGCGAGATCGGCGTGATCGCGGTGACTGCCGGGCGGGCGATCACATTGGTCGCGTCGAACCGTCCGCCGAGCCCGGTTTCGAGCAGCAAAATGTCGGCGGGATGCCGGGCAAAGGCGAGAAAGGCTGCGGCCGTCGTGATCTCGAAATAAGTGATCGATGCGCCGGCATTGGCGCGCTCGCATTCCTCGAGCAGCGCCTGAAGCTCCGCCTCGCCGATCAGCGCGCCGGCGAGGCGGATGCGCTCGTTGAAGCGCAGCAGATGCGGCTTGGTGAAGGCATGAACGCGAAACCCCGCGGCTTCGAGCATGGCGCGCAGGAAAGCGATGGTCGAGCCTTTGCCGTTGGTGCCGGCGACATGGATCACCGGCGGCAGCCGCTCCTGCGGCTCGCCCAACGCCGCCAGCAGCCGGCGCACGCGATCGAGCGAAAGGTCGATGAGCTTCGGATGCAGGCCGAGCAGGCGCTGCAGGATCGCGTCGACGCTCATGCGGGTTTTCCGAGACGACGACCAGTCGTCGCACCCCCCTCCCAACCCTCCCCCTCAAGGGGGGAGGGGCCTATCCGACGATGCTGCGAAAACCCCCTCCCCCCTTGAGGGGGAGGGAGGGGTGGGGGGAGCCGCCAGCACGGCATTACCGGCTAGCTCCTCAGCGGCACCACCTGCGGCGGCGGCTCGGGACGGCGGAGCAGGCCGAGGAGGCGGGAGAGCGTGTCGCGCAGCTCGCGGCGCGGCACCACCAGATCGACCATGCCGTGTTCGAGCAGGTATTCCGAGCGCTGAAAGCCTTCCGGCAGCTTCTCGCGAATCGTCTCTTCGATGACGCGCGCGCCGGTGAAGCCGATGACCGCGCCGGGCTCGGCGAGGGTGATGTCGCCGAGCATGGCGAAAGAGGCGGAGACGCCGCCGGTGGTGGGATCGGTGAGCAGCACGACATAAGGCAGCCGCGCGTCTTTCACCATCTCGACGGCGAGCGTCGTGCGCGCCATTTGCATGAGCGACAGGATGCCTTCCTGCATGCGCGCGCCGCCCGAGGCCGGCACGACGACGAGCGCCGCCTCTTGCAGCACCGCGAGCCGCGCCGCGGCGAGCAGCCCCTCGCCGACGGCAACGCCCATCGAGCCGCCCATGAACTCGAAATCGAAGGCGGCGATGACGGTGGGCATGCCGCCCAGCGTGCCATGCGCCACCACCAGCGCGTCGCGCGGCGTGGCGCTCTTCGCCTGCGCCTCTTTCAGGCGCTCGGTATAGCGCTTGCGATCGCGGAACTTCAGCGGATCGACGATCGTCTTGGGCAGCTCGATCACCTTGTAGCGTTCGTCGTCGAAGAGGAGCGCGAGCCGCCGCTCCGGCGGCAGCCGCAGATGATGGCCGCAGCTGCCGCAAACGAAGAGATTCGCCTCGAGATCGCGGTGGAACAGCATCTGGCCGCAATTCGGGCATTTGTGCCAGAGATTGTCCGGCACCTCTTTCTTGGAGACGACGGCGCGGATCTTGGGGAGAACGAAATTGGTGAGCCAGCTCATGCGCGCCTCGCGCGGCGCACGCCGTCCGCCAAGGCGCGCACGCGGCCGAGCACGGCATCGACGAGCTCGGGCCGCGCTTTGCCATCGGCGTCGAGATGGGCGGCGACCTCGTCCACCAGCGCCGAGCCGACGACGGTGCCGTCGGCGATCCGCGCGACGGCGGCGGCCTGGTCGGGCGTGCGAATGCCGAAGCCGACCGCGACCGGCAGGCGCGAATGGCGCCGCAAACGCGCGACGGCGCGCGCCACGCCGCCGGTATCGACGGCTTTGGTGCCGGTTATGCCGGCGATCGAGACGTAATAGATAAAGCCCGCCGTGTGCTTCAGCACCGCCGGCAAACGCCGGTCATCGGTGGTGGGCGTGGCGAGGCGGATGAAGTCGAGCCCCTGCGCCAGCGCCGGCAGGCAAAGCTCGTCGTCATGCTCCGGCGGCAGATCGACGATGATGAGGCCGTCCACTCCCGCTGCCTTGGCCGCGGCGAGGAAACGCGCGACGCCATAGCGGAAGATCGGATTGTAATAACCCATGAGCACGATCGGCGTGGCGGCGTCGCTCTTGCGGAAATGGCGGACGATATCGAGCGTCCTGGCGAGCGTCATGCCGGCTTTGAGCGCGCGCAAGCCGGCCGCCTGAATCGACGGGCCGTCGGCCATCGGATCGGAGAAGGGCATGCCGACCTCGATGAGATCGGCGCCGCTCGCCGGCAGCGCCGAGAGCAGGCGCGCGAAGCTCTCCGCATCGGGATCGCCGCAGGTGAGATAGGTGACGAGCCCGGCGCGTCCCTCGGCCTTGAGCGCGGCGAAGCGGCGCTCGATGCGCCCCGTTTCCGGCGCCGCGCTCACAGCGCCACGCCCAGCGCCTTGGCGACGCTCTCGATATCCTTGTCGCCGCGGCCCGAGAGATTGACGACGACGAGATTGTCCTTGGCAAGCCGCGGCGCCAGCTCCGCCACATGCGCCAGCGCATGCGCCGATTCGAGCGCCGGGATGATGCCTTCGAGCCGCGTGCACAGCTGAAACGCCGCGAGCGCGTCGCGATCGGTCACCGCGACGTAATCGACGCGCTTCACATCGTGCAGCCAGGCATGCTCGGGACCGATGCCGGGATAGTCGAGTCCGGCGGAGATCGAATGGGCATCGACGATCTGCCCGTCCTCGGTCTGCAGCAGATAGGTCTTGTTGCCGTGCAGCACGCCGGGCGAGCCGCCGGTCAGCGAGGCGGCATGCTTGCCGGTTTCGATGCCATGGCCCGCCGCTTCGACGCCGATGAGGCGCACCGCGGGATCGTCGAGAAAGGGATGGAAGAGGCCCATGGCGTTGGAGCCGCCGCCGATGCAGGCGACGAGCGTGTCGGGAAGCCTGCCTTCGGCTTGCTGCATCTGCCGGCGCACTTCCTCGCCGATGACGCATTGGAAATCGCGCACCATCGCCGGATAGGGATGCGGCCCCGCCACCGTGCCGATGATGTAGAAGGTGTCGTCGACATTGGCGACCCAGTCGCGCAGCGCCTCGTTGAGCGCGTCCTTCAAGGTGGCGGTGCCGGAATGCACCGGCCGCACCTCGGCGCCCAGCAGCTTCATGCGGAAGACATTGGGCCGCTGCCGCTCCATGTCGGTCGCGCCCATATAGACGACGCAGGGCATGTCGAAGAGCGCGCAGACCGTGGCGGTGGCGACGCCATGCTGGCCGGCGCCGGTCTCGGCGATGATGCGGCGCTTGCCCATGCGCCGCGCCAGCAGGATCTGCCCCATGGTGTTGTTGATCTTGTGCGCGCCGGTGTGGTTGAGGTCCTCGCGCTTCAAGTAGATCTTGCCGCCGCCGAAATGGCGGGTGAGTCGCTCGGCGAAGAAGAGCGGGCTCGGCCGCCCGACATAATGCTCGAGATAGTAGCCGAGCTCGGCGGCGAAGCCGGGATCGGCCTTCGTCGCGGCATAGGCGCGCTCCAGCTCCAGTACCAGCGGCATCAGCGTCTCGGCGACATAACGGCCGCCATAGTCGCCGAAGCGCCCGCGCTCGTCGGGACCGCCGCGATAGGTGTTGGGGGATGCCATGTGCCGGAAGTGCCGCCTTTTGCCGTGCCGAGGCGCCCTTTTAGCGCAGAAACGCCGCGCCACTCAAATCCGCGCCGGCCCTGCGACAACCGGCAGCGATGCGCGCCCCGGCAAGTCCTGACCGGCATGTCTTGCCTAGTGCGCCGAGGTCAGAAAGTTCGGAGACGGCGTGCGACATCGTTGGCGCCCTACCTCACCCTCCCGCTGCTTGCGCAGCGGGTCCCTCCCTCTCCGCCCCTTGGGGGCGGAGAGGGTTGGGGTGAGGTGGGGTGGATCACGGAAGCGCGCGATACTTGATGTTAGCGCCACCCGCCGCACAGCGGCTCCCACTGCGGCGCTGGCACGGGCGTTGCTTCACGCCGAGGCGAGAGGAGACGTGACGATGCGACGCCTTCGGAGATTCGGTTGGCTTGGCGCGGGGCTGCTGCTGGCGCTCGTTGTCCGGGCGCTGCCGGCGGAGGCGCAGTTCTACAGCCTCGATGGGCGGTTCCAGTGCCTCGATAATCCCCGGGCGGTGTGCTTCGACGCGACATCCGACGCGCCGCGCCCGGCGCCTGCTGCCCCTCGGCCGGCGCCGCAGCGCGCCGCGCCGGCACAGCAGGTCGCGGCGATCGCCAGGCCGCCGCGCGCGCCGGTCGATCTGCTGCAGGCGGTGATCGCACGCTTCGAGGCGCGCAAGCCCGGCCCAGGCGATATCGCGCTGCTGCGCCGGCGCGCGCATGACGGCGACAAGCGCGCTATCGAGCTGCTGGCCTGGGCCAATCTCAAAGGCATCGGCGTTCCGGCCGATCCGATGGAGGCCTATCTGCTCTATGGCTTCGGCGCCAGCCTCGGCGTCCCTCATGCCAAGCGCAACCAGGCCGTCGTCTACGAGACGATGATGACGCCCGAACAGCGACAGGAAGTGCTCACCATCGAGGACGAGACGCTGACGCCGCCGCCGCGCTAGAGTTCCTTCGCCCGCGCCAGAAACGCGGCGATCTTCTCGGCATCCTTGACGCCCGGTGCGCGCTCGACGCCGGACGAGACATCGACCGCGCTGGCATGGGTGATGCGCACGGCGTTGGCGAGGTTCTCCGGCGAGAGCCCGCCCGACAGCATCCACGGCACCGGCCAGCGCCGGCCGCCCAGCAGCTCCCAGTCGAAGACGAGGCCGTTGCCGCCGGGGGCGAGAGCGTCCTTGGGCGGCTTGGCGTCGAAGAGCAGGCGGTCGGCGACGCCGAAATAGCGCTCGGCGACGGCGAGGTCCGCCGGGGTGGCGATCGGAATCGATTTCATCACCGGCTTGCCGAAGCGGCGCTTCGCCCAGGCAACGCGCTCGGGTGTTTCGCGGCCATGGAACTGCAACAGATCGAGCGGCGTCCTGTCGAGCGTCTCGGTCAGGGTTTCGTCGTCGGCATCGACGAAGAGCCCGGCCTTGAGGATGCCCGGCGGCACCACGCCGGCCAGCGCTGCGGCGAGGCTCGGCGTCACATTGCGGCGGCTCGGCGGGTAGAAGACGAAGCCGACGAGCCGCGCGCCGTTGCGCGCCGCAGCGGCGATGCCTTCGGCAGTGGACAGGCCGCAGATCTTGACCTCGACGCTCATCGCGTCGCCGCCGCCAGCATCGCGCGCGCCGCCGCGGCCGGATCCGGCGCGCCGGTGATCGGCCGGCCGATCACGAGATAGTCGGCGCCCGCGGCCAAGGTCTCGCGCGGGCCCATGACGCGCTTCTGATCGCCGGCGGCGACGCCCATCAGGCGGATGCCGGGCACGACCAGCAGGAAGTCCTTGCCGCAGGTCTCGCGCAGCATCGCCACTTCGAGCGGCGAGCAGACGACGCCGTCGAGGCCGCAGGACTTGGCGAGCAGGGCGAGGCGCTTCACTTGCTCCGCGGCGGGACCGCGCTGGCCGATCGCGGTAAGGTCGTCGTCGTCGAGGCTGGTCAGCACGGTGACGCCGAGCAGCTTCATGCGCTGCCGCTCCGGCGCGGCTTTCGCCGCCGCTTCGACCGCCGCGCGCATCATCGCCGCGCCGCCGCCGCAATGGATCGTGAGCAGCATCGGCCGCAGCGCCGCCGCGGCGCGCACGGCGCCCGCCACCGTATTCGGGATGTCGTGCAGCTTGAGGTCGAGGAAGAGCGGCGCCTTGCCCGCGACCTCGCGCACGCCGGCGGGCCCATGGGCGACGAAGAATTCGAGGCCGAGCTTCAGGTTGACGGTGCTGCGCACCGCCTGGGCCAGCGCGCGCGCCGGAGCGAGCTCGGGCGTATCGATGGCGCAGAAGATGGGGGATTGCTGCATGCGTATCCTCAATCGTCCAGCGACGGGGCGGCGCGGCTCGTCGCCCCGTCAAATCGTCGAGTGCTCGCTCGAGTTCCGGAGATGGTCGAGCGCCAGCCTCGCGCCGGCAAGGTCCTCGATCGCCGTACCCACCGATTTGAACAGCGTGATCTGGTCGTGATAGCGCCGCCCGGCGCGGCTGCCGCGTGTCAAATCGAAGAGATCGCCGGCGATGTCGTCCTCGCGCAGCACGCCCGCCCGCAGCGGCTGGATGATGTCGCCCGCCTCTTCGAGCGCGCCGGCGCGCGTATCGACGAAAACGCGCGCGCGCCGCAGGCAATCATCGTCCGCCTCGCGCATATCCGGGCGGTAGCCGCCGACGAGATCGAGATGAACGCCGAGCGGCAGCCAATACCCCTCGATCAGCGGCGCTTCGCTGAGCGTGGCGCAGCAGACGATATCGGCGCCGCGCACCGCATTGGCGAGGTCGGTGGTGTGGGCGACGCGCAGGCTGCGGCGATCGAGCCGATGCGCCAGCTTCGCCGCCTTTTCGGCATGGCGGCCCCAGACCAGCACATTGACGATCGGCCGTACGCTGGCATGCGCCTCGACGAGATGCGCCGCGAGCGCACCGGTGCCGACCATGAGCAGGCGGTGGCAATCGGGCCGCGCCAGATAGCTCGCCGCCAGCGCCGATGCTGCCGCGGTGCGCCTTAGGGTGAGCGCCGGTGCGTCGAGCAGGGCCAGCGGCTTGCCGGTCGCGCCGTCGAGCAGCAGATAGGCGCCGAGGCGCGCCGCCTCGCCGCGCGCGGGATTGTCCGGGAAGAGCGTCGCCACTTTGACGACGATATGGCGCCCCGCCTGCCAGGCCGGCGTCAGCTCGAGGCTGGCGTCGGCTCCGCCGGGCACCGGCAGGGTGTGGCGATGAGGGGCCGGCGCCGCGGCACCGGCGCGGAACACCTGCCGCAGCGCCTCGACCAGGGCCGGAAAATCGAGCGCGGCGACGACTTCGGAATAGCCGAGGATCCGCATGGGGCGGAGGTAGCTGCGGCGGGTGGGCAAGTCAATCGCGGCGCGGGCCGGCCGCCGGCAGGGCGCCCGCCTCGTGCCGCGGCAGCTGCGCCTGGGTCTGAGCCAGCTCGCGCTCCAGCGCCTCGATCCGCCGCTGCCGCCGCCGCGCCTCGCGCCGCCAGCGCCCGCCATTGAGCCAGGCGACGAGCTCGCCGGCGAGGAAGCCGAAGGCCAGCGTCGCCAGCACCAAGAGATAGAGCGGCATGATCAGCACGTCCGAAAAGGGCCACAGCCCGACCGGAACCTTGTCGTAATTGGAGACGGCGAAGACGATGGCGATCAGCGCTATCGGCAGCGTCACCAGCCAGCGGACGACCCTCACATCCCCTCGTTGAGCCGCTCGCGCAGCTGCTTCCCGGTCTTGAAGAAGGGAATATGCTTCTCCTCGACATGCACGCCCTCGCCCGTGCGCGGGTTACGGCCGAGCCGGGCTTCGCGCCGCTTGACCGAGAAGGCACCGAATCCCCGGAGCTCGACCCGGTCGCCGCGCGACAGCGCCGCCGCGATCTCGTCGAAGATGGCCGTGACGATGCGCTCGACATCCCGCTGGTAGAGGTGCGGGTTGCGTTCCGCCAGGCGCTGAATGAGCTCTGATTTGGTCATGGCCAGGCTCTCGTCCGCGGCTTCGCCAAGTCCGAAGCGTGCCAAACCCTTGAGCCAGCGTCAAGAATCAGCTGCGGGCCGCCGGCCGAAAGGCCGGCGGCCGAGTCGTCAGTCTTCAGTTGTCGGTCGTCAGTTCGACCGGCTCGCGGCGCACTGACAACTGATAACTGACAACTGAAAACTCACTTCTCTTCCTTCTCCTTCTCGCCGCGGCGGGAGAGCGCGGCGCCGAGGATGTCGCCGAGGCTTGCGCCGCTGTCGGAAGAGCCGTACTCGGCCATCGCCTTTTTCTCTTCCTCGACCTCGCGCGCCTTGATCGACAGGCTGAGCTTGCGCGTGGCGCGGTCGAGTGCGGTGACCTTGGCGTCGACCTTCTCGCCGACGGCGAAGCGGTCGGGGCGCTGCTCGGCACGGTCGCGCGACAGCTCGGCCTTGCGGATGAAGCCCGGCAGCCCGTCGCCGACCGTGACCTCGATGCCGCTATCGGTCACCGCGGTCACCGTGGTGGTGACGACGTCGCCCTTCTTCAGGCTGGCAAGGCTGGACTCGAAGGGATCGCTGGCGAGCTGCTTGATGCCGAGGCTGATGCGCTCTTTCTCGACATCGACGTCGAGCACGCGCACCTTCACCATATCGCCCTTGTTGTAGTCCTTGATCGCTTCCTCGCCGGCGCGATTCCAGTCGAGGTCGGAGAGATGCACCATGCCGTCGATGTCGCCGGGCAGGCCGACGAAGAGGCCGAACTCGGTGATGTTCTTGACCTCGCCCTCGAGCTCGGTGCCGACCGGGTACTTCTCGACGAAGCTCTCCCACGGATTGGCGAGGCATTGCTTCAAGCCCAAGGAGATGCGGCGCTTCTGCGGATCGACATCGAGCACCATCACCTCGACCTCCTGGCTGGTCGAGACGATCTTGCCGGGATGCACGTTCTTCTTGGTCCAGCTCATCTCCGAGACATGGACGAGGCCCTCGACGCCGGGCTCCAGCTCGACGAAGGCGCCGTAGTCGGTGATGTTCGTGACGCGGCCGCGGAAGCGCGCGCCGGACGGATATTTGAGCTCGACGCCCTCCCACGGATCGGCCTCGAGCTGCTTCATGCCGAGCGAGATGCGCTGCGTCTCGGGGTTGAAGCGGATGACCTGCACCTTGACGGTCTGGCCGATATGCAGCGCCTCGGAGGGATGGTTGATGCGCCGCCACGCGATGTCGGTGACATGCAGCAGACCGTCGACGCCGCCCAGATCGACGAAGGCGCCGTAATCGGTGATGTTCTTCACCACGCCGGTGAGGATCTGGCCTTCCTTGAGGCTCGCCACCAGCTCGGAGCGCGCTTCGGCGCGGCTCTCTTCGAGCACGGCGCGGCGCGAGACGACGATGTTGCCGCGCGAGCGGTCCATCTTGAGGATCTGGAAGGGCTGCGGGCTGCCCAGCAGCGGGGTGATGTCGCGCACCGGCCGGATATCGACCTGGCTGCCCGGCAGGAAGGCGACGGCGCCGTTGAGATCGACGGTGAAGCCGCCCTTGACGCGGCCGAAGATGACGCCGGTGACGCGCTCATTCGCCTGGAAGCTCCGCTCGAGCTGGGTCCAGGCCTCCTCGCGCCGCGCCTTCTCGCGCGACAGCTGCGCCTCGCCGTTCTTGTCTTCCATCCGCTCGAGATAGACCTCGACGGTATCGCCCGGCTTGATCTCGGCCGGCCGGCCCGGCGTGGCGAATTCCTTGAGCGGGACGCGGCCCTCGGATTTGAGCCCGACATCGATCAGCGCCGTGTCGTTCTCGATGGCCACCACGAGGCCCTTGATGACGGTGCCCTCGAGGCCCGAAGTGGCGCCGAGCGATTGGTCGAGCAGCGCGGCAAAACTCTCCTTGCCGGCGTCGGTTTTGGTTCTGGTAGCGACGGCCATTGCGTCTCCAACTGTTCCCTGGTTTCGCCGCCGCGCTGCCGGGAAGCGGGCGAAGCACGGCGCACCGCTGGCGAGATGGGGCGCGGCGGTATGGACCCCTGTCCTGCGTCGATCGCAAAGAAGCGCTGCTCTAGCCCTTGGCGGGCGCGGCGGCGAGCTTCCGGCCGATGAAATCGAGCGCCGCGGCAAAGGCGGCATCGGCATCGAGCGTGGTCGTGTCGAGAACGAACGCATCGTCGGCCGGCACCATAGGCGCCGCCCGACGCTGACCGTCGCGCGCGTCACGATCCTTCATGTCCTGCAGGACAGCCTCGTATATAGCGGCCTTGCCGCTGTCCCGCAACTCCTTGAAGCGGCGGGCCGCCCTGGCCTCGATTCCGGCGGTGATGAAGAGCTTGGCATCGGCATCGGGGCAGATCACCGTGCCGATGTCGCGGCCGTCGAGAACCGCGCCGGCGGCACCCCCGGGGGGATGCCGGGCGAAATCGCGCTGGAAGGCAAAGAGCGCTTGGCGGACGGCCGGGATCGCCGCCACCACCGAGGCGCCCCGGGCGACCGCCTCGTCGCCGAGGCGGGGATCGCCGAGATCGGCCGCGCGCACGGCTTTCGCCCCGGCTTCGGCTACCGCCGGATCGGCCGGGTCGCCGCCGTTTTCGAGGGCGTGCAGCGCCGCCGCGCGGTAGAGCTTCCCGGTGTCGAGATGGCCGAGGTTGAAATGCCGCGCCAGGCGGCGGGCGAGCGTGCCTTTGCCCGAGGCCGCGGGACCGTCGACGGCGATGATCATGGAGCGGGCGCGATGCTCGCGCCGAGGCCGTTCATCGCCTCGACGAAGCCGGGGAAGCTGGTGGCGATGGTGGCGCCGTCATCGATGCGCACCGGCCGGCGTGCCGCCAGGCCGAGCACGAGAAAGGCCATGGCGATGCGGTGGTCGAGCTTGGCGGCGATCTCGGCGGCGCCCGCGGGCGGCGCGCCCAGCCCGTCGACGGCGAGCGTATCCCCGTCCACGGCGACCGAGACGCCGCAGGCGGTGAGCCCCTGCACGATCGCGCTGAGCCGGTCGCTCTCCTTGACCCTGAGCTCGCCGAGCCCGTGCATGACCGTGCGGCCTTTGGCGAAGGCGGCGGCGACGGCGAGCACGGGATACTCGTCGATCATGCGCGGCGCGCGCTCGGCCGGCACCTCGACGCCGCGGAGGGCGCTGGTGCGAAGCCGCAGATCGGCGACGGGCTCGCCGGCTTCGATCCGCTCCTGGAGGAGGGAGAGCTCGGCCCCCATCTCTGTCAGCGTGTCGAAGAGCCCGGTGCGCAGCGGGTTGACGCCGACGCCCTCGATCACCACCTCGGAGCCCGGCACAAGGAGTGCGGCAATGGCGGGGAAAGCGGCCGAGGACGGATCGCCGGGAACAGCAAGATCGGCGGCTTTCAGCTCGGGCTGGCCCTTGAGCCTGATGCGCCGGCCCTCCGGCCCGTCGTCGACGGCGAGTGCCGCGCCGAAATGGCGCAGCATGCGCTCGCTGTGATCGCGCGTCGGCTGCGGCTCGATGACGATGGTCTCGCCGGGCGCGTTCAGCCCCGCCAGCAGCACGGCCGATTTCACTTGCGCCGAGGGGACAGGAAGGCGGTAAGTGATGGGGAGCGGCGAGGCGGCGCCAATGACCGCGAGCGGCAGGCGCCCGCCGTCACGCGCCAGGATACGCGCGCCCATGCGCTGCAGCGGCTCGGCGACGCGGGCCATCGGCCGCCGGCGCAGCGAGGCGTCGCCGGTGAAGAAGGTGGTGATCCCGTGGCTCGCGACGACGCCCATCAGGAGGCGCGCGCCGGTGCCGGAATTGCCGAGATCGAGCACGTCCTCGGCCTCGGCAAGCCCGCCAATGCCGACGCCGTCGATGAGCCACGCGCCGTCATTGCCGCGGCGAAGCGCGGCGCCGAGCGCACCCATGGCGGCGGCGGTGCGCATGACGTCCTCGCCTTCGAGCAGGCCGGTGACGCGGGTGCGCCCGACCGCGAGCGCGGCCAGGATCAGCGCGCGGTGCGACACCGACTTGTCGCCGGGCGCGCGCAATCGGCCGTTGAGCGCGGCGGCCGTGCCGGAGCTGAGGGGCGTCACGCGATTCTCGTCATCTGCGGGGCAGTTCCTAGCACAAAGGGGCGGCGCCAGAAATGGCGAGGCAAAGAGGGGTAGTCGATGATTTTGCTTTTGACAGCGGTGGCGCGATCGTGGCAATTGGCCGGCCACCGCGGGAGCACGGAGGCGGTCCATGGTTAAGCCGGAGTGGGGAATGAAGCGCATCTGCCCGAGTTGCGGCACGCGCTATTACGATATGCATCGCGACCCGATCACCTGTCCAAAATGCGGCGTCGCCTTTGATGTGGAGACCAATCAGAAGACGCGCCGCACCAAGGCGCCGGCAGCGCCCGAAGTGCCGATCGAGCCGATCGCCGAAGAGGAGTTGGAATCCGATCTCGCCACCGAGGAGAGCGAAGGCGAAGAGGAGGGCGAAGAGGTCGCGGTCGAAGGCGGCGAAGAGGGCGAGGGCGAAGAGGAAGAAGAGGAAGAGGTGATCGAGGACGCCTCGGAGCTCGGCGAGGACGAGGACGACATGGCCGAGGTGATCGAGAACGTCGAGGACGAAGAGGAGCGCTGAGGGCGGCGATTTTCCGCTTGCAGGTGAGCCCGGCCGATCGCTAACTTGCCGCTCCCGCGGCGGCCGGCTTGGCGTTAGACTGCCGCTCCGCGACCTTCTGGGGTCATAGCTCAGTTGGGAGAGCGCCGCAATGGCATTGCGGAGGTCGGGGGTTCGAATCCCCCTGGCTCCACCAGTTTCCCCAGCCTCGCTGGGAGGTCAGTAAAGGACTGATCGTTCTACGGCTTTCACTTCCTCCCGGTACGCCGGGAGGGGTGAAAGCCGGGCCGCGCGCATGCCAGGCGCGCCTGCCGCCGGCGACGGCGTCTCCCCGCATTGTCGTGTGACGAGACGCACAGCCAGGTCGGCGGTCGCGGCGCTAGGGAAACCTACCCGCGTCCAAGGCGGAGGGGGAGCACATGCAGAGGCTGCGATCATTCTTGCCGTGGTGCGTCGCCGCCGCTTTCCTGCTCTGGGCTGCGGGCGCCAGCGCCGCCGACGTGCTGATCGGTACCGTCGTCGGCGTGCGCGGCGCGGTCTTCCGCGAGAACGGCGGCGAGCGCCAGGCGCTGACGCCGCGCGAGCCGGTTCATCTCGGCGACACCATCATCGCCGAGGATGGCAAGGCTCAGATCCTGCTGAATGACGGCTCGATCGTTTCCATCGGCGAGAAGAGCCGCCTCGTCCTGTCGCAATACAAGAGCGTCAGCAACGGGCTGACGACCCGGTTCCGGCTGCTCCGCGGCGTGCTGCGGCTGTTCGTCAATCGCGCGACCTCGGGCGGCGAGTTCGAGATCGAGACCGAGACGGCGGTCGCCGCGGTGCGCGGCACGGACTGGCTGATGGAAGCGGTGCCGGGCCGCACCGGCGTTGCGATCCTCCACGGCGTCATCGCCGTATCCGGCGTCGGCGCGCAGCAAAACGCCGTTGTCCTTCTGGAAAGGCCCGGCGATGGCGTCGATGTCAAAATGGGCGAGGCGCCGGGCCCCGTCCATCCCTGGAGCCGTGATCGCCTTGCCGCGGTCTTGGCGCGCGCCAGCTTCCCCTGAGCGCACCGCGCGTCGGCGGCGCGACGCGGCGCTGTGCGGCGTGGCGCTGCTGGCGATGCTTGTCTTCGCCGCTCTTCATGTGATGGCGCCGGATCTGCCTTGGCTGCGCCGGCTCGAGCTGTTCGCGCTGGATACGCGCTTCCGTTTGCGCGGCCCGCTCTCGCCGGGGCACGAGATCGTCCTCGTTCTCATCGACGACGACACCATCGCAAAGTTCGGCCGTTGGCCGCTGCCGCGGCAGCGCTT
>DATIYL010000165.1:0-11727 GCA_035517635.1 Allostellaceae bacterium | reverse complement strand
CAAGGACGTGCTGGCCAATCTCGTCGCCGCTTATGGCATCGTGCTCGGCGAGGAGCCGCCCTATCTCACGCCGCGCGATGCCGAATGGGCCTTCATGGTCACCGGCTTCAGCGAATGCATCGACAGCTTCTTCGCCTTCGGCCTGTTCGAGGCGGCGCGGCTCTCGGGCTACTTCCCGCCCGAGCTCGTCGATACCTTCGAGCCGGTGATGCAGGAGGAATGCCGCCACATCCTCTTCTTCGTCAATTGGGTCGCCTGGCATCGCCGCAATCTCAGCTGGTGGCAAAAACCGATTTTTGCCGCGCGTGTGTTGGCGGTCTGGGCGTTTCTCGTCTGGGAGCGGGTGCAGACGGCGCGCAGCGTCGGTGGCGGCAACAATTTCACCATGACCGGGCATGAGTCGATAGGCATCGATCTCGATGCGGCCCGGCTGATGCGGCTCTGTCTCGCCGAGAACGATCGGCGGCTGCAGGGCTATGATGCGCGCCTGCTGCGCCCGACGGTGGTGCCGCGCCTCGTCCGCCTGGCGCTGCGCTTCATGCGCAAATCCGCCCCGACACCAGGACCCGCCGCGGCGGGAGCGGAGTGAGCGATGGCGCTGGCGCACGATCTCGACCTGCTGCCGCTCGTCATGGTCGTCGGCAATCTGGTGCGGCTGGGCCTTGCGGCGCCCGCGCTCGCCGCTTGCACCAGTGACGCCGAGAATTGCCCCTCCCCCCTTGAGGCGGAGGGTAGGGAGGGGGGTGACGCACGGCGCAGACCTGTTTTGGCACCGCCTCACCTCGCTTGGCGAGGCGCCCCATGAGGATCGGCTCCGACGCGCATCGCGACGCTTTCTGCAGTCAGTTCAATGACAGCTATACCGATTACGTGCCCGACCGTTTGCCCTGGCCGGCGCTCGACGAAGCTTCGCTGGCGCGGCTGCGCGCCGTGCCGTTCTGGCAGGAAGTGCTCCATACCGAGCGGCGGGCCGGCGCCATCGTCGATGCTTTCGCGGCGACGCTCGACGATCCCGTGGTCAAGGCCGCAGTGCTGCTGCAAGGGCAGGAGGAGACGCGCCATGCCGAGCTGCTGCGCGTGATGATCCGCCGCTACGGCATCGACGCCGTGGAGCAGCCGCTCGAGCCGCTGGGCGCCGATCTCGAGACCGCGTTCATCGATTTCGGCTATGGTGAATGCGTCGATTCCTTTTTGGGCTTCGGCGTTTTCAAGATTGCGCGTCAATCGGGCTTCCTGCCGGAGCCGATGTTCGAGATCTTCGACACGCTGATGTACGAAGAGACGCGGCACATCGTCTTCTTCATCAACTGGATGGCCTGGCGCGAAGTGCGCCGCGGCAGGGGGGCGGCGTGGCAGCGCGCACTCACCTCGCTCCGCTTCTATCTCCGCGCCGCCCGCCGCCTCGCCGGCACGGTGCGGGCGGGGCAGCAGGCCAACGAAGGCCGCGACTTCTCGGCAACGCAAGCCGGTGTCTTCCTCGACGGCTTCACCTTCCGCCGCTTCCTCGCGGATTGCCATGGCGAGAATCGGCGGCGCATGGCGGCGCTGGAGGGCGATCTGCTGCAGCCGCGCCTGCTGCCGGCGCTGGCCGGCGTCGCGCTCTCCGCCTTGCGCGTGTGGAACCTGCGCCGGCGGCAGGAGCGGCCCGCATGAAGCGCGCCGCAATCCTCAGCGTGCTGGGCGGGCTCGCGCTCGCGACCCTCCTCGTCCTCCATTTCGGGGTGTCCGAGGTGGCCGCCGCCTTGCGCGCCGCCGGCCTCTTCGGGCTGCTCGCGATCACCGCCATCCATCTCGCCTGGATGGCAGTGATGGGGATCGCCTGGTGGGCGATCGCCGGCGGCCGCAGCGCGGCGGCCGGGCCCGGCGTCTTCGTTTGGGGCCGGGTGGTGCGCGATTCCGCTTCCGAGGTCTTGCCGCTCAGCCAGGTCGGCGGCTATGTGCTGGGCGCGCGCGCCGTCGTGCTGCACGGCCTCAGCGCCGCCGTCTCCGCCGCGACCACCATCGTCGACATCACCCTCGAGCTCTGCGGTCAGCTCGGCTACATCGCGCTCGGCCTCGTTCTGCTCGTCGAGCTGCGGCCCGGGGCGCGCCTGGTGCTGCCCGTCCTGATCGGGCTCGGCATCGCGCTCGTTGCTGTCATCGGCTTCGTGGTAACGCAGCGCCGCGGCGCGGCGCTGCTCGATCGCCTCACCGCTCGGCTCGCGCGCGACTGGCTCGCCGCGCTCTCCGCCGGCGCCGGCGCGGTGCAGGCCGAGATCCACAAGGCCTATGCGCGCCGCTTCGGCGTCGCGCTCTGCTTCCTGCTGCATCTCGTCGCCTGGATCGGCACCAGTACCGAGGCCTGGCTCGCGCTGCGCCTCATGGGCGTGCCGCTCGGGTTCAAAGCCGTGCTCGTCATCGAGAGCCTGCTCTACGCCATCCGCAGCGTCGCTTTCGCCGTGCCCAACGCGTTCGGCGTGCAGGAAGGCGCCTATATCATGCTCGGCGCCGGCTTCGGCCTCACGCCGGACCTCGCCTTGGCGCTCTCGCTCCTGAAGCGCGGCCGCGATCTCCTCATCGGCATTCCGGCGCTGCTGGTCTGGCAATTCGTCGAAACCCGCCGCTTCTGGGGCGCAAAGCAACCGGCGGTCGCGCCGGTCGTGGCGTCGGAACCGGCTGATCCGACGGTCCGCGCCGCCGATTGATCCCACCGCCAGGATAGGGGCCGGCAAAATCCGGCGATTTTTCGTATCCTGGCACGGGACCCAACCGCGCCGGACACCGCCATGCTGTGGCTGCAGATCGCCATCATCTTCTTGCTCATCCTGCTCAACGGCTTCTTTGCCATGGCGGAGATGGCCGTGGTCTCGGCGCGCAAGGCGAGGCTGCAGCACGCCGCCGAGCTCGGCCGTGCCGGCGCGCGCCTCGCGCTCGAGCTGAAGCGCGATCCCAGCCGCTTTCTCTCGACCGTGCAGATCGGCATCACCGTGATCGGCGTGCTGGCGAGCGTGCTCAGCGGCGCGACCTTGGCCGACGCGCTGGCGGCAAAGCTTCAGACCTTCCCCGGCGTGCTGGCGCGCTATGCCACGCCGATCAGCTTCGTCGCCATCGTCGTCATCATGTCCTATTTCACCCTGGTGCTGGGCGAGCTGGTGCCGAAGCGGCTGGCGCTCGGCCGTCCGGAATTCTTTGCCTCGCGGCTCTCGCCGCTGTTGCGCGCCATGGCGGCGCTGGCACGGCCGGTCGAGCGGCTGCTCAGCCTCTCCAGCAACGTGGTGCTGCGCCTCGCGCCGAGCCCCACGGGCGAGCCGCCGCCGGTGACCGAAGAAGAGATCACGCTGATGCTGCGTGAGGCGACGGCGGCCGGCCATTTCCAGGCGGCGGAGACCGCCATCGCGCAGATGGCGTTTCGCCTGGGCGATCGCAATATCAGCGCGGTGATGACGCCGCGCACCCAGGTCGAATGGCTCGATCTCGGCGACAGCGAGGAGGAGAACCGCCGCAAGATCCGCGACAGCGACTACTCGCGCTTTCCCGTCGTCCAAGGCGGCCCGCAGCAGGTTCTTGGCATCGTCCAGGTCAAGGATCTTCTCTCCCTGCTGCTCGCCGGCCGCGCCTTCGACATCAAAAGTGCGGTGAAGCCGCCGATCTACCTGCCCAGCACGGTGACGGCGCTGCGCGCGCTCGAGATCTTCAAGAAATCCGGCGCGCCGATGGCGCTCGTCGTCGACGAGTACGGCGATTTCGAAGGCGTCGTCACCTTGCACGACATCCTGCAATCGCTCGTCGGCGACATCGCCGATCAGACCGCCGCCGGCAGCCAGGCGGTGGTGCGCCGCGATGACGGCTCCTGGCTGGTGGACGGGATGGTGACCGTCGACGAGGTCAAGGACCTGACCGGCCTCCACCAGCTCGTGGATGAGGAGGGCGCCGGCTTCCACACCCTCGGCGGCTTCATGATGGCGCGCATCAACCGTGTCCCCAGCGTCGGCGACCGCTTCATGGTCGATGGCTTCCGCTTCGAGGTGGTCGACATGGACGGCCGCCGCGTCGACCGCGTGCTGATCATCCCGCCCAAGCCGCGCGGATTGCGCCGCGAGCCCGACAACACCACCTGACGTCACACGGTGACTGAACGCTTTCAGTTTGCTTTAGTCGTCCATCCCTCGCGAAAGCGGGGCCCCTCTCGACGTCAACAGTGAGGCACCATGACCGCTGCCGCTTTGCCCAGCCTCTTTCTCTCCCATGGCTCACCGGCGCTGTCGCTCGATCCCGGCGAGACCGGCGCCCTCTGGCAGCGCCTCGCCGCCGAGCTGCCGCGGCCCGAGGCGGTCCTCTGCGTCTCCGCGCATTGGATGACCGAGGAGCCCGCCGTCTCCGCGCCGGAGCGCAACGACACCATCCATGATTTCTACGGCTTTCCCGAGCCGCTTTACCGCATGACCTGGCCGGCGCCCGGCGCGCCCGCCTTGGCACAGCGCGTCTCGGCCCTGCTCGCCGAAGCCGGCATTCCTGCGGCGACCGACCCCGAGCGCGGCCTCGACCACGGCGCCTGGGTCCCCCTGCGCCTCATGTATCCCGCCGCCGACATGCCGACGATCCAGCTCTCGATCCAGCCCTATCGCGATGCCGCCTGGCATGAGCGCCTCGGCGCGGCGCTGGCGCCGCTCCGCCGCGAAGGCGTGCTGGTGCTGGCGAGCGGCGGCGCCGTGCACAATCTGCGCGCCCTCATGCGCCAAGGCGGGCCGGTGGCGCCCTGGGCGAAGGCCTTCGACGATTGGCTCGCCGCCGCGCTGGCCGAAGGCCGGCGCGCCGAGCTCCTCGATTGGCTCGACCGCGCGCCCCATGCGCGCGAAGCGCAGCCGACGCCCGACCACTTCCTGCCGCTCTTCGTCGCCTTGGGCGCCGCCGGCCCCAATGCTCGCGGCGAACGCATCCACCAAGGCTTCACCCTCGGCAGCCTCAGCATGGCGGCGTTCCGCTTCGCCGCTTAGCTTCCCCTCTCCGCGCGAAGCGGGGAGAGGGAGGGACCTGTCGCGTGAGCGACGGGAGGGTGAGGTGTCTCTCCGCCGCACATGCGCGCGCCCTTCTTCTGACTGCGCCTAGACTAACTGCCTCCTCCCGCCGGCCTCGTCTCCGGTACCGCTGCCGCAAACAGAACCAGCGCCGCCAGCGCAAAGCCGCTCAGCACCAGAAACGCGGCGGAAAAGCCGAGCCAATCCACGATCTCGCCGGCGACGCCATTGCTGAGCGCCGCGCCGAGCCCCCAGCACGCCGAAGCGGCGCCGAGCGCCAGATTGTAGCGCCCGGTGCCGCGGGTGAGGTCCGCGACCACGATCGGAAACAGCGCGCCGAAAATGCCGGCGCCCACCCCATCCAGCACCTGGATCGCGAGCAGGCCGCCCGGCGCGCCGACCAGGGCGAAGAGCAGGCCGCGCACCGGCAAGGCGGCGAAGCCGAACAGGAACAGAAGCTTGCGGCCCCAACGGTCGGCCCGGTGTCCGACCAGCAGCGATGCCGGGATCATCACGAGCTGCGCGAGCACGATGCAGGCCGCCATCCACACCGCGCCGGTCCCGCCATCGGCGCCGCTCGACAGCCGCTCTCCCGCGAGCGGCAGCATGGCTGCATTCGCGAAATGGAAGAGGGTGATGCTGAGCGTGAAGAGCAGGAGAGGGCGGCTGCCGAAGAGCGCGCGCATGCCGCCGCCCGCGCCATCCTCCCGCCCGCGCCCGTCATCGGCGCCGCGCGCCACCTCGTGGTCGATCGCGCCCGGCTCGATCAGCAGGACCGCGGCGATGCTCGCCGCCGAGAACAGCGTCACCGCCCAAAGCACGGCAACCGGCGCGATGAGCCAGCCGGCGACGCCGGACAGCGCGGCCGTGACCACATTGCCGGCATGATTGTAGGCCTGGTTGCGTCCGACCCGCGCCGTGTAGGCCGCGCGCCCAACCAGGCCGAGGCTCAGCGCGGCGATGGCCGGCGGGAAGGCCGCATCGGCGATGCCGCTGCCGAGCTGCGCCGCGCCGACCGGCCAGGGCTGCGGCAGGATCGCTTCCATCACCGCCGCCAGCGCGACCGCCGCAGCGCCCGCGACGACGATCGCCCGTTTCCAGCGCACGCGGTCGACGAGCCCGCCCAGCGCCGGGCTCGCGGCGACGGTAGCGAGACCCGCGATGGTCAGCATCAGCCCCGCCGCTCCGGGCTGCCAATGCCGGCTCGCGGTGAGATAGATGGCGAGGAAAGGACCGAGCCCGCCTTGCACATCGGCCAGCAGGAAGTTCAGCCAGTCGAGCGGCCGCTGGGCCGCGCGCGCATCGGACACGAGCGAGGGTCGAGAGCGTTGTCCGATCATCGCAACGAGAGCAACACCCGGTCTCCGCGCTTCGTTTCATCCTGGTCGCCGCCGCGCCTATTCCTCCGCGGCGAGGCGCAGGAATTCACGTTTCATCGCGTCGACGCGGGCGAGATAGTCCGCGACATCATGGTCGCCGCAGTGTTCTCCCCGCCCGGGATGGAACCCGCGGCGCGCGAATTCCGTCGCCGGCCGCATGCCGCAGAGATGGACGACGGCGGCGAGCTGCTGCCTCTGCGCCGCAGTCCCATGGATATGCGCGTCCGCGAGAACCGCCGCGACATTGCGATCCAACAAGGCGGCCGTCAGCTCGATCGCGTCGCCGGGCATGATCCGGGTGTAGAGGCCGTCCGACCAGCAGCCCTCCTCGACGACGATGTGTTGGCGGATGCAATAATGCTGTGCGTCCGCGAAGGCCGCCGCCGTCATCTGGTACATGCCTACGGCGCTCGAGGCCGGCTCGTAAACCTCGAAGGGACGCCAGGTCAGGCGCCAGCGCCAATAGGTATGAGCGACGGGATTGCCGGCGCCTTCGACTTGCGCCAGCGCCGCGAGCAGCTCGGGCGTGACCGTTGCCGTCGAATAGCGCCGAAACAGCGGTCCGTAGTCCCGCCAGGTCTCGGCCGGCGCTTTGTTCAGCGCATATCGCACGGGATAGAAGAGTTCGGTCGGCTTGCGGATGACCTGATAGACGATGTTCGCCGTCATGAAGGCAGCCGCACCGATTACCGCGATCACGACAAGCCGCACCGACACCGGTGCTGCCGTCAGCGTTCGCCACGCCCAACCGGCGCGCTGCCACCATCGGCGCAGCCGCTCGAGCAAAGTGCTCTTTCGTCGGCGCTTCCGCCGCTGACGCCAACGGGGTCGGACGGTGCGCAACGCAAATACGCTCATGACGCCGGCGATTATGCGCGAGCAAGTGCGTTACGCAAAGCACGCTTGTCTGCCCGAAGGCCCCGGTTCGTCCGACAGCTACCCCTGTCGGAGGGTTCGTGGCCTCTCGAGGTTGGGCAGGAACGCCGTGAGCAGACCGACCAGCGGCAGGTAGGCGCAGAGGCGATAGACGAAATCGATGCTCGTGAGATCCGCGACCTCGCCCAGGACGGCGGCGCCGAGGCCGCCGATGCCGAAGGCGAGGCCGAAGAACAGCCCCGAGATCGTCCCGACGCGGCCCGGGACGAGTTCGGTCGCATAGACCAGGATCGCCGAGAACGCCGAGGACAGCACCAGGCCGATGACCGCCGACAAGATGCCGGTCCAGAAAAGGTTGGCGTAGGGCAGCATCAGCGTGAACGGCAAAGCCCCGACGATCGAGCCCCAGATCACCGCCTTGCGGCCGTAGCGGTCGCCGATGGGGCCGCCGAAGAAGGTTCCGAGCGCGGCCGCGCCCAGGAAGACGAAGAGGTGGATCTGGGCGTTCTCGACCGAAACGTGGAACCGGTCGATGAGGTAGAAGGTGTAGTAGCTGGTCAGGCTGCTGAGATAGAAGTACTTCGAGAACACCAGCAACAGCAGGATGAACAGGGCGAGGCGCGTCCGATGCGGCGTAGCGACGACGGCGGCGGCCTTCGCTCGGACGGACGCGCGCGGTTTGCCGCGGGCGCGTTTATGCCAGCGGCAGACGCCCGTCAAAACGACCATGGCGGCCAACGCCACCAGCGCGAAGAGGGCGATGGAGCCCTGGCCGCGCGGCATGACGATCAGCGCGGCGAGCAAGGGGCCGAGCGAGGATCCCGTGGCTCCGCCCATTTGGAACAGCGACTGGGCGAAGCCGTGGCGGCCGCCGGAGGCGGCGCGGGCGATGCGAGACGATTCCGGATGGAAGACGGCGGAGCCGACGCCGACCAGCATGACCGCCAGCAGCACCAGCGCAAAATGCGGCGCATGCGACAGCAGCAGAAGCCCGCACAGCGTGAAGCCCATTCCGACCGGCAACGAATAGGGCATCGGCCGGCGGTCCGTGAAAACTCCGACCGCCGGCTGAAGCAGCGAGGCGGTGAGCTGAAAGCAGAGCGTCACGAGGCCTATTTGCGCGAAATTGAGGCCGAAGCTCGTCTTCAGCAGCGGATAGACGGCGGGGACGAGGGACGAAACAAGATCGTTCAGCAGGTGCGAGAAGCTCAAGGCCCCCAGCACCACGAAAGCGGCGCTCTCGCCCGTCAGCGCGGTCGGCGCCGCGACGGAACTGGCGCTTTCTCCGGCCGCTTCATCGGTTGTCGTCATAAAAAGCTCTCAAAAGCCTTTGCTGGGTCGGGCGTCCGGCCGAGCGCGCCCGGGGGCTGGATATGATGCGCCGGCGCCGACCACGTCAAGCCGCGCGGCCATGCGCGCCAAGCGGGGCATGGCCGACATCGCGCGCCCTGCGCCGCCATGACCCATTGCGTTGGCGCTCGCGGATCCGCACGTGCCGTAGGCGGCCGCTTCGTGGTTGAGCGCTGTCGGCTCCTGGCACATTTGTGGCTGTGGGGTGCCGCCGCAACTTGTTTGCCCACCCGGAACGTCGGGTCATGGCGCATCTCGGAAAAAGGGTGGCGGCGAATGGCGAGTCTGCTTTGGGGGAATCCCAGCCTTTGCGGATGGCTCCCGTTCCCTAAATCACGTCATCGCCTTTCCCTCGTCATCGAAGCGATGGATCTTGCTCGGATCCGGCGTCAGATAGGCGCGCTGCCCATGCTGTAGGGGGAATTCACCTTCGACCCTCGCTTTGATGGTCCCGATGCCTTCGACCGAGACATGCAGGATCGTGTCTGAGCCGAGATGCTCGGCGATGGTAGCGGTGCCGACCCAGTCGCCCGCGCTGTGAGAAGCGAGAATATGCTCGGGGCGAACGCCGATCGTCTTGGCGCCGCGCTTTTCGGCCTCGGCGCCGCGGACGAAATTCATCTGCGGGCTGCCGATGAAGCCGGCGACGAACAGGTTACTCGGCGTGCGGTATAGATCGAGCGGCGATCCGACCTGCTCCACATTGCCTCCCCGCAGCACGACGATTCGGTCCGCCATGGTCATGGCTTCGACCTGGTCGTGCGTGACGTAGATCATTGTCGTCTTGAGCGTCTGATGCAGCTCGCTGATCTCGACGCGCATGTTGACCCGGAGCGCCGCGTCCAGGTTCGAGAGCGGCTCATCGAAGAGAAACGCCTTTGGCTCGCGCACGATGGCGCGGCCGATCGCGACCCGCTGGCGTTGACCGCCGGAGAGCTGGCGAGGCTTGTAGTCGAGATATTCGGTGAGATTAAGAGTCTGCGCCGCCGCGCGCACCTTCCGGTCGATCAGCGCTGCCTCGCTGCGCGCCATCTTCAGCGGGAACGCAATGTTCCTGTAGACGCTCATATGCGGGTAGAGCGCATAGGACTGAAAGACCATCGCGAGGCCGCGTTGCGCGGGCGCCAGGCGCGTCGCATCGGCGCCATCGATGAGGACCCGGCCGCTCGATACGTCTTCGAGACCGGCGATGAGGCGCAACAAGGTCGACTTGCCGCATCCCGACGGGCCGACGAAGACGACGAATTCGCCATCGCCGATGTCGAGATCGACGCGCGGGATGACAACCGCCGGGCCGAAGCGCTTGGTTACCTGCTCCAGTCTTATGGCGCCCATCGCGTGCTCCACTTCCTCGCCATCACTTCACCGCGCCAAAGGTCAGGCCGCGAACGAGCTGGCGCTGCGAGAACCAGCCGAGAATCAGGATCGGCGCAATCGCCATGGTCGAGGCGGCCGAGAGCTTCGCCCAAAACAGGCCCTCGGGGCTGGAATAGGAGGCGATGAACGCGCTGAGCGGCGCCGCCTTGGCCGCGGTAAGGTTCAGCGTCCAGAAGGCCTCGTTCCAGGCGAGAATAATGTTCAGCAACATCGTCGAGGCGATCCCCGGCGCGGCCATCGGCGCCAGCACGTGCACGATCTCGTTGAAGAGGCGCGCGCCATCCATCCGCGCGGCCTCCAGGATGTCGGCGGGTATCTCCCGGAAATAGGTGTAGAGCATCCACACGACGATCGGCAGGTTGACCAGCATCATCAGCGCGGTGAGGCCGGTGAGCGTATCGAGCAGCCCCCAGTCGCGGAACAGCAGATAGATCGGCACGAGGACGCCCACCGGCGGCATCATTTTGGTCGAGAGCATCCACATCAGCAGGTCTTTGGTTCGCCGCCCCGGCGCAAAGGCCGCCGCCCAGGCGGCCGGGACTCCGATGAGCAAGGCCAGCAGCGTCGAGCCCAAGGCGATCACGACCGAATTGGAAACGTGCTCGATGTAGTTGGAGCGCTGCTGCACCTCGACGTAGTTCTCGAGCGTCCAATGAAAGAAGAGAATATGCGGCGGCGCAGCAATCGCCTCACCCTCGGTCTTGAAGCTGGTCAGCACTGTCCAGAGGATCGGGAAGAAGATCATGAGCCCGACCGCCCAGGCCACGATGCTCAGCAGCCAGCGCCGTCGCGCGGGAATGGCGCGCGCCATCGATCATGCCTCCAAATTGCGCCCGATCATGCGCATCAGGAACACCGCGACGATATTGGCGAGAATGACGGCAATGATGCCGCCCGCCGAGGCGCCGGCGACATCGAACTGCAGCAGCGCCTGGGCGTAGACCAGGAAGGCGATGTTCGTGGTTGCAACCCCCGGCCCGCCATTGGTGGTGACGAGAATCTCGGCGAAGACGGTCAGCAGGAAGATGGTCTCGATCAAGATGACCACCGTGATCGCCCGCGCGAGGTGCGGCAGGATGATGTAGAAAAAGATCGAGAAGCGGCGGGCGCCGTCCATCTCCGCCGCTTCCTTCTGCTCCTCGCTGAGCGACTGCAACGCGGTCAAGAGGATCAGCGTCGCAAAAGGCAGCCATTGCCAGGCGACGATGAGCGTGATCGAGAGCAGCGGAACGCTGGCGAACCAGTCGAGCGGCGAGAGCCCCAGACTGTGGGCGATCTGCGCGAAGACGCCATAGACCGGGTTCATCATCATGTTCTTCCAGACCAGCGCGGCGACCGTCGGCAGGACGAAGAAGGGCGAAATCACCAACAGGCGCACGATGCCCTGCCCGAAGATCGGCTGGTCGAGAAGCAGCGCCAGCAAAACGCCGCCGATGACGGTGATGAGGAGGGTCCCGCCGACAATGACGAGCGTGTTGACGAGCGCTGCCGCAAAGGCGGGATCGGTCAGGAAGTAATAGTAGTTGGAAAAGCCGACGAAGGATTTCGGGCCCGGGATCAGAAGATTGTAGCGAATGAACGAGAAGTAGAGGGTCATGCCGAGCGGCACGGCCATCCACAGGAAGAGGGCAGTGACCGACGGCGCGATCATCAGCCGCGCCAGGGATCGTGTGTGAAGCGTGGCCATGCCTGTCAACCCGGCCCGATAGAGTGCCCGCGACCAGCCGCCTTGGTGACGACCAGTCGCAGGC
>DATIYL010000164.1:0-6777 GCA_035517635.1 Allostellaceae bacterium | reverse complement strand
TGGTGCGTGTCGACCTCGACATCGGCGCTCATGCCGGCGCGCAGCGGCTGTGCCGGGTCCGGGTTCTCGACGGCGAGCCGCACCGGCAGGCGCTGCACCACCTTGACCCAGTTGCCGGTGGCGTTCTGCGGCGGCAGCACGGAGAATTGCGAGCCCGTGCCGGGGCTGAGGCTGGTCACACGCGCCTTGAAGGTGGCGCCGGGATAGGCATCGACCGAGATCGTCGCCTCGTCGCCCGGCTTCATATGTGTGAGCTCGGTCTCTTTGAAATTCGCCTCGATCCAGGGATGGTCGGTCTCGACCAGCGAGAAGGCGGGCGTCGAGGCCGAGAGGTAGTTGCCCGACGGGAACTTGTCGACATTGGTGACGATGCCGTTGGCCGGAGCGCGGATCACGGTGTAGCCGAGATTGAGCTGCGCCTGATCGAGCTGCGCCTGCGCTTCCTGGACCAGCGGATGCTGATCGGTCGGGATGTCGGGATTGCCGCCGAGGCTCGCCAGGATGTTGGCGATCTGCGCCTCTACGCTTTCCACTTGCTGGCGGGCAGTGACGTAGCGGTTGCGCGCCTGGTCATAGCTCGACTGCGAGGTGACGTGCGTCTCCAACAGATGCTGCTGGCGCTCGTATTCGCTCTGCTGATATTTGAGCGTGTCCTGCGCCGCCGCGAGATCGGCGAGGCGCTGGCGGTAGGTGGCGCGCATCCCTTCGACCTGCAGCCTGGCGTTGGCGAGCTGCGCCGCTGCGTGCTCGACCGCGGCGCGGTAGGGCCGGTCGTCAAGGCGGATCAGCACCTGCCCCTGCTTGACGTATTCGTTGTCGTGCACTTCGACCGCGACGACGCGGCCGGAAACGTCGCTGCTCACTGCGATCGTGTCGGCTTGGACATAAGCGTCGTCGGTCGAGACGTAGCGGCCGGAGGTCGCATACCACCAGCCGCCGGCAAGGGCGATGGCGAGAGGCAGCGCGAACATCAGCGCGAGGCGCAACAGGCGCGCGCGGCTCCAGCGGCGCTGGCGCCCCGTCGCGCGCTCGCGAACGCGATCGGAGGTCGTGGAACTCATGGAGCGGTCTCCGCGGGCTCGCGTTGCACGGCGGTGGCGGACTTGCTCAACTCATCGCTGCGCCGCTCGGACAGGTTGCCGCGAACGCGCACCAGCACATCGGTGAGGTACTCGCGCGCGCCGCCTGCGATGCCGGCAAAGGCCTCGTCGTAGACGGTATCGGCGAGCGCACGGCAGCGATCGAGCAAGGGCCGCGCGCGCTCCGTCAGGAAAAGGCGATGCGCGCGGCGGTCGGCGGGATCGGCCCGGCGCTCCACCAGCCCCGCCTCCTGCATGCGGTCGATGAGGCGGCCGACGGTGATCGGCTCGAGCTCGAGCAGCTCGGCGAGGCCCGATTGGTTGATGCCTTCGTGCCGCTGCAAATGGGCGAGGACCTGCCATTGCGCGCGGGTGAGGCCGAGCGGCCGGGCGCGCTGCTCATAGCGCTTGCGCATCAGCCGGGCGATGTCGTGCAGCAGGAAGCCGAAGCTGCGGTCGAGAGCAGGTTGGGTCATGGGCCGATATGTAGTAAGCGTGCTTATAATAAGCCAGACTATTTCCGAGAGCCAGCCTTGCGCAAAGCGCGGAGGTGCGGAAGATGGCAGGAAAGCCCCCGGAGGATTGCCCCATGCCCGCCCTTACCGCCAAGCCCGCCGCCCGCGCTACCGCGGCGCGCACGCCCAATGATCTCCAGCCCTACTGGATGCCGTTCACCGCCAACCGGCAGTTCAAGGCGCATCCGCGGCTGCTCGTCGCCGCCAAGGGCCTCCACTATACCAGCGCCGATGGCAGAACGGTGCTCGACGGCACGGCGGGGCTGTGGTGCTGCAATGCCGGCCATGCCCATCCCAAGATCGTCGCGGCGATCCAGGCCCAGGCCGCCGAGATGGACTATTCCCCGGCCTTCCAGATGGGCCATCCCAAGGCCTTCGAGCTGGCGGCGCGCGTCGCGGCGCTGGCGCCCGGCGATCTCGATCACGTCTTCTTTACCAATTCCGGTTCCGAGGCGGTCGACACCGCGCTCAAGATCGCCATCGCCTATCACCGCCTGCGCGGCGAAGGCACGCGCACCCGCCTCATCGGCCGCGAGCGCGGCTATCACGGCGTCGGCTTCGGCGGCATGTCGGTGGGCGGCATCTCTGCCAACCGCAAATTCTTCGGCCCGCTGCTGTCCGGCGTCGATCATCTGCCGCACACTTATGACCGCGCGAAGCAAGCGTTCTCGCGCGGCCAACCCGAATGGGGCGCGCATCTCGCCGACGAATTCGAGCGCATCATCGCACTGCACGACGCCTCGACCATCGCCGCGCTCATCGTCGAGCCCGTCGCCTGCTCGACCGGCGTGCTGGTGCCGCCCAAGGGCTATCTGCAGCGGTTGCGCGAGATCTGCACCAAGCACGGCATTCTGCTCATCTTCGACGAGGTCATCACCGGATTCGGCCGGCTCGGCACGAATTTCGCCGTCGACTATTTCGGCGTCATGCCCGACCTGGTCACCACCGCCAAAGGGCTTACCTCGGGGGCGGTGCCGATGGGCGCGGTGATCGCGCGCAAGGGCATCTACGACACCTTCATGACCGGACCCGACTACGCGATCGAGCTCTTCCACGGCTACACCTATTCGGGCCATCCACTCGCCTGCGCCGCCGGGCTCGCGGCGCTCGAGGTCTATGCCGAGGAAGGCCTCTTCGAGAAGGTGCGGGCGCTCGCGCCCTATTGGGAAGAGCGGGCGCATGGCTTGAAGGGCCTGCCGCATGTCATCGACATCCGCAATCTCGGCCTCATCGCCGCAATCGAGCTCGAGCCGATCCCCGGCCAGCCGGGCAAGCGCGCCTTCGACGCGTTTCTTGCCGGCTATGAGCAAGGGCTCCTCACCCGCACCACCGGCGACATCATCGCGCTGTCGCCGCCGCTCACCATCGGCAAGCGCGAGATCGACGAAATCTTCGGCAAGCTCGCCGAGGTGCTGAAAGCGGCGGCCTAGCGACCCGATCGGACGGCGACGCCTCGTAACACGAGCTGCGTCGCCGTTCGGGTCGCTGCGGCGAAGACCGCATCGTCGAGCCGGTCCTTGCCGAGCACGGCCGAGATTTGCGCTGCGAAATCGGCATAGGTCTGCGTCAGCGCCCAGAGCCCGAACAAGAGATGCGCGGGATCGATGTCGTCGATCTTCCCCGCCTCGATCCAACCGCGGATCACCTCGCTCTTTTGCAGTACCAGTTGTCTCAGCCGGCCCTTGAGGAAGGGTTGCACGTGACGCGCGCCGCCGATCAGCTCCATCGCCCAGAGCCGCGACGGCTCCGGCAGGATGCGCGAGCTTTCGAGCTTGCGAACCACGTATCGAGCCAGCGCATCGGCCGGCTCGGCTTCGGGCCTGATCTCGTCGAGAGCATCGAGCCAGATCTCGAGAATGCGATCCAACACCGCGGCATAGAGCAGCCGCTTGGTGCGAAAATAGTAATGCAGATTGGGCTTGGGTACCTTGGCTTTGCGCGCGATTTCGGCGGTGCTGGCGCCGCTGAAGCCTTTGCGGGCGAAGACCGCCTCGGCGGCCTTCAAAATCTTCGCCTCGTTACGCTCGCGGACAGCAGTGCGGCCATTCGCGGGCTTGCTCTTGCCGTTCGCCGCCCGGCGTGCCGGCAAGCTTCTCACATCCCCATGCGCCATGCTGCTCTTCCCGGCCGCCCTCCGGCCCAATCTTCCTTCAAGCTTGAACAATCGGTCAACTTCCTAATAGAGTTGACGAAAGCGACGGCGGTAGGACCGGCGCCTCGGGGCGGCGAAGCATGGCGAAGAAGCGAGCGATAGCGGCGGACATTGCGGCGCGGCGGCTGCCGCCCGAAGCCTATCGCGACCACTTCGCGGATATCCACCCACCGCTCGGCCGCGCTGCCGCGCTGATCGAGGCCGATCGCTGCCATTTCTGCTATGACGCGCCCTGTATCGAAGCCTGTCCCACCGGCATCGACATTCCCGGCTTCATCAAGCGGATCGCCGCCGACAATGTCGAGGGGGCCGGGCTCAAGATCCTCGAAGCCAACATCTTCGGTGGCGCCTGTGCGCGGGTGTGCCCGACCGAGATCCTCTGCGAGCAGGCCTGCGTAAGGACGGCGCAGGAGGGAAAGCCCGTCCGCATCGGCCGTTTGCAGCGTTATGCCTGTGATCCCATCTTGACCGCTCCGAGTCACCCCTTCGGCCGCGCTTCTGGCACGGGAAAGCGCATCGCCGTGGTCGGCGGCGGTCCGGCCGGGCTCGCCTGCGCCCATCGCCTTGCCCGGCTCGGCCATGACGTCACCGTCTTCGAGGCGCGCGCACGGCCCGGCGGCCTCAACGAGTTCGGCGTCGCCGAGTACAAGGTTCCCGATCATTTCGCGCGTGCCGAGGTTGATTTCATTCTCGGCATCGGCGGCATCGAACTGCGCACGGCAACCCGGCTCGGAAGAGACGTTTCGCTGGCCGAGCTGAGGCAGGCATTCGACGCGGTCTTCCTCGGCATGGGACTTGCAGGTGTGAATGCGCTCGGATGCGAAGGAGAGGATCTCAAAGGCATCCACAATGCCGTTGACTATATCGCGGAGCTGCGCCAAGCCGAGGACTTCGCCGGGTTATCGGTGGGGCGCCGCGTGGTGGTGATCGGCGGCGGCAACACCGCCATCGACATCGCCGTGCAGACGAAGCGGCTCGGTGCCGAGGATGTGACCATCGTCTACCGCCGCGGCGCAGAGGCGATGGGCGCTACGGCGCATGAGCAGGAATTTGCCCAGATCAATGGCGTGACGATCAAACATTGGGCAAGGCCGCTGCGCGCGGTGGGCGACGGCGGCCGCATCACCGAGATCGTCTTCGAATATACGCGGTTGGCCGAGGGCAGGCTCGTCGGCACCGGCGAGACCTTCGCGCTCGCCGCAGACATGGTGTTCAAGGCCATCGGGCAGCATTTCGTCGCTGACCCCGTGCGCGCCGATAGCCGGGAGCTGCTTGAGCTCGACGGCGGCCGCATCAAGGTCGATGCCGAGCGCCGGACGTCGCTCGATCGCGTCTGGGCGGGCGGCGACTGCATCGCCGGCGGCCAGGATCTCACCGTTCAAGCGGTACAGGACGGCAAGCTCGCCGCCCTGTCCATCCACCGCGCGCTCGCGGGATGAGAGAGGGCGCTATGGCTGAGCTCGCCACGACCTTCGCCGGCATCAAATCGCCAAACCCGTTCTGGCTCGCTTCGGCGCCGCCGACGGACAAGGCTTACAACGTGGTACGCGCCTTCGAGGCGGGCTGGGGCGGCGTCGTTTGGAAGACGCTCGGCGAGGATCCGCCAATCGTCAACACCAGTTCCCGCTATGGCGGCCTCTCCTACCGCGGCAACCGCGTCGCCGGCTTCACCAATATCGAACTGATCACCGACCGTCCGCTCGCGGTCAATCTGCGCGAGATCAAGGAAGTAAAGCGCGACTGGCCCGACCGCGCCCTTGTCGTCTCGCTGATGGTGCCGTGCGAGGAGGAGAGCTGGAAACGCATGCTGCGGCAGGTCGAAGACACCGGTGCCGACGGCGTCGAGCTCAATTTCGGCTGCCCGCACGGCATGTCCGAGCGCGGCATGGGATCGGCGGTGGGCCAGGTGCCGGATTACGTCGAGATGGTGACGCGCTGGTGCAAGCAGCATTCGCGCATGCCGGTGATCGTCAAGCTTACGCCCAACGTCACGAATATCCTGGGTCCGGCGCGCGCGGCCGTGCGCGGAGGCGCCGATGCGGTGAGCCTGATCAACACGCTGAACTCGATCATCGCCGTCGATCTCGAGCAAATGGCGCCGGTGCCGGTGGTCGACGGCAAGGGTACCCATGGCGGCTATTGCGGTCCGGCGGTGAAGCCGGTGGCGCTGCATATGGTCGCCGAAATCGCGCGCGATCCGGAGTGTCGCGGCATCCCCATCGCCGGCATCGGCGGCATCGAGACCTGGCGCGATGCTGCGGAGTTCATCGCGCTCGGTGCCGGCACGGTCCAAGTCTGCACCGCCGCCATGCATCACGGGTTCCGTATCGTCGACGACATGGCCGACGGGCTGAGGCGCTGGATGCGCGATAAGGGCCATGGCCGCCTGGCCGATTTTCGCGGCAAGGCCGTGACCAACGTCACGGACTGGCAGTTCCTCAATCTCAATTACCAGATCGTCGCCGAGATCGACCAGAATCTCTGCATTCAATGCGGCCTCTGCCATATTGCCTGCGAAGACACGGCGCATCAGGCGATCGCCGCGCTGCGCGTCGGTGGAAAGCGACGCTACGAGATCATCGAGAAGGAATGCGTCGGCTGCAATCTCTGCCTCTTCGTTTGTCCCGTGGAGAACTGCATCTCCATGCGCCGCACCGACAATGGAGCGCAGCCGCTCGACTGGACACAGCATCCCAACAACCCCTTGCGCAAGGCCGCAGAATGAACGCCACCCCCAACCTCAAGATCAGCCAGCAGCGCTTGTGGCAGAGTTTGATGGATATGGCGAAGATCGGTGCGACCGAGAAGGGCGGCAGCAAGCGCCTGGCGCTCACCGACCTCGATCGCGACGGACGCGACCTCTTCGTCCGTTGGTGCAAGGAGGCCGGTTGTTCGGTCACCGTCGATCGCATCGGCAACATCTTTGCGCGCCGCCCGGGGCGGCGCGATGATCTTCCGCCGGTGGTCACCGGCAGCCATCTCGACACGCAACCCACCGGCGGCAAGTTCGACGGCGTCTACGGGGTACTCG
>DATIYL010000163.1:0-9250 GCA_035517635.1 Allostellaceae bacterium | reverse complement strand
AGCTCGAAATTACCGGGCAGGCTCTGCTGCCGGATCCAGAAGAATACGCAATAGAGCAGTACCGCCGCCGCCAGCAGCGCAAAGACCAGCAGCAGGCCGATATTCTGGCCAACGAGATGCGCCGCGAACGGGCGGCGCTCGCGCCGCGCAGCGAGCTCAGGCGGCAAGGCTGTCTCGCACGGCCGCGGCCACGATCGCTTCCGCCGAGAGGTTCGGCGCTTCAAGCTCCGCCGCAATCCTGCCCTCGCGCATCACCAGGGCGCGATGACAGAGATGGGCAAGTTCCTCGGCGTCGCTCGAGTAGAATAGAATGGCACGGCCCTCGCCAATGAGCCGCACCATGAGCTCATAAATCTCGTGCTTGGTAGCGATGTCGACGCCGCGCGTCACGTCATAGAGCAAGAGGATCTGCGACTCCGCCAGCAGCCAGCGGCCGATCAGAACCTTCTGCTGATTGCCGCCGCTGAGGCTTCCCGCCGGCTGCATCAAGCTCGGCGTCTTGATCTGTAGCGCCTCGGCCAGCCGCCGCGTCCGCTCCGCCTCTTCACCGGCCTCGATGACGCCAAGGCGCGAGATGCGCTTCAGGATGGCCAGCGTGAGATTGTCGCGGATGGTCATGGGCAGAAGCAGCCCTTCGGTCTTGCGGTCCTCCGGCACGAGCGCGATTCCGAGCCCGGCGCGGATGGCATCGCGCGGCCCCCGCAAACCCAGCGCCTGCCCGCCGACCAGGATCGTCCCGCGCTCGGCACGCTGGGCACCGAACAAGGTGAGGAACAGCTCGCGATGGCCATGGCCGGTGAGCCCGCCAACACCAAGGATCTCGCCGCGGCGCAGGGTGAAGCCGATGTCGCGGATGCCGAAGGCGGCAAGACCCTGCGCCTCGAGCATCGGCGCCGCGACGGCGAGCGGCGGCACCGGCGGAAAGAGCGTATCGAGGCGCTGCCCGGTCATCAGCGTGATCGCCTCGCCCTCCTCGATCCCGCGATAGGTCCCGACTTCGGCGCCGTTGCGAAAGATCGTGATCCGGTCGGCGATGCTGGCGATCTCGTTCCAGCGGTGCGAGGTGAAGACGATGCAGGTCTGCCGGGCGCGAAGGTCGCGGATCAGGTCGAAGAGCCATGCCACCTCATGCTCGCCCAGCGACGAGGTCGGCTCGTCGAGCAGCAGAATGGCCGGCTCTCTGATGACGACGCGGACGATCTCGACGATTTGGCGGGCGGCCAGCGAGATGTCCTCGACCAGCGCGTCGGGATCGATGTGCCGGATGCCGAGCCGGGCCAGCGCCGCATCGGCATCGCGCGACATTTTGCGCCGATCGATGAGGCCGAGGGCGCCGCGCGGCTCGTCGCCAAGCAGCAGATTCTCGGCGACCGTCATCCACGGCAGCAAGGTCAGCTCCTGAAACACCGTCCAGGCGCCGCGTCGATGCGCCTCTGCCGGCCCGTGCAGCTCGACCGCTTCGCCTTTCAGCTGCACCGAGCCGGAATCCGGCCGAAGGCGGCCGCCGAGGATCTTGATCAACGTGCTTTTGCCGGCGCCGTTCTCGCCGACCAGCGCATGGACTTCGCCCGGTGCCGCGGCGAAGGAGGCGCCCTTGAGGGCCTGCACGCCGCCGAAGGACTTGACCAGCTTGACCGCCGCGACCGCCGGCGGAGATCCACCGCCGGCGGTCGTTCCGCTTTCCGTCATGCGCTCGGCAGCGTCACGGCGAGGTTGCCCGAACAGGCCTTGCCGTCGAGCGCCGCCTCGGCACAGAGCTTCAGCATCGGATTGGCGCCGCCATCGGTGAAATCGGTGAAGAAGCTGTCCGGCAGCTGCGGGAATACGGTCTCGCCCGCTTTCACCGTGTCGTTGGTGACATAGGGGAACGGGATGGTGATGTCCTTCTTGGGATAGCTGCCCTCCAGCACGCGGCGGGCGAGCTCGAGCGAGATCACCGAGAGGAAGGGCGGCTGGCCGATCGAGATGCCGTCGACCTTCTGGCCCATATAGCCGATCATGAATTTGCGGAAGCCGTTTTCGGCTTCGCCGGCGGTCGGCGGCAGCGGCGTGCGCTTGGCGTCGATAAAGGCCTTGAGGACACCGTCCGTGCCGCCCTGGCACCAGATCCCGTCGATCTTCGGCAGGGAGGGCAACAGCGCCGCCGTGTTGCGCTGGGCGGTGGCCGAATCCCACATGCCGGTATAGCGGTTCACCACCTTGATGCCGGGATGCTTGGCCCAGATCTCCTCTGCGCCCTTGTTGCGGTCGAGATCGACGGACGTGCCGGCGACCCCCGTCACCATGATGACGTTGCCGGTGCCGTTGATCTTCTGCGCGAGCCACTCCGCCAGTTTTCGGCCGAACTCCACCTGATCGGTATTGACCTTCAGCGCCGCGGGCGTCGTGACGATGTTGTCGAAGGACACCACGAGAATGCCGCGCGATGCCGCCTGGCTCAGAATGCCATTCAGCGCCGTGGGCGAAGCGGCGTTCACCACGATGGCGTCGACGCGCTCGGCGATCAGATTCGAAATCTGCTGCGACTGCTTGCTGACGTCGTTGCCCGAGTTGAACCAGCTCCCTGTCACTTGCGATTTGAACGGCTCCATCTGGAGCGCCGCCTTGAAGACGTTCTCCATCTCAATGCGCCACTTGTTGCCGATATAGGAATTCGACAGGGCGATCTTGAACTTTTTCTTGGGCTGGTCTGCCGCTAGCGCCAGCCCCGGCGCTTGCCACGCCATGCCGGCACCGAGGACGCCGACCATTCCGGCGTGAAACACTTCCCGTCGCGTCAAATGTCTCGTCATCGATTTCCTCCCGGAAGCAGCGTTCATGCTGACGCTATCTATAGTCCCACCCAACCATCATAGGTGGCGTACTAGCCTGCTGCAAATCCAAGGAGCGTCCTTCGACAAGCTCAGGATGAGGTGAATTCTTTATGGCACGAACAAAATTTCCTCATCCAGAGCGCGCGATTCGCCCCAAACGGATCAGACCCCCAGCGCTGCCCGCTCCTCACAATTTGTCACGACCAGCCACAACTGTGCCGCATTGCTGTCGCGCATGCGTCATCGGTCGACGCCAAAGTCTCGGCTCCCATGGGGGAGCGCCCAATGTCGTATCTTGGCAACCGAGAACCGCCGCTTGATGAATTGCTCGACGATCCCATCGTGCGCCTCGTCATGGCGCGCGATCGGTTGTTGCCCGACGAGGTAAAGGCTTATGTCGAAGCGGCGGTGCGACGGCTGAGGCGAGAGAGGCGGCCGGCCTATCTGCTCGTCCGCAGCGATTGAGCGACACGCGGCGCGGGCGACGGCGCGAGGCGCTCCGCTTCTTCGAGTCGCGCCAACCGCTCCTCCAACTGGACCGCATAGGCTTCGAGCTCGGCCACGACGGCCGGTGTGTAAATCATCTTGGCGAGCCTGCGGCAACGTGCCGCCCGCTCATGCAAAGCTTGCGCGATAGGGTCCACGCGCCCCCCTGTTTTCGGCGCGATGGCGAAAACCGCCACATCCCGTGAAGAAGGCGATAACCTAGCTTACGGACTTGTTGCAAGGCAATCGCGCCGTGCGATTTATCCACCGATTATCCACCGAAAAAGTGTAAGCACGGATCACGCGCGATCCGACACGCGGTGCTGCACATACCGCTGCAAGCCGCCGCTCCGCGCCGCTCAAGAAAAGCCGACCAGCATTCGCGGCACCGAGCCGCGCAGCAACGCCTTACGCGCTGCCCACTCGCTGCCCGCGTCGAGCGTCGCCACAAACTGCACCTTGCCGCCGGCGAGGAAGGCGATCGGCACGCCGTCGCGATAAAGGAGCCGATTGCCGGTGAGCGCGGCAAGCTTGGCTCCGGGCGTGAGGATGCCCGCGAGATTGAGCGGATCGGCGCCGGACAGCGAGAGCAAGGCGCCCGTCTCGGCTTTGCGCCGTGCCTCGCGCAACAGGCCCACCGCTTCCGGCAGCGCGAATTGCTCGCCGGCAAAGCCGGCGACGAAGCGTCCGCCGCGGATCTCGCCGCGCGCTTCCAGCCGCCGATAGACGCGCAGCAGATCGCGCCAGGGCGGCAGCCAATCGGCCTCGCGCTCGAGCAGCCGCCAGAAGACGACGCCGTAGCGGCGCAGCAGGCCGCGCGCGAGATGCTCCGTCGCCTCGGGATCGGCTTCGGCGCCGATCGCTGTCGGCCGCGCGCGGCGCGCCAGCGCCCATCGTCCCGCATCCTCCATCCCGAAGCCGACGGCACGCCGCCGGCGTCCCTGCATCGAGCGCCGCTTTTCCGCCGGCACCAGCAATGCCCGCAGGCCGGCGAAGCTATCGGAGGTGACGAGGCCAAGGGCCACCAGCTCCGCCAGCCCCTCCTCGACCTGCGGCCGCAGCAACGCGCTCTCGTCGGCGATCTCGTCGAAGAAGGAAGCGCCGCGGTCGCGGATGAGCGCCAGCACCGCTTCAGCGGCAGCACTCGACGGCGCCGCCTCCGGCGCCGGCGACAGCGCCGCCCAGAGCGGCAAGTGGCGGCGCGCCAACAGCGTGATCGGCGTCGTCCGCACCGGCATCGCGCCGCGCTCGGCGCCATTGGCCCGAGGGTTGCGCGGCCTGAGCCGCGCCCAGGCGACACGCCCGGCAAGGCAGAGATCGTCGAGCCAGCCCGGCTCGTAACGCGGCAGCCGCGCCGGCAGGATCTCCGTCTCCCACGCCCCCGCCGGTGCCTCGAAGCCCTCGAGCTGCGAGATCACCGCCTCGAGCGCGTCGGGTCCCTCCATCCGCGTTTCGGTCTCGACCTTTTGCCAACGCGCAAGGAAGCGCAGGAAGTCGCGTGCGGCGACCGGCTCGATCTCGGCGCGCAGCCGCTTCACCGTGTAGCGGTGGATGCGCGCAAGCAAGCCGCGTTCGCACCATTCCTCGGTCTCGGCGCCCGGCGTGAAGCGCCCGCGCATGGCGAAGCCTTCGCTTTCGAGCGCCGCGAGTGCGGCGGCAATCTCACCTGGCGCCACGCCCAACGGCGCCGCCAGCGCCGCCTCGGTGATCGGCCCCTTTCCTTCGAGCCGGCCGCGCAGCATCTCGACGAGTGCCGCCTCGCGCGTGACCTCGGTCCCCGCCAAGGCGGGCGGAGCGCTGATGCGAAGCTCGAGCCGCGCACCGGGCCACAACGCCAGCGCATGCGGCAAACGCTCGGCCGCCACCCAGAGCCGCGCCCGCGGCGTCGCGAGCAACGCGGCGCGGCGGTCGCGCGCCAGCGTTGCGAGGAAATCGCGCCAGCCCGGCTGCGCCTCGGCCTCCTCGGCGGTGAGGAAGCCGAGCCAGACGAGCGCGTCATGCAGCTCATCGGGATTCGCCGCTTCGGGCCAGGCTTCGGCGCGCACCCGCTCGATCGCCTCGGCATCGAGCCTGCCGAGCGCCGCCGCATCCTCCGGCGCGAGCCATCGCCGGCTCATCACCGCTTGCGTGCGGCGCTCCTCGAGCGGCGCGTCGTCGAGATAGGCGTAGGGGCGCGCTGAGAGCACTTCGACGGCAAGCGGCGACGGTTCGGTCAGATCGCGCGCGACGATATCGATCTCGCCGGCTTCGAGCCGCCGTAGGAGACGCTCGAGCCCGACAATGTCCATCGCCTCTTCGAGACAGTCCGCGACGGTCTGGCGCACGAGCGGATGGTCGGGGATCTCGCGCTCGCCGACGAGATTCTCGGCACAGGCGATCTGGTCGGGGAAGACCGACGCGATGAGATCCTCGGCATTCATTCGCGCCAGTTGCGGCGGCACTTTCTTGCCGCCGCGGAAGCGCGGCAGCGCCAGCGAGACGCCCGCAACCCAGCGCCAGCGCGTGTTGAACATCGGCGCATCGAGCAGCGCCTGGATCAGGAGCTGCCGCACGCTCGCCGAATGGAGATAGCGCGGCACCGCGGCGAGATCGAAGCTATGCGCCGTCGTCAGCGACAGCACGATGTTGTCCTCGGTCGCGGCCGCCTGCAGCTCGAAATTGAACTTGCGGCAGAAACGCTTGCGCAGCGCCAGGCCCCAGGCGCGGTTGAGGCGGCTGCCAAAAGGCGAATGCAGGACGAGCTGCATGCCGCCGGCTTCGTCGAAGAAGCGCTCGAGAATGAGCGTCTCCTGCGTCGGCAAGGTGCCGAGCGCGGCATGGCCCGCGGCGAGGTATTCCGCCAGCTGGCGTGCCTCGGGCGCCCCGAGATGGAGCGCCTCCTCGAACCAGGCTCGCGCGCCCTCGCCGCTCGGATCGGAGCGCAGCCGCTCCGCCGCGGCGCGGCGCAGCCGCGATACCGAGACCGAAAGCTCGTCGCTGCGCCCGGGCGCCTCGCCGAGCCAGAACGGAATATTGGGCGCGAGGCCGGCCGCATCCTCGACGCGAACGACGCCGCGCTCGACGCGCCGGATGCGATAGGCGGCGTTGCCCAGCTGGAAAACGTCGCCGGCAAGGCTCTCCACGGCGAAATCCTCGTTCACCGTGCCGATGAACTGGTTCTCGGGCTCGAGCAGCACCTGATAGTCGGCCGTATCGGGGATGGTGCCGCCCGAAGTAAGGGCGGTCAGCCGCGCGCCGCGCCTTCCGCGCAGCTTATGATTGACGCCGTCATAATGGATGAGCGCGCCGCGCCGGCCGCGGCGGCTGGCATAGCCTTCCGCCAGCATCTGCACGATGGCGGCGAAATCCTCGCGCGCGAGGTCGCGATAGGGCCAGGCGCGGCGGATCAGCGCCAGCAGCTCGTCCTCGCTCCATTCGCGCGCCGCGACCTCGGCGACGATCTGCTGCGCCACCACGTCGAGCGGCCGCTCGGGCAGAGCGAGGCGATCGAGCTCGCCGCGGTGGACGCTGTCGATGAGCGCGGCGCATTCGACCAGCTCGTCGCGCGACAACGGAAACAGGCGGCCTTTCGGCGTGCCATTCACGGCATGGCCGGAGCGGCCGACGCGCTGCAGGAAAGCGGCGATCGAGCGCGGCGAGCCGAGCTGACAGACGAGATCGACATCGCCGATATCGATGCCGAGCTCGAGCGAGGCCGTCGCCACCAGCGCGCGGAGCTTGCCATGCTTCAGCCGCTGTTCGGCATCGAGCCTTCGCTCCTTGGCAAGGCTGCCGTGATGGGCGGCGACATCATTCTCGCCGACACGCTCGGAGAGCGCACGCGTCACCCGCTCCGCCATGCGGCGCGTGTTGACGAAGACCAGCGTGGTGCGGTGCGCCGCGACCAGCTCGGCGAGACGGTCGTAGACCTGCTTCCAGACATCGCCCGACATCACCGCCTCGAGCGGCGCCGCCGGCAGCTCCAAGGCGAGGTCGCGGGCGCGGCGATGGCCGGTGTCGGTGATCCGGCAGGCGGGCGCGGCGCCCGCGGCACCGGCGCCGGTGAGGAAGCGCGCCACCGTCTCGACCGGCTTTTGCGTCGCCGAGAGGCCGATGCGCGGCAGAGGGCGGCCGCAGAGCGCGTCGAGCCGTTCCAGCGAGAGCGCCAAATGCGAGCCCCGCTTCGTCGGCGCGACGGCATGGATCTCGTCGACGATCACCGTCCGCGTCGTCGCCAGCATGGCGCGGCCGGACTCGGAGCCGAGCAGGATGTAGAGCGATTCCGGCGTCGTGACGACGATGTGCGGCGGCAAGCGCCGCATACGCTCGCGTTCACCTTGCGGCGTGTCACCCGTGCGCACCCAGGTGCGGATCGCGACATCGGGGAGGCCCTGAGCGGCAAGCTCGGCGCGGATGCCGGCGAGCGGCGCTTCGAGATTCTTCTGGATATCGTTGGAGAGCGCTTTCAGCGGCGAGACATAGACCACCTGTGTCGCATTGCCGAGCTCGCCCGCGATGCCCTGACGCACCAATTCGTCGATCGCGGCGAGAAACGCCGCCAGCGTCTTCCCCGACCCCGTCGGCGCCGCGATCAGCACGTGCTCGCCGGCCTTGATCGCCGGCCAAGCCTCGGCCTGCGCCGCGGTGGGCGCGGCAAAGCTCCGCCCGAACCAGGCGGCGACGGCAGGATGGAACAGCGCGGCGAGCGTCAAGGGCAAAACCGGCGGCGAGCAGGGCGAACCAACGGAGATAATGGGGTATTCGGGCGTGGAATCAACTCTTTGCGCCGCTGCCGATGCCCCGTCGGGAGCGCCCAGATTATTCGGATCCGATCGCGGCGATGCTTGCCGGTTCTGAAGCCGATCCCTCGCCCAACGCGGCGGCCGCACCCCTGAGGCGGAGATCGAGGGCGTCCACGCGCTGCTGAAGCTGGCTGATGCCGTCGCCGGCCTCCTCGCGCAGCGCTTGCAGCTGCGTCGCGCCCAGAACGAGCTGCTGCCGCAGCGCCGACAATCTTCCGTCCATCTCTTGCGCCATCTGGCGCGGCAGGTCTTTCCCGATCTGCCCGGTCCGCGCCGCGATCTCTTCCGAGATCGCCTTGCGCAGTTCGTCGAGTTCGCGCCGCATCGCGGCGGTGGCGTTGGCAAGCTCGGTGCGCCAATCGGTCAGCGAGCTGATTTCCTGTTTGACGATGTCCTGAATGCTCGGCCACAGCGCGTCGATCAGCATTTTTCTGATGTCGCTTTCAGACGCCATCACGAACCCCCTTCTCTTCCCGCGCCGCGGCCGACATTCCGCGCCGCGTCATGCCGCCGCCGAGGGCGCTGTCTGGGCTCGCGCGAGGTGACCGGTTTTGACCCAGACCTTGCAGCCCTTGGCTCCGGCGCGGGCCGCGAGCCTAGCGCCGGCGGGCAAGCGGAGCCAGGATTGCGGCTCGAAACTCTCGCCGCCTTCGCTGAACACGCCGTCGAGGACGAGGATTTCGGTCCCGCCTTGAACCGGCAGCGCGATCTCGGCGCCCGGGCGCCAACGCTCGAGGCGCACCGTCTCGCGCGCGTCCTCATACAACGGAATCGCTTCGACGCCAGGCCGCTCCGGTGTGGGCAGGAACGGCTGTTTCGTGGTGTCGATCCGCACCGCTCGACGGTCCTCGGGATCGAACTGCCAGAGCTTGACGAAGATCGTGCAACCCGGCTCCGAGGCCGGCGTGTGGCGCGAGGTCGGCGGGTTGCGAATGTAGGAGCCGGCGGGGAAATCGCCGTGCTCGTCGGAGAAGACACCGTCGAGGACCAGGAATTCCTCGCCGCCGCCGTGGGTATGGGGGGAGAAGTGCGAATTCGGCGCGTAGCGGACGATCGAGGTGGCGCGCGCCACCTCGCCGCCGATGCGATCGAGCATTCGCCGGTCGACGCCCGCGATCGGGGAGGGCACCCACGGGAGCCCAGCCACATGCACGACGGCGCGCCGCAAAA
>DATIYL010000162.1:0-22932 GCA_035517635.1 Allostellaceae bacterium | reverse complement strand
GCCCGCGGGGCGCCGGCGCGCCCGCGCCGGCATGCCGTCGCGAAACCCGTGCGGCCGCCTTTTCTCTGCCATGAGTTTTCGCTAGACCTGCAACGGGTTTCGGCCAATCGACCACGGGGGAGCGATGCAACAGCGCTGGGGGCTTCCCATCGTCGCTTGGCCGTCGCGGCTCAAGCCCAATTACTGGGATGGCGTGGCGCTGCCGCTGGTGCTGGGCTCGATCGTGCTGCTCGCCTGGGCGAGCCGGCAGATGGGCGCGCCCTACCGGCTCGGCCAGACGCTCGCCATCTCGCTCGATCCGCGCTATCTGCCGGAATACGGCCTGCGCACGGTGCTGCGCATGGCGCTGGCGCTCGCCGCCTCGCTCGCCTTCAGCCTCGCTTACGCCGCCTTCGCCGCCAAGAGCCGGCGCGCCGAGAAGCTGCTCATTCCGGTGCTCGACATTCTGCAGTCGGTGCCGATCCTCGGCTTCCTCTCGATCACGGTCACCGGTTTCATCGCGCTCTTTCCCGGCAGCCTCATGGGCTACGAATGCGCGGCCATCTTTGCCATTTTCACCTCGCAGGCCTGGAACATGACGTTCAGCCTGTACCAGTCCTTCATCGGCGTGCCGCAGGATCTGCGCGAGGCGGCGCGCATGTATCATTTGTCGCCGTGGCAGAGCTTCTGGCAGCTCGAAGTGCCCTTTGCCATGCCGCAACTCATCTGGAACATGATGATGTCGGTCTCCGGCGGCTGGTTCTTCGTCGTCGCCTCCGAGGCGATCAGCGTCAACGGCCAGGATGTGAAGCTGCCGGGCATCGGCTCCTATATCGCGCTCGCCATCGAGCAGCGCGACCTCGCCGCCGTCGGCTACGCCATCCTCGCCATGCTGGTGCTGATTTTGATCTACGATCAGCTGCTGTTTCGCCCGCTGCTGGCTTGGGCGCAGCGCTTCAAGGTCGAAGCCGTCACCCAGGACGAGATCGAGCCCCCCTGGTTCCTGATCATGCTGCAGCGCGCGCGGCTTTTCGACGTGATGCGCTCGGTGTTCGACGAAGCGGCGGCGCTGCTGAGCCGGCTCGCGCGCCGCGCCGCGCCGCGCCGCGCGGGCGCGCACCGCCTGCGCTTCGGCGCGGCCGGGGCGCGCTGGGCCGATCTTGTCTGGAACGGCCTGCTGATCGCCGGCGTCGCCTATGCATTGATCGACATCGCCCGCTTCGTCGACAGCGAGGTCGGTCTGCGCGAAGTGCTGCATGTGTTGCTGCTCGGCCTTTGCACGCTTGCTCGCGTCGTCGTGCTGATCGCGCTGGCCGCGCTGATCTGGGTTCCCATCGGCGTCTGGATCGGGCTCCGTCCGCGGCTCGCCCGCCGTGTCCAGCCGATCGTGCAATTCCTCGCGGCGTTCCCGGCCAACCTTTTCTTCCCGGTGGCCGTCGTCGCCATCCTGCGCTTCCACCTCAATGTCGAGATCTGGGTGAGCCCGCTGATGATCCTTGGCACGCAGTGGTACATCCTGTTCAACGTCATTGCCGGCACGCTCGCGCTGCCGACCGACTATCAGTTCGTCGCCAGCAATCTCGGCGTCTCGCGCTTTCTCTGGTGGCGCCGCCTTATCCTGCCGGCGATCTTTCCGGCCTTCGTCACCGGCGCGGTGACCGCCTCGGGCGGCTCGTGGAACGCCAGCATCGTCGCCGAGATCGTGCGCTGGGGCAACGATACGCTGGTCGCCACCGGCATCGGCGCCTATATCGCTGAAGCAACGGAGAAGGGCGATTTTCCCCGTATCGCGCTGGGCATCTGTGTGCTCTGCGTCTATGTTCTGCTCTTCAACCGCCTGCTCTGGCGTCGGCTCTACCTCTTGGCCGAAGAGCGGCTGCGCCTGGACTGACGGAGAGATCATGCCGGATGACGGCCGCCTCATCTGCGCCGAGAAGGTGTGCAAGACCTATCAGACGGCTGAGACGCCGGGCCGGCTCGTGCTCGACCATGTCGATTTCTCGCTGCATGAGGGCGAGATCGTTGCCATCCTCGGCAAATCTGGCTCGGGCAAATCTACCTTTCTGCGCGTTCTGGCGGGGCTGACGCCGCCGACCGAGGGCCGCGTCGCCTATCGCGGCCACACGGTGGAGGGGCCGGCCTATGGCATCGCCATGGTGTTCCAGACCTTCGCGCTGTTTCCCTGGCTCACCGTTCTCGGCAATGTCGAGCTCGGCCTCGAGGCGCAGGGCGTGCCGCGCGCCGAGCGGCGCCAGCGCGCCCTCAAAGCGATCGACCTCATCGGGCTCGACGGTTTCGAATCCGCCTATCCCAAGGAGCTTTCCGGCGGCATGCGTCAGCGCGTGGGCTTCGCCCGCGCCCTCGTCGTCAATCCCGATGTGCTGCTGCTCGACGAGCCGTTCTCGGCGCTCGACGTGCTGACGGCGGAAACGCTGCGCGGCGACATGCTCGATCTCTGGCTCGAGCGCCGCGTGCCGACGAAAGGCATCATCCTCGTCTCGCACAACATCGAGGAGGCGGTCGAGGTGGCCGACCGCATCATCATCTTCGGCAGCGATCCCGGTCATATCCGCGCCGAGATTCCGGTGTCGCTGCCGCGGCCGCGCGACATCACGAGCCCCCGCTTCCAGCAGATCGTCGACGAGGTCTATGCCATCCTCACCACCGTGCCCGGGCGCGAGCCGGGCCGGCGCGGGCTGCGCGGCGTCGAGACCGTCGGTGTCGGCTACCGGCTGCCGGCCGCCTCGATCCAACAGCTCGTCGGCCTCCTCGACGCGATCTCGGCGCCGCCCTATTCCGGCCGCGCCGACCTGCCGCATCTCGTCGAAAGCGAGCATATCGAGGACGAGGCGCTCTTCGTCCTGGTCGAAGCGTTGCAGCTGCTCGGCTTCGCCCAGGTGGCGGGGGGCGATATCTGGGCGACGCCGGTCGGCCGCGGTTTCGCCGAAGCCGATCTGCAGACGCGCAAGCAGATTTTCGCCGATCAGCTCCGCCGCTCGATCCCGCTCGCCGCGCATATCCGCAAGGTGCTGGACGAGCGGCCGGGCCACAGCGCGCCCGAAGCCCGCTTCCTCGCCGAGCTCGAGGATCATCTCTCCGAAGAGGAAGCGCATGAGGTGCTGGAGACGATGATCAACTGGGGCCGCTATGCTGAGCTCTTCGCCTACGATTACGATCGCGGCGTGCTGAGTCTCGAAAATCCGACCTGAGCGCCACGTCTTGAGGCTGAAGCCGGGCTCGCTGCCCTTCACCGTCCTGCTCGGCGCGCTTACGGCAATGACCGCGTTTGCCACCGATATGAGCCTGCCGGCGCTGCCGACCTTGACGCGGTCTTTTGCCACGTCACCCGAGCGCGTGCAGCTGACGCTCAGCTTCTTCATCTTCGGCTATGGCGGCGGACAGCTTTTCTACGGGCCGTTGTCGGATCGCTTCGGCCGCCGGCCGATGCTGCTCGTGGGGCTCGCCATCTACACGCTGTCGGGCTTTGCCTGCGCCTGGGCGCCGAGCATCGAGGTGCTGGTCGCAGCCCGCCTCATCCAGGGGCTGGGCGGCTGTGTCGGCCCGATCCTCGGCCGCGCCATCGTGCGCGATCACTATAGCGGCGTGCACGCGGCGCAGATGCTCTCTTACGTCACGCTCGTCTTCGCCCTGGCGCCGATGGTGGCGCCGCTGCTCGGCGGCGTGCTGCTCGATCTCTTCGGCTGGCCATCGATCTTTCTCGCCTTCGGCGTGTTCGGGCTGCTGCTGCTGATCGTCACCTGGTTCGCCTTTGCCGAATCGCTGGCCGTTCCCGATGCCCGCGCGCTCGAGCTGACGCGGCTCATCGCCAAGGGCCAACGCTTCTTCTCCAACCGGCATTGCGTCGGCTATATGCTGATCAACAGCTTCATCTTTGCCGGACTCTTCGCCTACATCTCCGGCTCGCCCTTCGTCTTCATCGGCATCTATGGCGTGCCGGCCGGCCGCTTCGGCTTCTATTTCGCCTTGAGCGCCCTCGGCATCGTCCTGGGGGCGCTGGTCAATGGCCGTTTGATTCGCCACCGCCCGCCCGAACGCGTGCTGCGCTTCGGCTTGCGCCTGCTCGCGATCGCCGGCGCGGTGATGCTGCTGGTGGCGGTCTCCGGCTGGGGAAGGCCGATCTGGTTCACGCTCGCCATGCTGACCTATGTCTTCGCGCAAGGGCTGTGCATGCCCAACGCGATTGCCGCGGCGATGGAGCCGCTGCCCGACATGGCCGGCATGGGCGCTTCCTTTCTCGGCGCGGTGCAGATGCTGGGCGGCAGCCTTGCCGGCTATGCCGTGAACGCGCTTTATGACGGTACGCCGCTGCCGATGGCGGCGATGATTGCCGCCATGGCGATGGCCGCCTTTCTGTCCTATCATCTCGCCGCGCCCGGAATTTCCCATGCCGGCGGCTCTGCGAGCCCATAGACCAGCTTCGAGCGGGCGAGCGGGGATATCTTGCTGACAGATCGCCCACAATCGTCGGACGAGCCGGCGCGGCCGGCGTTACCTTCCCAGCGACAGGAGACGGGACACCCATGCTAAAGCTCATCGACCCTGCGGCGCGCGGCCTCGCGGCCGCTGTCATCGGCGCCGCGCTGCTGGCCGGATCGGCCGCGGCCGCCACGGCCGATCATTCGTCAACGCCGCTGTTGCTGGCGCAGGCGACACCAGCGGCGCCGGCGGCGCCCGGCGCCGCTCCGGCACCGGCGCCGGAGCCCAGCGCGACACCGACCAAGAAACGTCGCACGCCGACCGACCGGGTCGAGCTGCGCATCAAGGAGCTGCATTCGGAGCTCAAGATCACGCCGGAGCAGGAGCCGCAATTCGACGCCGTCGCCCAGGCGATGCGTGACGACGCCAAGGGGATGGAGGACGCGATCGCACAGCGCCGCGAAGCCAAGTCGATGACGGCCGTCGACGATCTCAAGGCCTATCAGGCGATCGCCGACGCGCATTCCCAGGGTCTGCAGAAGCTGATCCCGGCCTTCCAGGCGCTCTACGATACGATGTCGCCGGAGCAGAAGAAGAATGCCGATGCCGTGTTCAGTCATACCCGCCGTCCCGCCCACCACAAGAAGAAGAGCGAGGCGCAATGATCCTCTCTTCGCCAACGCGTTCGGGAGGGAGGAGAGACATGACTGACCGGCTGATACGGGTGCTGCTCCTCGCCGGCCTGACGGTCGCCATCGCCGCGCCGGTGCGCGCCGATGACGACCACCGTGGGCCGCCTGGGCGAGAGATGCATGATCGTGGCCATGACCGCGACCGCGACCGCGACCGGCATCGGCCGTACTATGCTCCGCCGCCGGCGCCGATCTATGCACCGCCGCCCGTCGTCTACGCGCCGCCGCCGGCGCCCGCAGGCATCAATCTGATCATCCCCTTCAATTTCCGTTAGGCGCCGCCGCGTCCTGGCAGGGCCTTTGCCTTGCCGGGACGCGGTGTGATAGGCAAGTGGGCGATGCCGACGTCCAGCCTGTTGCCGATGGTCGATGCCGCGTGCCGCGGCGGCGCAATCGCGCTGTTCGCGTTGCTGGCGGCGCTGATGCTGCGCCAGTCGGCGCGCTCACCGGCAGCCTTCTATGGCGGGCTGTCGCTGGTCAGCGTTATTGCCTACCTCATCAACTCCTGGCCGGCGATCTTTCTGCGCCACCCGCCCTGGCTCACCCCGATCATGCTCGTCGCGATGGGGACCCAGGCGCTGCTCTATCTTTTCGCCCGCGCTTGCTTCGATGATGATTTCAAGCGCTCCTGGCGCGACGCGCTGCCCTGGCTCGGCTTGGTCGGCCTTGGCTTCTGGTGCGCCTGCAGCGGTGCGGGGATCATCTGCCGCAGTTTCCAGGCGGCGCAGCTCCTCTTCATCGCCCTCATCATCCATCAGGCGCTACGGGGCAGAGGGGCCGACCTCATCGAAGGACGGCGGCGGTTCCGCATGGTGCTGGTGATCGCCGCCGCGGCCTATTGCCTGTTCATCGTCCTCTTGGAGACGGCCGAACAGAGCCCCATCTTCGCCGCACCGGTAAGTACCGGCAATGCGGCGGGCCTGCTTGCCTTCAGCTTTGCCTTGGCGCTCGCCGATCTCGGCTTGTCCGGGCGGAGCGGGCTCATGCCGCTGCCTTTGCCGGCGCCCCGCCGTGCTGCGCCGGCCGATCTACCGGAAAGCAGTGCACAGGAAACGGCGCTGCTCGAGCGGCTGCGCCGCGTCATGGAGACCGAGAAGGCCTATCGCGAGGAGGGGCTGGCGATCGCCGGACTCGCCGCGCGGCTCGAGCTGCCGGAATACCGCCTGCGCCGGCTCATCAATCAGCGTTTGGGGCACCGCAATTTCAGCAGCTTCATCAATGGTTACCGCCTCGCCGATGCGCGCGCGGCGCTGGCCGACCCGGCGCAGGCCGAGGTGCCGATCGTCACCATTGCGCTCGATGCCGGGTTTCAGTCGCTGGGGCCGTTCAACCGCGCCTTCAAGGCCGCGGCCGGCATGACCCCCACCGATTATCGCCGTCAACAGCTCGAACGCGCCGAGAAAGCCGATTCCGCCTCGCCGAGTTCCGAAATCGGCAAGCCTTTCCCTGCCTGATCGCCGATTCCGGCGAGAAGCGACCCCTCCGGTGCGGCATGCTTCGACTCTGCTTGCCGCCGGAGATGGTCATGAGCATTCACAGCTTTGTCACGATCCAAACCCTCGTCCCGCTGTTCTTCCTACCCTTGGTCATCCTCGCCGCGGTGATCGAGGGGTTGGTCTTCGCGCTGCGCGGGCCGGGCTATAACTGGCGCGCCGCCCTGGCCTCGCTGAGCGACGCGCTCGGCCGCGAATATGTCGTTCACCGCTATATCGGCTACAGCATTGCCGTGCCCGTGATCGGCTGGGCCTGGGCGCATCGGATCACGACCTTGCCGGTCGGCGCACCTGTGGCGGTTGCCGGCCTCTTTCTCGGCCAGGAATTCTGCTACTACTGGTTTCACCGCGCCTCGCACCGCATCCGCTGGTTCTGGGCGACGCACGCCATCCATCACTCGAGCAACGAGCTCAACCTGTCGGCCGCCTTCCGCTTCGGCTGGTTCGACCGCATCAGCGGCAGCGGCATTTTCTATGCGCCGCTGGTCTGGCTCGGCTTTCCGCCCATCGCCGTCTTCGCGATGCTGACCTTGAACCTGCTCTACCAGTTCATCCTGCACGCGACCTGGATACCGAAGCTGGGCTGGCTCGAATACGTGCTCAACACGCCCTCGCATCACCGCGTCCACCACGCCGCCAACCTCGCCTATCTCGACGCCAATTACGGCGGCGTGCTTATCGTCTTCGATCGCTTGTTCGGCACCTTCACCGCCGAGCGCGCCGATCTCCCTTGCCGCTATGGGCTGGTCAAGCCGCTGCGCACCAACAACCCCGTGCTGTTCAATTTCTTCGAGTGGCGCGCGCTGCTGCGCGATCTGCTTGCGGCGCGAAGCTGGCGCGAGCGCGCGCGCTATCTCTTCGGGCCGCCGGGCTGGCGGCCCGACGGCCAAGGCACGACGACCGAGGATTTACGCCGCGCCGTCGCGGCGGCGGAGTAGGCTTCCGTCCCGGGTTGCGGTTGCCGGGGCGTTGCGCGCCCCCATCTCTAGAGAGACTGGGGCATCCGCGGATCGGTCTGATGTCGGGCACCTCGGAACTGCAGGACTCAATCCGGGCGGGGGAAACGTCCGAGCGGGTGGGTGCGGATCTGGCGAATGCGGTGAAGGCCGCGGGGCCGTCGCTACTTTTTGGTTTGCGGGTCTGGGCCTCGGTCTCGCTTGCGCTTTATCTCGCGTTCTGGCTCCAGCTCGACGACGCCGTCTGGGCCGGCACCTCCGCGGCAATCGTCTGTCAGCCGCATCTCGGTGCGTCGCTGCGCAAGGGCTGGTACCGCCTGATCGGCACCTTGGTGGGCGCGGTGATGATCGTCGTGTTGACCGCACTCTTTCCGCAGGATCGCGCGCCGTTTCTCGTCGGATTGGCGCTGTGGTGCGCTGTCAGCGCTCTGGGCGCCACCCTGCTGCACAATTTCGCGGCCTATTCCGCAGCGCTGGCCGGTTACACCGCCGCGATCGTCGCCGCCGATATTCTCGGGGCGACCGGCGGCCCCAATGGACAGGTCTTCCTGCTTGCCGTCTATCGTGCGAGCGAGATTTGCCTCGGCATCGTCTGCGCCGGCGTGGTTCTCGCCGGGACCGATCTCGGTGACGCGCCGCGCCGCCTGGCCCGGCTCTTCGCGACCTCGTCCATCGATATCACGCGCGGGTTCACCGGCACCTTGGCGTCGGCTGGGCCGGGACAGCCGGATACGCAAGCGGCGCGACGCGAGCTCACGCGGCGGATCATTGCCCTCGACCCGGTCATCGACGAGGCTCTCGGAGAGTCCTCCGACCTCCGCTACCACTCGCCGCTCTTGCAGATGGCGATGGACGGCTTGTTTGCCGCCGTGGCCGGCTGGCGCGCGGTGGCCGTGCGCCTGGCAGGCATGCCGGGCGACAAGGCTCGGCAGGAGGCGGATGCCGTGCTGCGAAGCCTGCCGGAGGAGCTCCGATCGGTGCCGGCGCCGGACGAGGCGAAACGGTGGATGGCCGATCCCATTGGCCTGCGCCGGATCTGCGATGCGACCGTACGGCGGTTGCTCGCGCTGCCGGCCGTGACGCCGTCGCTGCAGCTGCTGGCAGATCAAACGGCCGGCGTCTTGATCGGGATTTCAGACGCGCTCGACGGACTGGCTACGCTCGTCGCCAGCCCCGCTCGGCGGGCTATTCCCGGGCGCGCCTTCGCTTTCCGGGTTCCCGATTGGCTGCCGGCGCTGGTCAATGCCGGACGCGCCTTCATCGTTATCGGCGTCGTCGAGCTGTTCTGGATCGTCACCCAATGGCCGAATGGCGCGTTCGCCATCACCTTTGCCGCGATCGGCACCACCTTGCTCGCGCCACGCGCCGAGCAGGCTTACGCGGCAGCGGTGGTTTTCATGATCGGCACCGTTCTTGGCCTCGTCCTCGCGTCCATCATTGCTTTTGCGGTGCTGCCGGGGCTGGAAGGCTTCGCTGCCTTCAGCCTCGCGTTGGGCCTCGTGCTGGTCCCCGCCGGCGCCATGATGGCGCAGACGCGCTGGCCGACCGTATCGGTGATCGCTGCGGCGGTGACCTTGATCTTCTGCCCGCTGTTGGCGCCGGCGAATCGGCAGAGCTACGACCCGGTCCAATTCTACAACACCGGATTGGCGATCGTCGGCGGCCTCAGCGCTGCAATGCTCTCCTTTCGCCTGCTGCCGTCGCCGTCGCCGGCCTTTCGGGCGCGCCGGCTCCTGGCGCTGACCTTGCGCGATCTGCGCCGCCTTGCCCTGCGCTCGGTGCCGTGGACGCCCCGCGATTGGGAGAATCGCGTCCTCGCCCGGCTCGTGGCCTTGCCGGATCAGGCCGAGCCGCTGCAACGTTCGCAGCTCATGGCGGCGTTATCGGTCGGCAGCGAGATCATCCGGCTGCGCCGTGTCGATGCCCGGCATCCCCTCGGCCCGGATCTCGACGCGGTCTTCACGGCGGTGGCGCAAGGGAAGAGCGCGGCCGCGATCGCCCGGCTTGCGGTCCTCGATGACCGCCTCGCCGCGGCTCCCCATCCCGGCTCGAGGCCCCCCGTCCCGCTGCGGATTCGTGCCCGTCTTCTCGAGATGTCGGAATTGCTCACCCACCATGCCGCTTATTTCGACGCAGGAGCCGCCGCGTGAGCTTCACCGAAATCAATCTTTTCGGCGTTTACGTCGCACCGATGTCGGTGATGCTGGTGGCGGCGTGGTTCGTCACCGCCGGGCTGCGCCGCATCGCCAGTCATTTCGGGTGGTTGCGCCATGTCTGGCATCCCGCTCTCTTCGTGTTTGCGATCTATATGATGGTGTTGTCCTCCATCGTGCTGATTGTCGCGCGGTGATCTCGCCATGCCGGATGCCGACATCAAAGTGAGACGGGTCGAGACGGCAGAGGGGCGCGCCGTCGTCGCCCCTGGCCCGCCGATCCGCGAAGCGCATGGGCGCCGGTTCCGCATCATGCCGCTGCTGATCACGCTCGCGGCGGTGGCGCTTGCCGTGCCCCTCAGCTGGGCGATGTGGAACGCCTATATGGGGGCGCCCTGGACGCGCGACGGCACCGTGCGCGCCTATGTGGTCACCATCGCGCCGGAGGTCGCGGGCCGCGTCGTCGCGCTCCCGGTTGCCGACAACCAGTATGTGCACAAAGGCGATCTGCTGATGGAGATCGATCCCACCGACTACCGGATTGCCCTCGCCAATGCCGAGGCGGCGGTGCAGCGGGCGGGCGCCGATGCCGAGAATGCCGAGATCCAGGCAAAGCGCCGAACGGAGCTGAAGGGGCTCACCGTCAGTCTCGATGAACAGCAGCTCTACAGCTCGAGAGCGGTCGCGGCAGAGGCGCAATATCAGCAGGCTCAGGCGAATCTGCGGCAGGCGCGCGTCAACCTCGACCGCACCCAGATCCGCTCTCCGGTGGACGGTTGGATAACCAACCTCCTGGCGCAGCGCGGCATCTACGCGCATGTCGGACAAAACCTGATCTCGGTCGTCGATGCCCATTCATTCTGGGTCGACGGGTATTTCGAGGAGACCAGTCTCGGCAGGGTTCAGGTCGGTGACCCTGCCGAAGTCAGATTGATGGGCTACCGCCAGATCGTTCGCGGCCATGTCGGCAGCATCGCGCGCGGCATCAATGTCCCGAACGCTCAACCCAACGCGCAAGGCCTCGCCACGGTCAATCCGATCTTCACCTGGGTGCGGCTCGCGCAACGAATTCCGGTGCGCATCGAGATCGATGAGGTGCCGAAAGGCGTGGTCCTTTCGGCCGGCATGACGGCGACCGTGCAGATCGATCGCCGACCCGAGCCGGCGGCGAGCGAGGGAAGTACAACAGAACCACCGAAGAACTGATTTCAAGAGCCGGCGAGCGTAAGCTGTTGCGTCGCAGGAGGGGGAGCCATGCGGAGCTGGATCGGAGCGTTCGCCGCTGTCATCGCAGCGTCATTGCTATCAGGCACCGCATCGGCGCAGGGCTGGCCCGATTATGGCGGCGATGCCGGCGGCACGCGCTATTCCGCAGCGCGGCAGATCACGCGCGACAATGTCGGGCAGCTCGCCCTCGCCTGGACCTATCACACCGGCGAGGCGGCGCGGCGCGGCGATGCCTTTCAGCGCAGCGCCACCGAAGTGACGCCGATCCTGGCCGAGGGCAAGCTGGTCTTCTGCACGCCCTTCGACCGCGTCATCGCGCTCGATCCCGCGACCGGGCGCGAGCTCTGGGTGTTCGACCCCGAGCTTCCCGCCGGGCTGAAGCCCGCCAGTGGCTTCATCTGCCGCGGGGTCGCGATGTGGCGCGACGGCACGGCGCCGGCCGATGCCGTCTGCGCGACGCGGATCTTTCTCGGCACCAACGATGCGCGCCTCATCGCGCTCGATCTCGCGACGGGTAAGCGCTGCCCAGGCTTTGGCCGGGACGGGGAGGTCGCGCTATCGCCCGATATCCCGCAGCGCTATCCCGGCGAGCTGCAGATCGATTCCGCCCCCGTCCTCATCAACGACACCGTCATTGTCGGCTCGGGGGTCGACGACATGTCGCGCGCTCGTGCGCCGAGCGGCACCGTCCACGCTTTCGATGCACGCAGCGGCGCGCCGCGCTGGAGCTTCGATCCCGTGCCGCGCCGCGCCGATGATCCCGCCGCGGCGTCCTGGGCTGATCAGAGCTATCAACGCTCCGCCGGCGGCGGCGCCTGGGCGCCGATCTCGGTCGACGCGGCGCGCGATCTCATCTTCCTGCCGACGGCGGGTCCCACCGCATCCTTCTATGGCGGGCAGCGGCCGGGCGATGATCTCTACACCTCCTCGGTCGTCGCCTTGCGCGGCGCCGACGGCGCCGTGGTCTGGCATTTCCAGACCACGCATCACGACCTCTGGGACGATGACGTGGCGGCGCAGCCGAGCCTCGTCACGCTTCATCGCGACGGGCGCGACATTGCCGCGCTCGTCGTTGCCGCCAAGACCGGCTTCGTCTTCGTGCTCGACCGCGACACCGGCAAGCCGCTCTTCCCGGTCGAGGAGCGGCCTTTCCCGGCGAGCGACGTGCCGGGCGAGGTGACCTCGCCGACGCAGCCGGTGCCGCTGGCGCCGCCGCCGCTGGTGGCGCAGCGCCTCACCGCCGCCGATGCCTGGGGCCTCCTCTATTTCGACAAGCTCGCCTGTCGGCATCAGCTCGAAGCGCTGGACACGCGCGGCCTCTACACGCCACCGAGCCTCAAGGGTATGGTCCTCTTTCCCTTCACCGGCGGCGGCGGCAATTGGGGCGGCGGTGCCGTCGATCCCGAGCGCGGGCTCTTCATCGTCAACACGATGCGCCTCGCCCAGATGATCAAGCTGATCCCGCGCGCCGACTACGCGGCGGCACGCGCGGCCGCCGACCCCAAGGTCGAGATCGGCCTCGCGCTCGGCACGCCTTACACCGCCGAGCGCGCGCTGCTGGCCTCGCCGCTCGGCATTCCCTGCAATGCGCCGCCCTGGAGCGTGCTGAGCGCCGTGGATCTCGCTTCCGGCACCATCAAATGGCAGGTGGCGATCGGCGAAAGAGCCCTCGGCCTGATCCGCGGACTGCCCGGCATCGGCGGGCCGATCGTCACGGCGGGGGGCCTCGTCTTCATCGCCGCGACCATGGACAACCGCCTGCACGCTTTCGACGTCGAGACCGGCCGGGAGCTGTGGGGCGCGAGCCTGCCGGCCGGCGGCCAGGCGACGCCGATGACCTATGTCGTCAACGGCCGCCAGTTCGTCGTCATTGCCGCCGGCGGCCATTCCCGCATGGGCACGACGCTCGGCGATTCGATCGTCGCCTTCGCCCTGCCGCAATGAAGCCGTTCAGCCCTTGGGCCGCATCGTCGGGAAGGCGATGACGTCGCGGATCGACGGGCTGTCGGTCAGCAGCATCACCAGCCGGTCGATGCCGATGCCGAGACCGCCGGCCGGCGGCATGCCGTATTCGAGCGCGGCGACGTAGTCGGCGTCGAGGCGCTGCGCCTCCTCGTCACCGCGCGCGCGCTCCGCCATCTGCGCCTCGAAGCGCTGCTGCTGATCGAGGGGATCGTTGATCTCCGAGAAGGCGTTCGCGACTTCCCAGCCGTTGATATAGGTCTCGAAGCGCTCGGTGAGCCGCGGGTCGTTGCGGTCCGCCTTGGCCAGCGGCGAGATCTCGCGCGGAAAGCCGGTGACGTGGATCGGCTGGATCAGCTTCGCCTCGACGCGCGCGGCGAACACCGCCTCGAGCGCGCGGCCCCAGCCGGCGCTGTCCGCCACCTCGACCTGCAGCCGTCGTGCGGCGGCGCGCGCGTCCTCGTCGGCGAGGATGGTGAGGAAATCGACGCCGGTCTCGCGCTTCACCAGCCCGGCCATGCTCTCGCGCGGCCAGGCGCCGGCGAGCTCGATGTCGTGCTCGCCATAGCGGACGCGCGTCGCCCCCAGCACCTCGCGCGCGATCTCGGCGATGAGCGTCTCGGTGAGCGCCATCATCGCGCGGTAATCGACATAAGCCTCGTAGAGCTCGAGCGAAGTGAATTCGGGATTGTGCCGCGGCGAGATCCCCTCGTTGCGGAAATTCCGGTTGATCTCGAAGAGCTTGTCCGAGAGGCCGCCGACCAGCAGGCGCTTCAGATGCAGCTCCGGCGCGATGCGCAGATAGAGCTCCATGTCGAGCGCGTTGTGATGGGTGACGAAGGGCTTCGCCGTGGCCCCGCCGGGAATGACGTGCAGCATCGGCGTCTCGACCTCGAGGAAGCCGCGTTCGATCAGGAGCCGCCGCATGGTCGCGATGATGCGCGAGCGGTGGCGCAGCACGGCGCGGCTCTGCTCGTTCATGATGAGGTCGAGGTAGCGCTGACGGTAGCGCGTCTCGAGATCGGCAAGGCCGTGATATTTCTCCGGCAGCGGCAGCAGCGCCTTGGCGAGAACGGCGATGCGCTTGGCATTCACCGTGAGCTCGCCGCGCCGGGTGCGCCGGACGATGCCGTCGACGCCGATGATGTCGCCGAGATCGAGCAGCGGCAGCAGCGCCTGCTGCGCTTCGTCGAGCGATTTCCGGTCGCTGAAGATCTGGATCTTGCCGGAATTGTCGTGCAGGTCGATGAACATGCCGCTGTTGCGGATGGCGCGGATGCGGCCGGCGATGCTGACGCGGTCCTCGGTGACGGCATCGGCCGGCAGCGCCGCATAGCGCGCTTCGAGCTCCTTCGCCTCGGCGCTGCGCTGCCACTCATAGGGATAGGGATCGATCCCGAGCGCCTTCAGCGCCGCGAGCTTCTGCAGCCGCGCGCTGCGGAATTGATTCTCCTCGCCGTCTTCTGCCATGCCCGCTCCCGTGCCTTCGACGGCGCGTGTTGTAGTGCTTTGCCGCCAAAGCGCAACCGGTCCGAGCGGCTGCAAAACGGGTGTGCGTCCTTCAACAGGCTCAGGCTGAGGCGATTTTCTTTTGGGTATCTTCCAGGGGCCGCGAAGAAACGTCCTCATCCTGAGCCTGTTGAAGGACGCACCACGGGGGCGCAGCTTTATAACATAACTCATTTGTTAAAACTCACCTATTGACGACTATGCGATGGGAGATTAGCTTCCTCCCCAGCGCCGATTTGAGCTTCAGCTTGCGGGCGCTTTAGAAATGCGGCTAAAGCGAGGGCATTGAACCGCCCGGCGAAAGCTGCGGCGGGTTTTTTTCGGCCTGATCCCGCCCGGGCCCGATACGGGAGGAGATCAGACCCATGCCGATCCTCGCAGCGCGCCTGTTGCGCTCGTTCCTCGCCCTGCTGCTGCTCGCGCTCGTCGCGCTACCGGCGACGGCTGCCGACAAGCTCACGAGCTTGCGCGTCGACTGGGCCTATTACAGCCCGGTCAGCCTCGTGCTCCGCGACAAGGGCTGGATGGAGCAGGAATTCGCCAAGGACGGCATCAAGGTCGAATGGGTGCTGAGCCTCGGCAGCAACAAGGCGCTCGAATTCCTCAACGGCAACAGCATCGATTTCGGTTCCACGGCCGGTGCGGCGGCGCTGATGGCCAAGGCGAACGGCGTGCCAATCAAGGCGGTCTATGTCTACGACAAGCCGGAATGGACGGCGCTGGTGACGTTGAAGGACTCGCCGATCCACAAGGTCGAGGATCTCCGCGGCAAGCGCATTGCGGTGACGCGCGGCACCGACCCGCATATCTTCCTGCTGCGCGCGCTCGCCCTGCACGGCATGAAGCCGCAGGATGTGAAGATGGTGCTGCTGCAGCACCCCGACGGGCGCGTGGCGCTCGAGCGCGGCGATGTCGACGCCTGGGCGGGTCTCGATCCCTATATGGCCGAGACCGAGCTGGAAAAAGGCTCGCGCCTCTTTTTCCGGGATCCCGACCTCAACACCTATGGCTTCCTCAACACGCGCCAGGACTTCGCCGCCGCCCACCCCGACATCGTCGAGCGCGTGCTCACGGTTTACGAGAAGGCGCGCCTCTGGTCGCTCGCCCATCCCGCCGACCTCAAGGCGATCGTCGCCAAAGCCGCCCGGCTTAGCGATGCCGTCGCCGCCAAGGATCTCGAGCGCAACGATCTCTCGAGCGGTCTCATCGGCCAGAAGCAGCGCGATACCATCGTCGCCGCCGGCGGCGTCCTGAAAGAGAGCGGCATCATCCCGGCCGATACCGACATCGCCAAGACCGCCGATGCGCTGATCGATCCGCAATACATCCTGCGCGTCGAGAAGCGGCTCGAGGCGGCGCGGTGAGACACTCGCTCGCCCGCATCGGCCGCGGCGCGGTTTCAGGCGGCGCGCTCGGCCTGGTGCTGCCGGCGCTGCTGCTGGCGCTGTGGGAGGCGCTGTCGCGCTTCGGCGTGGCGCCGCCCAATCTCCTGCCGGCGCCCTCTTCGGTGCTGCGGGCGCTGCGCGATCTCTGGCTCGGGGGCGAGCTCTGGGGGCATATCGAGATCACGCTGCTCCGCGTCCTGCTCGGCTTCCTCCTCGGCACCGCCGTCGCCACCGTGCTCGGCGCGCTCACCGGTTCTTCGGCGCTCTGGCGCCGCCTGCTCGATCCGACGCTGCAGGCGCTGCGCAGCATTCCCTCCATCGCCTGGGTCCCGATCTTCATCCTCTGGCTCGGCATCTTCGAGGCATCGAAGGTGACGCTCATCGCCGTCGGCGCGTTCTTCCCGGTCTACCTCCAGACCATGGCCGGCATCCAGCAGGTCGACCGCAAGCTCGTCGAGGTCGCGCGCATGCATGGCTATGGCGGCGTAGCGCTGGTGCGGCGCGTGCTGCTGCCGGCCACCTTGCCGGCCTATATCACCGGGCTGCGCGGCGGGCTCGGGCTCGCCTGGATGTTCGTCGTCGCCGCCGAGCTCATGGGCGCCAGCGAAGGCCTCGGCTTCCTGCTGCTCGACGGGCAGCAGACGGGACGACCCGCCAATATTCTCGCGGCCATCCTGCTGTTCGCCATTTTCGGCAAAGCGACCGATCTGGCGCTGGCGCTGCTCGGCCGCCGCTTCACCGCCTGGCAGGACAATTTCCAGCACGCGGAAGAGAACAAGGGCCATGCTGCAGATCAGGCGCGTCTCCAAGAAGTTTGAGGCGATGGCGGCGCTCGCCGAAATCGATCTCGCCGTCGACCGCGGCGAGATCGTCGGCATCGTCGGCACGAGCGGCTGCGGCAAGAGCACGCTCTTGCGCATCGTCGGCGGGCTCGAGCAACCGTCTTCCGGCAGCGTCGTGCTCGACGGCGTCGCCGTGGCGGGGCCGCGGCCCGAGGTCGGGCTCGTCTTCCAGGAGCCACGCCTCATGCCCTGGCTCAGCGTGCGCGAGAATGTCGAATTCGCGCTTGCCCAGCGTCCGCGGGATCAAAGGCGGCCGCTGGCGGAAGCGGCGCTGGCGCGCGTCGGCCTCGGCGCCTTTGCCGCGGCGCTGCCGCAGCAGCTCTCCGGCGGCATGGCGCAGCGCGCCGCCATCGCCCGCGCCCTTGTGGCGCGGCCGCAGGTGCTGCTGCTCGACGAGCCCTTCAGCGCGCTTGATGCCTTCACCCGCTTCAGCCTGCAGGACCACCTGCTCGAGATCTGGCGCGCCGAGCGGCCGACCATGCTCTTCGTTACGCATGATATCGAGGAAGCGCTGGTGCTGAGCGATCGCGTCGTCGTCATGCGCGCCAAGCCCGGCCGCATCCACGCGCAGTATCGCATCGACCTGCCGCGCCCGCGCCGCCGCACCGAGGCGCGGCTGCAGGCCTGGAAGGAGCGCATCCTCGAAGATCTCGACCTCGCCGTGAAAGGCGCCGGCGCCGAGCCGGAGTTCGCGATTTAGCGTACCAACATGATGCTTCGTTTCCTTTGACATCCGGTGCTATCGGCACACGAGCGCCGCTCATCGCGCTCCCAACGGGAGCTACCAAGGCAGACCGCAGAGATCGATCGTTCCGCGGGATGGCGCTGGCTTGCTCATATCGCGCACCATCGCCGCCATGATCGTGAACGGGCCTTGCCCGCCGGGCTGCTCGACGATGACCTCACCCGGAAACACGCGCCAGCCGAGACCGCTATAGAAGGTGAAATTCTTCGGCTCGCAGAACAGCAGAGCGAAATCGACGCCGTGCGCGCGGAAAGATGCCTCCGCACGCCGCAGCGCGGTGCTGGCAAAGCCGCGCGCGCGGTAGGCGGGATGCGTCATGACGCCGCCGATCCCGCCGATGCGCACGGCCGAGCCGTCATGCAATGCCTGCCGCAGATAGAGACCCGCGTGCGACACCAGCCGCTCCTCGTCATAGACGAGAACGCGTTCATCCGCATGCGCCCAGGTGACGTCGCGCCAGACAATGGTTGCCATGATTTCGGGCGGATAGACCAGCTCCGACAGGGGCTCCGCCATCGCCCAGCTCTCGTCTCCACCCCTGAGTTCGACGCGCATGAACTTGCTCTCACCCGCTGGTGCTGAAGCCGCCGCTGATGCTGAACACCTGGCCGGTGATCCAGGACGCGCCCTCGGAGGCGAGGAAGGTCACGGCGGGCGCCACGTCTTCGGGCTTGCCGAGGCGGCGCAGCGGATAATTGCGCAGGATCTTCTCGCGATTGGCCTCGAACCAGGCGGGGTCGGTGTGGCTCGTCTCGATGAGGCCGAGGGCCAGCGCGTTCACCGTGATCCAATGCCGGCCGAGCTCCTTCGCCAGCGATTTGGTGAGCGCCAGAACGCCGCCGCGCGAGGCGGCGGTGATGGCGAGGCCGCTCTCGCCGACGCGGGCGGAATCGCCCATCAGATTGATGATGCGGCCGCCATTCTGCCGCATCATCTGCGGCACCGCCGCATGGCAGCAATGGATGACGCCGTAAAGGCCGATATCGATCTGCTTCTGCCAATCTTCTTGCATGGTCTCGACGAAGCGCTGACGCTGCACATAGCCCGCATTGTTGACGAGGATGTCGAGCCGCCCATGCGCGCCGACGATACGCTCGATCATGCCGGCCACCTCGCTGCGGTCGGTGACGTCGGCGCGGTAGGACGCGGCGCTGCCGCCGCGCGTGGCGATCTCCGCCACAACCACATCGGCGCCCGTTTTGGAATGAAGATAATTGACGGCGACCGTGGCGCCTTCGCCGGCAAGCGCCAGCGCGATGGCGCCGCCGACATCGCGGCCGCCGCCAGTGACCAGCGCGACCTTGCCTTTCAATCCCAGATCCATCGATCTTCTCCTTACTCCTTGCCGCGCGCGGCCTCGACCAGGCGATAGAGCCGCTCCGGCGTCACCGGCAGCTCCGTCACCTCGATCCCGAGCGGCGCCAGCGCATCCGTCACCGCATTGGCGATCGCCGCCGGCGCGCCGATCGTGCCGCCTTCGCCCATGCCGCGAAAGCCGCCGAGCGTCGTCGGCGATTCCGCCTCGATATGGATCACTTCCATCGGCGGGATCTCGACGGCCGAGGGCACGAGATAGTCCATGAGGCTGCCGCTGAGAAGCTGCCCCTCGCCGTCATAGACCACCTCCTCGAGCAGCGCCGCGCCGATCCCCTGCGCCACGCCGCCATGCACCTGGCCATCGACGATCATCGGGTTGATCACCCGGCCGCAATCCTCGGCCACCACGTAACGCAGCACGCGCACCCCGAAGGTCTCGGGATCGATCTCGACCACGGCGGCGTGGGTGGCACTCGAGGTGGTGCCGAATTGCGGATCGTAGAGCTTCGTTGCCTCGAGCTCCTCCTGCAGCTCGGGCGGCATCCGGCCGAACTGGAGATAGACGCTGCGGGCGATCTCGCGGAAGGAGAGGCTGCGATCGGTGCCGCGGATGGCGACGCGGCTCCCCTCGGCGACGAGATCGTCGATATGCGCCTCGAGCAGATGCGCGGCGGCGCGCAGCACTTTCTCGCGCAGCGCCGCCGCCGCGAGCTTGCCGGCGCCGCCGGCGAGCACGGCGCTGCGGCTCGCATAGGTGCCGGTGGTATAGGCGCGGCCGGCCGTGTCGCCTTGCACGATGCGCACATCCTCGAGCCGGACGCCGAGCTCGTCTGCCACCACCTGGGCCAGCGTCGTCTCCAGGCCCTGGCCGTGCGAGGCGATGCCGAAGATGGCGGTGACGCTGCCCGAGGGATCGATGCGCAAGGTTGCGGTCTCGGTGCCGGTATTGACCGGCATGCCTGGCGCCGCCGGAATTTTGGAGCCGATGCCGGTCAGCTCGGCATAAGACGCAAAGCCGATGCCGACCCACCGTCCGGCCGCACGCGCTTCTTCTTGCCGGCGGCGCAGCCCGTCGTAATCGAGCGCGTCGCGCACCGCGGTCAGGCATTCGGTGAAGCCGGCGCGGTCCCAGATGATGCCGGAGCCGGTGCGGTAGGGAAATTCCTCGGCGGCGACGAAATTCCGGCGCCGCATCGCCACCGGATCGATGCCGAGCCGGCGCGCCGCCATGTCGATGAGCCGCTCCATGACGAAAGCGGCCACCGGCCGGCCGACGCCGCGGTAAGGTCCTAGTGGCGCCTTCGGCGTGGCGATGCCGCGCACCCTCCCGCGATAGTTCGGCATGCGATAAGGGCCCGGAAGGAAGCTCACCACCTGCACCGGCTCGAGCGCCGCGGTCCAGGGATAGATCGAATAGGCGCCGACATCGCCCACGACCTCGGCGGTGAGCGCGGCGATCGTGCCATCGGCGGCAACGCCGAGTTCGGCATCGACGATCTCGTCGAAGGCCTGGCTCGTCGACAGCAGATCCTCGAGACGATCGCTCGTATACTTGACCGGCCGGCCGAGGCGCCGGGCGAGGACGGCGACGAGCAGCTCCTCGGGATAGAGCGAGGCCTTGCCGCCGAAGCCGCCGCCGACATCCGCCGCGACGACGCGAATCAAATGCTCCGGCATGTCCATGAGCTCGGCCAGCGCATCGCGCACGATGCCCGGCACTTGCGTCGCGCTGTAGAGCGTCAGCTCGCGCCGCCCGCGGTGGTATTCGGCGAGGTAGCAGCGATTCTCCAGCGCCAGCACCGCTTTGCGGCGGAAGCGAAAGCGTGCGCCGACGCGCAGCGGCGCCGCTGCCATCGCCGCCGCGGCATCGCCGCGCGCGAATTCGCGCGACAGAACGACGTTGCTGCGCGCTTCCTCATGGAGGAGCGGCGCCGAAGCCTCGGCCGCGCGCAGCGGATCGCTCTCCGCCGGCAGCGGCGCATAGTCGACCGCGATGCGCCGCGCCGCGTCCTCGGCGAGGTAGCGGCTTGCCGCCACCACGGCGGCCACGGGCTCGCCGACATAGCGCACCTTGCCCCGCGCCAGCATCGGCATCGGCGTGGCGCGGTAATCCTTCATCTTCGACGTCGCGACCATCGGCCGCGCGGCTTCGGCGAGCTCGTCGCCGGTGAAGACCGCGACCACGCCGGCGAGGCTCCGCGCCGCCGCCGTGTCGATGCGGAGCAGCCGGGCGTGCGGGTAGCTGCTCCGCAGCAGCGCCACATGCACCATGCCGGCCGGGCGATAATCATCGGCGAAGGAGCCTTGCCCGGTGAGCAGCCGCGGATCCTCGACCCGCTTCACCCGCGCACCGACCAGCTTCGGCCTCAGCTCCTCACGCATCGCCGGCCGGCTCCTCGCTTTGCATGGCCTCGGCGGCGGCGCAGATCGCGGCGACGATGTTCTGATAGCCGGTGCAGCGGCAGAGATTGCCCGAGATGCCGGCGCGCACCGCCGCTTCGGTCAGCCGCCCATGCTTGCGGATGAGGTCGAGCGCGGTCATCAGCATGCCGGGCGTGCAATAGCCGCATTGCAGCCCGTGATGCTCGTGAAAGGCCTGCTGCAGCGGGTGGAGCGCCTCGACGCTGCCGAGCCCCTCGACCGTCAGCACCTCGCCGCCATCGGCTTGCACGGCGAAGACGAGGCAGGCGCGGACGCTGTCGCCGTTCAAGATGACGGTGCAGGCGCCGCAAATACCGTGCTCGCAACCGAAATGCGTGCCGGTGAGATCGAGCTCGCTGCGCAGGAAATCGCCGAGCAGCAGGCGCGGCTCGATCTCGCGCTCATGGCGCGTGCCGTTGACGGTGACGGCGACGCGACGCTTGCCGCTCACGGCGCCGCCTTGCGCGCCCGCGCCACGGCCGCGCTCAGCGCCCGCCGGGTCAGCACCTCGACGAGATGGCGGCGATAGGCGGCGGACGCGTGCAAATCCTCGGCGGGCTGAGCCGCGGCGGCGGCGGCGCGCGCAGCGGCCGCGATGGCGCCCGGGTCGAGCGCGCCGCCCTGCAGCAGCGCTTCGGCCGCAGGTGCGCGCAGCGGCGTCGAGCCCACGCCGGCCATGGCGATGCGCGCGATGCGGCAGACGCCGCCTGCTTCGGCGATGACGGCACCGACGGCCGCCAGCGCGAAGTCGCCGGCGCGCCGCGCCAGCTCCGCAAAGCCCCAGCCGCTCCCTGCCGGCAGATCGGGCAGCTCGATCTCGGTCAGGATCTCGTCCGGCGCGAGCGCGGTCGTCAGCGCCGCGGTGAAGAAATCGGCGGCAGCGATGACGCGGCGCCCTTTGGCCGAGACTGCGGTGATCTTCGCCTCGAGCAGCAGCGCCAGCAGCGGCAGCTCCGCCGCCGGATCGGCATGGGCGAGGCTGCCGCCGATCGTGCCGCGATTGCGGATGGCGAGATGCGCGACCTCGGCCATGGCCGCGGCGACGATGGGGAAGCGGTGCGCAATCAGCGGCGAGGTCTCGAGCGCGCGATGCCGGACGAGCGCGCCGAGGCGCAGCCCGCCCGCCACCTCGGCGATGCCGTCGAGCCCGGCAATGCGGTTGATATCGATGAGCAGCGCCGGCTCGAGCAGGCGGAAATTGAGCATCGGCACGAGGCTCTGTCCACCCGCGAGCAGCCGCGCTTCGCCGCCATGCTCGGCCAGCAGCGCGGCCGCCTCATCGACGCTTCGGGGTGCAGCATAGGCAAAGGGCGCCGGCTTCATCTCACGCCAACAGCTTCTGCAGCTCGAAGCGCTGGATCTTGCCGGACCCGGTGCGCGGAATGCGGTCGATGACGCGGATGCTGTCCGGCACCTTGTAAGCCGAGAGGTGCTGGCGGCAGAAGGCGCGGAGCGCCGCCTCGTCGAGCCGCGCGCCCGGCTTCGGCACGACGAAGAGCACCGGCACTTCGCCCAACGCCGCGTGCTTGCCGGCAACGACGGCATTGTCGAGCACGCCCGGAAACTGCGCCACGACCTCTTCGATCTCCGCCGGCGCAATGTTCTGGCCGCCGCGGATGATGATGTCCTTGAGGCGGCCGGTGATGGTGAGGAAGCCGTTGGCGTCGGCGCGCGCGAGATCGCCCGTGAGGTACCAGCCATCGACCAGGGCGCGCGCCGTCTCCTCGGGCTTGCCGTGATAGCGGAGCATCAGATTGGGCCCGCGGACGATGAGCTCGCCCTCTGCGCCCGGCGCCACGTCGCGCCGCACGACG
>DATIYL010000161.1:0-20950 GCA_035517635.1 Allostellaceae bacterium | reverse complement strand
TCGCCCGCGTCTTCGACGAGGCCGGGCGGGAGGAGGGGATCGGCGGCTTCATCGCTCTGCGCGACGAGACCCCGGGGCTGCGCATCGGCAAGCGCGAGCCTGCCATGGGGCTGCGCGGCATCCCCGAGGCCGAGATCCTCTTCGAGGACATGGCGGTGCCGGCGGATGCGCTGATCCTGCCGCCGCGCGGCCTCCGGAAGGGGTTCGCCGATCTGATGAACGCCTATAACGGTCAGCGCATCGGCGCGGCGACGGTGGCGCTCGGCCTCGCCGAAGGCGCCTATGCGCTGGCGCTCGCCTATGTGCAGGAGCGCGAGCAGTTCGGCCGTCCGATCGCGGAATTCCAGGGGCTGCAGTGGATGCTGGCCGACATGGCGACCCAGCTCGCAGCCGCTCGGGCGCTGATCTACAAGGCGGCGGCACGGGGAAGCGGTCAGGCGTTCCCCGATGTTTGCGAGGCCGCGCAGGCGAAGATCTTCGCGTCGGAGATGGCGATCAAGGTGACCAACGACGCGCTGCAGCTCTTCGGCGCCGCGGGGTATTCGCGCAATCTTCCGCTGGAGCGCATGGTGCGCGATGCGCGCATGTTCACCATCGGCGGCGGCACGGCACAGATCCTGCGTACGGTGGTGGCCGCGCGGCTCCTCGGCCGCAAGCTGCCGCAGACGCGCGACGGCTACGTTGCCGCGAGCGACAACAATGAATAGCGCTGTACGGTGTCTTTACCCTTCTTTTACCATACGGGTGCATTATCCGCGACCCGGTTTTCGTGGTGATGAGTGACTGATTTTCGCACCGTTCCGATTCTTCGACAGGCGCTCGCGTATTGGCACAAGATGCGCGGCGCGCGTGTCATGCCGGCGCGGCGCGACTTCGATCCCGCGGAGGTGCCGGCGCTCCTGCCGCATGTACAGCTCATCGATCGCGTCGACGGCCGCTATCGCTATCGCCTCGTCGGGACCGAGCTCGTCCAAGTCTTCGGCCGCGACTACACCGGGCAGTTCCCCGACGACATGTTCTCGGACAATCGCGGGCCCTTCATCTGCCAGGTCTTCGACAAGGTCCGGGAGGCGCGGCAGCCGATGTTCCTGCGCAGCCGCTACATCACCGCAAAGAATGTCGAATTCGCCGCCAACCGCCTCTATCTGCCGCTGTCCGCGGATGGGCACGAGGTCAATATGATCCTCGGGGTGTTGACCTTCGATTTCGGCAGCATCGCGCCGGTCGCCGGCGCCTGGGGCTCGGCCGAGCTCGCGCCCGACGGCTCCTATCTCGAGCTCGTCCCGCTTGACGGCGCGGGCTGAAGACTGAGAGCTCGTTTCGTTTCATTGCGTTTCAAGGGCATCGTGAAGGGTTCCGGCGACATCGTCTGACCAACAGGCTGGGGCATTTGCGCCATGGCGACAGTTCTGACCGCCCACGACGCCTCCCCGCGCTTCGACAGCCTGCGCGCGCTGGATCGGCTGAATTTCTTTCTGGCGGCCATGCAAGCGGGCTTCGGGCCGTTCGTTGCGATTCATCTGGCCGATCAGGGCTGGACGCCCGAGAGCATCGGCTTTGTCCTCAGCGCCGGCGGCCTTGCCGGTCTTTTGGCCCAAGTGCCCACCGGCGAACTCCTCGACGTCGTCCAATCGAAGCGGATGCTGGTGGGAGCGGGGAGCGTTGCCGTCGCCTTGGGGGCTTTGATCCTTGCGCTCTGGCCCTACTTCCCGGATGTCCTGGCCGCGAGCATCATCCAAGGATCGACCGGCGGCGTTCTCGGTCTCGGCGTCGCCGCCATCACCCTGGGGCTGGTCGGACACAAGGCGGCCGCCGAACGGTTCGGCCGCAATCAGCGATTTTCTTCGATCGGCAGCCTCTGCGCGGCCGGCCTCATGGGCGTTATCGGCTACTTCCTGCCGACCCGAGATATCTTTTTGGCGGCGGCGCTCTTCGCTGTTCCGGTGCTGCTTTCGCTTGCGATGATACACCGCCCCGATATCCATTTCGGGCGATCCTGCGGCGCTCCCGATTGCGATACGACGCGTCCCTCGAGGGTCCGACGCAAATCCCTCTTCCGGGATCGGCGCGTGCTGGTCTTCGCCGGGTGCCTCTTTCTGTTCCAGCTCGCCAATGCGTCCATTCTGCCACTGGCCGGGGAGACGCTGGCGCACGCGGAAGGCCGGCAATCCTCGCTTGTGCTCTCGGCCTTGATCATCGCGCCTCAGATCATCGTCGCCCTGTTGGCGCCTTGGGCGGGGCGAACCGCCAATAGCTGGGGACGCCGGCCGCTGCTTCTGCTCGGACTTGGCATGGTGCCGATCCGGGCGCTGTTTTTCGGAACGGTGACGGACCCGGCGCTTCTCGTTGCCGTGCAGGCGCTCGACGGCATAACCGGCGCGACCTTGGGGGTGATGACCGCGCTGGTCGCGGCGGACATCACGAACGGGACCGGGCGGTTCAATCTGCTCCAGGGTCTCATCGGCACGCTCTCCGGGATCGGCGCATCGCTCAGCACGTCGCTATCGGGGTTTGCCGTCCAGAGATTTGGTCATACCGCGGGCTTCCTGGGTGTCGCCGCGGTGGCGCTGGCCGCGGTCGTGCTTCTTTGGGCGCTCATGCCGGAGACGAAGCTCCCAGACGCGGCGCAGCCGCCTCGTTCTCGGCGCCGACGCAGACGCTCCTAGTCTAGTCGGAACCGTGCGGCTCCCGCGCTTGCTGCGCAAGCGCTGACGCCGCCGCCGACGAGCGCTCGCGCGCTCGCGGCGCGCAGCCCTAGCGGAGACCCTCGCCTGGAAAAATCCGCTTTGTGAGGTCGCAGCGTTCGACGAGCTGAGGGTCGCCTTTGAGCACCTCGAAGGCGCTCGCTTCGCCCTCGCGCCAAAAGCGGATGTCGAGCTTGTGCTTGCCGAGGCGGAGGTCGCGCACGGTTATGTCGGGCAGCCAGGCCGGCAGCGCGGGATCGATATAGAGCTTGTCGCGCGGCGCATCCGGCAGGAAGCCCAATATCGCCTGAGTCAGCATGAAAGCCGAACCGGCCGCCCAGGCTTGCGGCACGTTGGCGCCGATATACTGGATCGGGAAGGCGTGGTCGCCTTCGAGCGCGGTGTAGAGCTCCGGCAGCTGGTTGAACCAGAAATGGCCCGCCGCAACGCTGATATCGTGCGCGATGCGCGCCGCCTCCGCGCCGAAACCGTAAAGCTTGAAGCCCATGGCGATGAGCGCATTGTCATGCGGCCAGACGGAGCCGGTCTGATAGTTGTAGGGATTGAACGCCGGGTGAGCCGAGGAGAGCGTGCGAATGCCCCACCCCGTCCACATATCCGGCGCCATCAGGCGCGCCACCATTTTGCCGGCGCGCTCGCGCGGGACGATGCAGGACCAGAGGCAATGTCCGGCGTTGGAGGCGACGCTCAGCACCTTCTTTTTCTCGCCGTCGAGGGCATAGGCGTAGAAGCCGAGCTCTTCGTCCCAAAAGGCCTCGTTGAAGCGGTCGAACAGCGCGCGCGCCTTCGCGCGCAGCGCTTGCGCGCGATCCGGCTTGCCGAGCGCATCGAAGATTTCGGCCATGCCGAGCCAGGCGCGGTGGACGTAGCCTTGCAGCTCGCAGAGCGCCTTCGGTCCTTTGACCAGTGAGCCGTCGGGATAGACGACGGCGTCGCCTGAATCCTTCCAGCCCATGTTCTCATAACCGACCCGCGAGCGCGTCTGGTACTCCTGGAAGCCGTCACCGTCGCGGTCGCCATAGTCGTCGATCCAGGAGAGGCATCCCTCGGCGGTCTCGAGATGCCGTTCGAGAAGCGCCGGGTCGCCGGTCGCGCGCCAGGCGGCGTGCAAGGTGATGAGGTAGAGCGGCGTCGCATCGGCGGTGCCGTAATAGGGCGTATGCGGGATCAGCTTGAAATGCGCAAGCTCGCCGTACCGCATCTCGTGCAGGATCTTGCCGGGCTCGGCGTCGCGATAGTTGTCGACCGTTTTTGCCTGAAGCGAGCCGAGAATCTCCAACGCGCCGCGCGCGAACTCAGGGTAGATGAGCGTGTTCTGCAGCGACACGATCAGGCTGTCACGCCCGAACGGGGCGACGAACCATGGCAGGCCGGCGGCCGGGAGAAAGACCATGTGATCCGTCCCGGCGATCGGCAGGCGGAGGGCGGCCATGTCTTCGAGCGCCTGGCGAAACAGGCGGTAAAATTCCTCGTTGCTGGTCTCTATCTTGACCACGTTCTGCAGCCAATCCGCCAGGCTCGAGGCGTGTTCCGATTTGGTGTTGTCGTCCAGGGAGTGGGGCGGCGCAGAAAACTGCCGCTCGCCGTCCGCCAACGCATAGAGAAGGCAGCAATGCCATGCCGCGCCCGGCTCCAGCGCGACCTCAAAGCTGAGCCGGCCGTTGGCGTAGACTGCCTTGGCCGGCGCCTGCTCCGTGCTAATCGTCATAACGCGGCTGAAATCGCGGTTGCGATATGTGGTGCGCAGCTCCTGGCGCGCCTCGGACCACTCCGTGCTGATGCGCCCGCGGCGCACGATGCGACCCGACTTCACCTCGAAGACATCGGCAAAATCGGCGCGGAGAGCCATCTCGAGCTGGAAGCGCACACGCTTCATGCCGTGATTGGTGAGGTCGAGATCTTCGTGGAGGCCGCCGGCGATCGATCGGCTGATCGTGAGGCCCAGCGAACGCTCCGGGATCGCGCCGTCTTCGCTGAGGAGCGCGCGGTTGGTGAGGAAGACACGACAGGTGTAGTAGCTGGTCGCGCCGCCATTCAGCAGCTGCCAGGGCTCGCCATTCGCGTAGATGTGCCAACTGCTGACGATGCGCGTGTCGAGGAAATAGAGACCCTTGTCGCTGGGCCAGTTGATCTGTCCGTCGGGCTCGGTGACCAGAACGGTTTGGCCCTGATGGATGGAGATCTGCTCCGGGCCGACCTGGACCTTGAACGCCATGAGGTGCTCCCCTCTGGTTCGCGGCGGGCCGCGCGCCCTCTCGGGCGAGGGCGAGTATGCCATGCCGGCGGCCGCGATCACGTCTCTCATCGAGGCGGACGGCGCCCCCCGCAACCGACGCGCAACTGGGCCGGCCACGCCGCACGCGGCGCGACGGCACGACCGACAATTGCGCCGCGCCTTGGAACCAATTGGCGGTCCCGCCGGTTTGGGCATATCCGCGCTGGAATACCCACACGATGCGACCGCAGCCAATCGTCTTCCTCGTCGACGTGGACAACACCCTGCTCGACAATGACCGGATCCAGCAGGATCTCAGGGATCATCTCGAGCGCAGCTTCGGCGTTGCCGCTCGCGACCGCTACTGGGTCATTCTGGAGGACCTCTTCGCGACGCTCGGCTATCGCGACTATATCGGCGCTTTGCAGCGCTTTCGCGTCGAGCATCCCCGCGAAGTGGAGCTGCTGTCGATGTCGTCCTTCCTGATCGATTATCCCTTCGCCGAGCGCCTCTATCCGCGGGCGCTCGAGGTGCTGAAGCGCCTCTGCGGCTTTGGCCCGACGGTCATCCTGTCGGACGGGGATGTGGTTTTCCAGCCGCGCAAGGTCGAGCAGGCCGGTATCGGCGGGGTGGTCGCCGGGCATGTGCTGATCTATATCCATAAAGAGGCGGCGCTGGATGATGTCGAGCGGCGTTATCCGGCTGAACATTACGTCCTTGTGGACGACAAGATGCGGATCCTGGCCGCGGTCAAGCAATTCTGGCGCGAACGCGTGACCACGATATTCGCGCGTCAAGGAAGCTACGCGCAGGATGCGAAAGCGCTCGGCGCTTTCCCTCCGGCGGATATGACCATCGAGCATATTGGCGACCTGCTCGATTGCGACCTGTCGCGGCTGCGCGCCGTGTAACGAATTCCCTGCGTCCAACGAAAGGTGATGCTATGAACTCGACCCGGACGCTCCACGATCTCGGCCAAAGTTTGTGGCTCGACAATATCACGCGCGACCTGCTGAACAGCGGCACGCTGGAGCGCTACATCAACGAGCTCTCGGTGACGGGGCTCACCTCGAACCCCACGATCTTCGACCACGCGATCCGGAACAGCACGACCTATGACGAGGACATCGCGCGAAAGTCGCACGCGGCGAAATCGCCGGAAGAGCTGTTCTTCGAGCTGGCGCTGGCGGATCTGACCCGGGCCGCGGCCCTGTTCCAGCCGATCTTCGCCCGGACCGACGGGGTCGATGGCTGGGTGTCGCTGGAGGTGTCGCCGCTGCTCGCGCATGACACGAACAGCACGCTCGCGGCGGCGCGCGATCTCCATCGCGGCGCCGGCAAGCCCAACCTCTTCATCAAAATCCCCGGCACGCCCGAAGGATTGCCGGCGATCGAAGCGGCGATCTTCGCCGGCGTTCCGGTCAATGTCACGCTGCTCTTCTCGCGCGAGCAGTACCTCGCCGCGGCGGACGCCTATCTGCGCGGCGTCGAGCGCCGCATCGCCGCGGGGCTGAACCCCGCCGTCGGATCGGTCGCCTCGCTCTTCGTCAGCCGCTGGGACGTCGCGGTCGCCGGCAAGGTCCCGGCCGAGCTGACCAATCGGCTCGGCATCGCCATCGCCCAGCGTGCCTATAAGGCCTATCGCGAGCTGCTTGCCTCGACGCGTTTCCAGCGCGTCGCCAATGCCGGCGCCCGTGCGCAACGCCTGCTCTGGGCCAGCACCGGCACCAAGGACCCGAAGGCCGCCGACACGCTCTATGTCAAGGCGCTCGCCGCGCCCTTCACGGTCAACACCATGCCCGAGGGCACGCTCAAGGCGTTCGCCGATCACGGCGAGCTCGGTGATGTCCTCGCACCGGACGGCGGCGATGGCGAGCGCGTTCTCGCCGATTTCGCCAAGGCGGGGATCGACATCGACGCCTTGGCCGCCCGGCTCCAGGAAGAGGGAGCCGCGTCCTTTGTCAAGTCGTGGAACGATCTGATCACCTGCATCAATTCCAAGAGTGCCGCGATCCGCAAGGCGAGCTGAGGGCCGGGATCGCGGCGCAAGCCGTGCCATACGGTGCACGAGGGGACACTCGATGAGCATACCGACCTTGCGGGAGCGGCCCGCCTGGGCTTTGCTGGAGCGTCACTTCCAGAAGATGAAGGGCGTCCACCTGCGGCAGCTCTTTGCCGAGGATGGCAAGCGCGGCGAGACGCTGTCGCTCGACGCCGCCGGCGTCTATCTCGACTATTCCAAGAACCGGATCACCGCCGAGACGCTGAAACTGCTGCTGCAGCTGGCGCAGGAATCGAAGCTGCGGGAGAGCATCGACGCCATGTTCGGCGGCGAGGCGATCAACGTCTCGGAGCGCCGCGCCGTCCTGCATGTGGCGCTGCGTGCGCCGCGCGGCGCAACCATCATGCATCAAGGCCGCAACGTGGTGCCGGACGTTCATGCCGTGCTGGACAAGATGGCCGATTTCGCGCAGCGGCTGCGCAGCGGCGCCTGGACGGGCCATACCGGCAAGCGCATCCGCAATGTGATCAATATCGGCATCGGCGGCTCCGATCTCGGGCCGGTCATGGCCTATGAGGCGCTGAGGCATTACAGCGAGCGGAGCATGACCTTCCGCTTCGTCTCCAATGTCGACGGCACCGATTTCGCCGAAGCGGTAGTGGATCTCGATCCTGCCGAGACGCTGTTCATCGTCTCCTCCAAGACCTTCACCACCTTGGAGACGATGACCAACGCGCATACGGCGCGCGACTGGCTCCTCGCCGGGCTGAAGGGCAACCAGGCTGCCATCGCCAAGCATTTCGTCGCCGTCTCGACCAATGCCGAAGAAGTGGCGAAGTTCGGCATCGACACCGCCAATATGTTCGGCTTCTGGGACTGGGTCGGCGGGCGCTACTCGATGGATTCGGCCATCGGCCTCTCCACCATGCTTGCCGTCGGCGCAGACAATTTCCGCGCCATGCTCGCCGGCTTCCATGAGATGGACGAGCATTTCCGCTCGGCGCCTTTCGAGCGCAACCTGCCTGTGCTGATGGGCCTCATGGCCGTCTGGTACAACGACTTCTTCGGCGCGCAGACGGTCGCGGTGCTGCCTTATGAGCAGTATCTGAAGCGCTTTCCCGCCTATCTCCAGCAGCTCACCATGGAGAGCAACGGCAAGCATGTAACTCGCGACGGCGTCCCCGTCGACTACGACACCGGGCCGATCTATTGGGGCGAGCCGGGCACCAACGGCCAGCACTCCTTCTATCAGCTCATCCATCAGGGAACGCGGCTGATCCCCTGTGATTTCATCGCCTTTACCGAGACGCTGAACCCGCTCGGCCGGCATCACGACATGCTGCTCGCCAATGTCTTCGCCCAGACCGAGGCGCTCGCCTTCGGCAAGACCACGGAGCAGGTCAAAGCGGAAGGGACGCCCGATTGGCTGGTGCCGCACCGGCTCTTCGCCGGCAATCGGCCGTCGAACACGCTGTTGTTGGAGCGCCTGACGCCGGCGGCGCTGGGCAAGCTGGTCGCGCTCTACGAGCACAGCGTCTTCACCCAGGGCATCATCTGGCAGATCGATTCCTTCGATCAATGGGGGGTCGAGCTGGGCAAGGCGCTGGCACAGCGCATCATTCCGCAGCTCGAAGGCCCGGCCGAGCCCAGGCTTGAGCATGACAGCTCGACCAACGCGCTGATCCGGCGTTATCGCAAGCTCAAGGGAGCCCGCTGATGCCGCGAGGATATGACGCGCGGCGCTACCGCGAATTCATGAACATCGTCGAGGCTGCCCAGGGGACGGCATGAACCAGCCCCGCCGCAGCGTCGGTCTTCAGAGGAGGATCGGGTCTTGCAATTGGGAATGATCGGCCTTGGCCGGATGGGAGCGAACATGGTGCGCCGGCTGTTGCGCGGCGGCCATCAATGCGTGGTATTCGACAGGTCGGCGAAGGCGGTGGCGGATCTCGCGAAGGAGAAGGCCACCGGCACCGCTTCGCTGGCGGAATTCGCCAAGGGCCTCTCCAAGCCGCGCGCGGTCTGGCTGATGGTGCCGGCCGGCGTGGTGGACGAGACCATCGCCGAGCTCCTGCCGCATCTCGAGCGCGGCGATATCCTGATCGATGGCGGCAATTCCTATTACATCGACGATATCCGCCGCGCCAAGGAGCTGGCGCCCAAAGGCATCCACTATGTCGATGTCGGCACCAGCGGCGGCGTCTGGGGGCTGGAGCGCGGCTATTGCATGATGATCGGCGGTGAGACGGACGCCGTGAAGCATCTCGACCCGATCTTCGCCACGCTCGCGCCGGGCCGCGGCGACATTCCGCGCACGCCGGGGCGCGAGAAGGCCGGCGGCACGGCCGAGCAGGGCTATCTCCATTGCGGGCCGAACGGCGGCGGCCATTTCGTCAAGATGGTGCATAACGGCATCGAATACGGCGTGATGGCCGCTTATGCCGAGGGCCTGGCCGTGCTCAAGGCGGCCAATATTGGCAAGACTGCCGGTGCGGTCGATGCGGAAACGACGCCGCTACGCGACCCCGAGCATTATCGCTACGATTTCGATCTGGGCGACGTGACCGAAGTCTGGCGCCGCGGCAGCGTCATCGCCTCATGGCTGCTCGATCTCTCGGCCGCGGCGCTGGCACGCGATCCGGTGCTCAAGGAGTTTCAAGGCCGCGTCTCCGATTCCGGCGAAGGGCGGTGGACCATCAAGGCGGCCATCGACGAGGGCGTTCCCGCCCATGTCCTGTCCGCGGCGCTCTACGAGCGCTTCGCCTCGCGCGGCGAGGCGGATTTCGCCAACAAGCTGCTCTCGGCCATGCGCTACGAGTTCGGCGGCCATATCGAGAAGTCACAGTCATGACAGAGCAAGAGCTCGACCAGCTCGCGATCAACACGATCCGCACGCTTTCCATCGACGCCGTGCAGCAGGCGAAGTCGGGTCATCCCGGCACGCCCATGGCGCTGGCGCCGCTCGTCTATACCCTCTGGAACCGGGTCATGCGCTTCGACCCGAAGGACCCGATCTGGCCCGACCGCGACCGTTTCGTGCTCTCGAACGGCCATGCCTCGATGCTGCTCTGGTCGGTGCTGCATCTGACCGGAACCGTCGCGGTCGATGCCGAGTATGAGCGCCTCGGCACGCCGTCGGTCACGCTCGACGATATCCGCCACTTCCGCCAGCTCGACAGCAAGGCGCCGGGACACCCCGAATATCATTGGGTCTCGGGGGTCGAGACGACCACCGGTCCGCTGGGGCAGGGGATCGCGACCAGCGTCGGCATGGCGATTGCCCGCAAGTGGCTCGCCAGCCGCTACAACAAGCCCGGCTTCGAGCTCTTCGATTACAACATCTACGCGATCTGCGGCGATGGCTGCCTGATGGAAGGCGTCGGCTCGGAGGCGGCCTCGCTCGCCGGGCATCTCGGCCTCGACGACCTCTGCTGGATCTACGACAACAACCACATCACCATCGAAGGCAATACGCGCATCGCCTTCACCGAGGATGTCGCGGCGCGCTTCCTCGGCTACCACTGGGACGTGCTGCGCGTCGGCGATGCCAATGACCTGCACTTCATCGAGGAAGCGCTTGCCGTCTTCCGGAAGACCGAGGGCCGGCCGACCCTGATCATCCTCGACAGCCATATCGGCTATGGCGCACCGCACAAGATCGACACGGCCGCCGCCCATGGCGAGCCCCTGGGCGAAGAGGAAGTCCGCCTCGCCAAACGCGCCTATGGCTGGCCGGAGGACGCGAAATTCCTCGTGCCCGACGGCGTGCGCGAGCATTTTGCCGCTGGCATCGGCCGGCGCGGCGCCGAGGCGCGCGATCGTTGGGAGACGCTGTTCGCCGCCTATAGGGCGCAGTTCCCCGCTCTTGCCGCTGAGATCGAGCAGATGCAGCGCCGCGAGCTGCCTGCGGGCTGGGACCGGAACCTGCCGAGCTTTGCCGCCGATCCCAAGGGCATTGCCGGGCGCGATGCGTCGGGGCAGGTCCTAAACGTGCTGGCGCAGAACATCCCGTGGTTGCTCGGCGGGGCGGCGGATCTCGGTCCTTCAACCAAGACGACGCTCAAATTCGCCGGTGCTGGCGATTTCGAAGCGGGAACACCGAGCGGCCGGAATTTCCATTTCGGCATTCGCGAGCACGCCATGGCCGCGATCGTGAACGGCCTCACCCTCTCCAAGCTGCGCGCTTTCGGCGCCACCTTCTTCATCTTCAGCGACTATGCGCGGCCGGCGATCCGCCTCTCCGCGATCATGGAGATTCCCTGCATCTGGGTCTTCAGCCATGACGCGATGGGGGATGGCGAGGATGGTCCGACGCATCAGCCGGTGGAGCAGCTCGTCTCGCTGCGCGCGATTCCGGGCCTCGTCGTGCTGCGGCCCGCCGATGCCAATGAGGTCGTCGAAGCCTATCGCTATATCGTGCAGCTGCGCCACCAGCCGGCGGCGATCGCGCTGTCGCGCCAGCCGCTGCCGACCTTCGATCGCAGCCGATACGCTTCGGCCGCCGGTGTCGCGAAGGGTGCCTATGTCATGGCGGATCCGCCCCGCGGGGCGCCCGAGGTCATCCTCATCGCCTCAGGCAGCGAAGTCGTCCTGGCGGTCCAGGCCCATGAGACCTTGGCCGCGGAAGGCATCCGCTCGCGCGTGGTCTCGATGCCGTCCTGGGACATCTTCGAGCACCAGCCGCAAGCCTATCGCGACAGCGTGCTGCCGCCCGCCGTCGCGGCGCGCGTCGCCATCGAGCAAGGATCGGTGCTGGGTTGGGACCGCTATGTCGGCGCCGCCGGCCAGATCATCGGCATGAAGACCTTCGGCGCCTCGGCGCCGCTCAAGGAGCTGCAGCGTAAATTCGGCTTCGAGCCCGAACGGGTGGTCACGGCCGCGAAAGAAGTTCTGGGACGGGTCAAAGCGGGCGAGAGCGGCAAGCGGTGAGGAGAGGGGAGTAAAGCAGCCATGGCGGGGCGACAAGATCAGCTCAAGCGCGGGAGCGCCGCGGAAACCCAGGACGCCGTCACGGCGCCGCCCTGCGCGATGGTGGTCTTCGGCGCCGCCGGCGACCTCACCAAGCGTCTGGTCGTGCCGGCGCTCTACAACCTGGTCAATGCCAAACGGCTGCCGCAAGGGTTTCAGCTCGTCGGCGTCGATCTCGCCGACAAGACCGCGGAAACCTGGCGGCAGGGCTTGACCGACATGATGAACGAGTTCGTCACGCAAGGCGGCGGCGAATTCGAGGCCGATCACATCGACCAGACCGCCTGGCGCTGGCTGACCGACCGCATGACCTATCTGCGCGGCGATCTCACCGATGCCGGCACCTATCGCCGGCTCGGCGAGCATCTGGCGGCGCTGGATCGGACGGCGGGTACAAACGGCAACCACCTCTTCTATCTCGCCATCGCCGATCGGTTCTTTGCCACTGTCGTCGCCGCCCTTGGCACCGCGGGCCTGGTGCGGGAAGAGAGCGGCGGCTGGCGCCGGGTGGTGATCGAGAAGCCGTTCGGGCACGATCTGGCCTCGGCCAAAGCGCTCAATGCCGAGATCCTGAAGACGCTGCAGGAGCATCAGATCTATCGGATCGATCATTTCCTCGGCAAGGAGACGGTGCAGAACATCATGGTGCTGCGCTTCGCCAACGGCCTCTTCGAGCCGCTGTGGAACCGCGAGCATATCGACCACGTCCAGATCACCGCGGCGGAGACCGTCGGCGTCGAGCGCCGCGGCAAATTCTATGAGCGGACCGGCGCGCTGCGCGACATGGTGCCCAATCACGTCTTCCAGCTCTTGGCGATGACGGCGATGGAGCCGCCGACCTCCTTCGATGCCGATGCGGTGCGATCGAAAAAGGCCGAGGTCGTCCAGGCGATCCATCCGCTCACCCCTACGCAGGCGCTGCGCGATGCGGTGCGCGGCCAATACGGCGCCGGCACGGTTTTGGGCAAGCCGGTGCGCGCCTATCGCCAGGAGCCGGATGTCTCTCCGACCTCGAATATCGAAACCTACATTGCCTGCAAGCTGAGGATCGACAATTGGCGCTGGGCCGGCGTTCCCTTCTATCTGCGCACCGGCAAATACCTGAAGCGCCGCTGGACCGAGATCGCCATCCGCTTCCACCAGGCGCCCATCGTTCTCTTCCGCGACACGCACCTCGAGCGGATGAGCCCCAACTGGATGATCTTGCGCATCCAGCCGGATGAAGGCATCGCGCTCGAATTCGCCGCCAAACATCCGGGGCCGGCGGTGAAGCTCAACACGGTGAGCATGGACTTCGCCTATGAGAGCTTTTTCAAGACGGCGCCCAACACGGGGTACGAGACGCTGCTCTATGACTGCATGATCGGCGATGCGACCTTGTTCCAGCGCGCCGACAATGTCGAGGGCGGGTGGCAGGCGGTGCAGCCCATCCTCGACGCTTGGGCGGAAAACGCGCCCAAGGACTTTCCGAACTATGTCGCGGGCGGGAACGGGCCCGCCGCTGCCGACGAGCTGCTGGCGCGCGATGGCCGCGCCTGGCGGCCGCTCGCGTGACGAGAGAGAGCGAGGCCCTGATGGCAGAAGAGAAGCAGAAGATCTCCCTGGTGGTGGCCGATGTCGATGGCACGCTCGTCACCGAGGAAAAGGTGCTGACGAAGCGGGCGCAGGCCGCCGTCCGGGCGCTGCACGAGGCGGGCATCCGCTTCGCCATCACCAGCGGCCGGCCGCCGCTGGGCATGGCGATGCTGTTCGACGCCCTCGCGCTCCTGACCCCGATCGCCGGCTTCAATGGCGGGCTGTTCGTGAAGCGCGACCTCTCGATCCTGAAGCAGAACACGCTGCCCGCCGATATCGCGCGCCAGGCGATCGATCTCATTCGCCAGCATGGTCTCGACGCTTGGGTCTATTGCGGCAATGACTGGCTCATCACCAAGGCCGGCGCACCCCATGTCGAGCGCGAGGCTTGGACGGTCAAGTTCGAGCCCAAGATTGTCGCCAATTTCGACGACCGGCTCGACCATGTCGCGAAGATCGTCGGCGTCAGCGACGATCACGACCGTGTCCAGCGCGCGGAGGCCGACGCGCAGGCCGCTTTCGGGCATCGCGCATCGGCGAACCGCTCGCAGCCTTATTACCTCGACATCACCAACAAGGATGCGAACAAGGGCGCGGTGGTGGCATATCTTTCGGAACATCTGGAAGTGCCCGCGGCGGAGATCGCCACCATCGGCGACCAGCCCAACGACGTACTGATGTTCAAGCGCTCGGGCTTGAGCATCGCCATGGGCAATGCCTCCGACGAGGTCAAGGCGCAGGCCACCCAGACGACGGACTCCTACAACGACGAGGGCTTCGCCAAGGCGATGGAGCGTTTCGTTCTCGGCTACGGGGGCTAGGCGGCGCCATGAGCGAGACGATCGGCCGCGTCGAGATCTTCCCGGATCCGCCGGCGCTGGCGCGCCATGTCGCGCAATGGATGACGGCAACCGCTTTGGCCTCCGCCGGCCCGTTCCGGGTCTCGCTCTCGGGCGGGTCGACGCCCAAGACGCTCTATGGGCTGCTGGCGTCCGACGGCTTCAAGAGCCGCTTTCCCTGGCAGCGCGTCCATTGGTATTGGGGCGATGAGCGCTTCGTCCCCTACGATCATCCCGAGAGCAATTACCGCATGACGCGCGAGGCGATGCTGGCCAAGGCGCCGGTGCCGCCGGAGAACATCCATCCCGTCCCCGCCGACGGCACGCCCGAGGACGCCGCCCGGCGCTACGAGCTGACCTTGCAGCAGGCCTATGGCGCGGCAACGCTCGATCCGGCGAAGCCGTTGTTCGACATTACGCTGCTCGGCCTCGGCAGCGACGGCCATACGGCCTCGCTGCTGCCGGGAGAGCCGGTGCTCGAGGAGCGCCGCCGCTGGGTCGCCGCCGTCTCCCATGGGCGCCCCGAGGTGCGCATCACCATGACGTATCCCGTCATCGAGAGCAGCCGCTTTGTCGGCTTTCTCGTCGCCGGCCGGGAGAAGGCGGCCATCCTGCGCACCATCCGTGCCGGCGGCAGCACGGTGCCGGCGGCGCGCGTCAAGCCGGTGGGCGAACTCCTCTGGTTCGTCGACCAGGCCGCCGCCGGCGAGGGATAGGGCGGCGACGATGCAACGGCAGCCTTACGGCGTGACCGAAGACGGCCAGAGCGTCGAGCGTTACATCCTGGCGAATGATGCCGGCATGCGGGTCGAGGTGCTGACGCTCGGCTGCATCATCGCCCGCATCGAGGTGCCGGACCGCCAGGGCGACCGCGCCAATGTCGTGCTCGGCCTCGACTCCCTCGCGGATTATGAGCGCCGCAGCCCGCATTTCGGCGCCGTCGTGGGCCGCTTCGCCAACCGCATCGCGCGCGGGCGTTTTGCGCTCGACGGCACCGAATATCGACTGGAAACCAACAACGGTCCGAACGCGCTCCATGGCGGCCGGAAGGGTTTCGACAAGGTCGTTTGGCGCGCGGCCGGCGGCACGGGCAAAACCCTGCGGCTCAGCTATCTCAGCCGCGATGGCGAGGAAGGCTATCCCGGCAACCTCGCGGTGGAGGTCAGCTACAGCCTCGGCGGGACCAACGAATTGCGCATCGACTATGAGGCCACGACCGATAAGCCGACGATTCTCAACCTGACCAATCACAGCTATTTCAATCTCGCCGGCGAAGGCTCGGGAGACATCCTCGGCCATGTCGTCTCGATCGAGGCCGATGGCTTCACGCCGACCGATGCGACGCAAATCCCGACGGGGGAGATCCGCTCGATCCGCGGCACGCCGTTCGATTTCCGTGAGCCCAGAGCCGTCGGCGAGCGCATTCGGCTCGCCGAGGAGCAGCTTCGCTTCGCCCGGGGATACGATCACAATTGGGTTCTGCGCCGGACGGAAGCGCGCGGCGTAAGGCTGGCGGCGCGCGCCTTCGATCCCGAGACCGGGCGCGTGCTCGAAGTCCTGACCGACCGGCCGGGCCTGCAATTCTATACCGGCAACAGCCTCAACGGGGCGCTCGCCGGTCCCTCCGGCCGGACCTATCGGCAGAGCGACGCGCTGTGCTTCGAGACCCAGGGATTCCCCGACGCGCCCAACCAGCCGGGCTTTCCCTCCGCGGTGCTGCGGCCGGGCGAGCGCTTTGGCTCGACCACCATCTTTCGCTTTGCCACCGACGCCGCTATCGAGGGCGCCAAGTGACGGGGAGGGACTGACCATGCCGCCGGTGCTTGTGGCGCCTTCGGTGTTGTCGGCCGATTTCGCGCGGCTGGGCGAGGAGGTCCGCGCCGTCGATGCGGCCGGCGCCGATTGGATCCATGTCGACGTGATGGATGGCCGCTTCGTGCCCAACATCACCATCGGTCCGGTCGTGGTGGAGGCCATCCGCCGCTCGACGGCAAAGCCGCTCAACGTGCATCTGATGATCGTCGAGCCGGAACGCTATCTCGCCGCCTTTGCCAAGGCCGGCGCCGATCATCTGCTGGTGCAGGCCGAGCCCGGCTCGACGATCCATCTGCATCGCGTGCTGACCGGGATTCGCGAGCTCGGCAAGAAAGCGGGGGTCGTGCTCGACCCGGCAAGCCCGCCGGAGCTGGTTGAATATGTCCTGCATCTCTGCGACATCATCCTGGTGATGACCGTCAATCCCGGTTTCGGCGGACAGGCTTTTCTGCCGGAGATGCTGCCCAAGATCCGGCGCCTCCGGGCGCTCTGCCGGGAACGCGGCCTCGCGCCGGTGATCGAGGTCGATGGCGGCGAGAACACGGCGACAGCGGCGCAGGCAGCCGCGGCGGGCGCCACGGCGATCGTGGCCGGCTCGGCGATCTTCGGGGCCAAAGACTACCGGGCGGCCATCGCGGCGATCCGCGCCAGCGCCGCCGCCGCGGGCGAGCGATGAGCGCGCCGACAGCACCGGACCGGGACGCCTTGAAGCGCATGGCCGCCGAGGCGGCGGTCGCGCTGGTCGAGGACGGCATGGTGGTCGGTCTCGGCACCGGCTCGACGGCCGCTTTCGCCGTCGCGGCCCTCGCGCGCCGCCATCAGCAGGGGCTGCGCTTTCTCGGCATTCCCACCTCCGACCGCACGGCGGCTCAAGCGCGGGAAGCGGGTATTCCGCTGACTTCCTTCGCCGAGCATCGGCACATCGATCTCACGATCGACGGCGCGGACGAGGTGGAACGCGGCACGCTCAACCTCATCAAAGGGCTGGGCGGCGCCTTGCTGCACGAGAAGATCGTTGCCGCCGCCACAAGGCGCCTTGCCATCATCGTCGACGGCGTGAAGCTGGTGGATCGGCTCGGAACGCACGCGCCGGTGCCTGTCGAGGTCGTCGCGTTCGGCTTGGAGGCGACCTGGGCGGCGCTCGAGGCGGCCGGCGCCAGCGCAAAATTGCGCCTCGCGCCGGCGGGAGGGCCGTTCATCACCGACAGCGGCAACCGCATTCTCGACTGCAAGTTCGGTCCGATCGCCGACCCCGCGCGGCTCGAGCAGCGCATCGGGCGCATCGTCGGGGTGGTCGAAAGCGGCCTCTTCATCAGCCGCGCCGATCCAGTCTTCGTCGCCGATGAAACCGGCGTCCATCGCCTCGACAGCGCGCGCGCCCATCGCGGCCATCCGCCGATCCTGGTGATCATGGGCGTATCGGGCGCGGGCAAGACGACGGTGGCCGAGGAGCTGGCGGCGCGCCTCGGCTGGCCCTTCCAGGAGGGCGATGCGCTTCATCCCGAGGCGAATGTCGCCAAGATGCAGGCCGGCATTCCCTTGACCGACGCCGATCGCCTGCCTTGGCTCGAAGCGGTCGCGGCGTGGATCGATCGTCAGCGCGCCGCAAAGCAGCCGGGGATCATCACCTGCTCGGCGCTCAAGCGATCCTATCGGCAGATCATCATCGGCGATCGGCCCGAAGCGCGGCTCGTCTATATTCGCGGCGGCCGCGACATCATCGCGCAGCATCTGGCAGGCCGCCACGGGCACTTCATGCCGCCAAGCCTGTTGCAGAGCCAGATCGAAACGCTCGAGGAGCCAGGACCCGACGAAGATCCCCTGACGGTCGATGTGCAAGCGACAGCCGCGGCGGTTGCCGCAGAGATCATCCGCCTGCTCGGCAGCTCGACAAAGCTGGGCGCGCCAAGCGCTTAGAGCCGCTGTTGTTTTTTCTCGTCACTGAGGAAAGGATTCACCACAGAGATGAGGTGAGGCAGTGAGGAAAGAAGTATCGGCGCTTCGCGCGCCATTCTCTTGTTCTCTGTGCCTCTGTGGTGAAGTCATAAGCGATAGCCCTTGCTACCAAGGCGCGGCTTCACGCCTTCGCCGATTGAGCTTCCGGCTTCGCCGGCGTCTCGCGCATCGGCCAGAGCAGCGAACAGAGCCAGGTGACGAGGAGGCCGACCACGCAGCCCATGATGACCTCGCCGACCTTCTGCAGGCCATCCTCGATGCCGCTCAGCTTCGAGTGCTGGGCGAGGCCCGAGGCGATGACGAGAGCGGCATTGATCGGCGCCTGCCGCCACATGGTCTGAATGCGCACGACATACGACGAGACGAGCACGGCGATCGATATGGCAAGCGGCACTTTCCATTCGTTCGTGCCGCCGATGGCCAGAACCGCCAGGCCGACCGCGCAGCCGACCAGGACGTTGATGATGCGGGCGCGGAACATCCGCACCGCATTCTTGACCACCGGCTCGCTCGCCGCGATCATCGACGCGATCGCCCAGATCGGGTTGGCGTCGGCCAGGAACCGCAGCAGCACCCACAACAGGCTGGCGCCGATGAAGACATTGAGGGCGAAGCGCACGCCGAGCAGACCGTCTTCCTGAAAACGCGCGAATAGCTTCATCGCCGCCAGTCCGGCACGATTTGCTCCCTATTCGAGCGCCTGGCGCGCATCGCCGTGCAGACGGTACACCATGCCGGTCTTGGTGGTGCTGAGATCCAGCCCGTCGCGGTCGGCCTGCTGCAGCGCGATGAAGAACGCGCGCACCCGCTCCTGGGCCTTGTCGTGCAGATCGTCGCCGCGCTTGAACTTCGCCTGGAACGCGAACTCGCCGCAGAGCGGGCGATGCATGCCGCGCTCGCGCCAGAGCGCGATGTTCGCATTCGCCGTGACGCCCTTGCCGAAATCGAGCATGCCGAGATCCTGCAGCACCTCTTCGACGATAGTCTGGTTCACCAGGTCGACGTAGTCTTTCGACTTCTTCAGCGACGCGAGACAGGGAAAGATCTTCGCCAAACTCGCCAGCGACGTCCGCTCGCCGTCCGGCAGCTGGCTCAGTCCCAACTGAACGTTGTGCGAGAACAGCAGCCGGTAGCCGCCGACCGCGCCTTTGAGCGGCAGCGCCTCGGATTTGAACTTGATTCGGTATTTGCCAGCGATGTTCGGCCGCACGTCGAGCGCTGCGGCCGTCTGGGCCTCGGGATGCCGGAACTTGAACACGATCTCCGGCTCGCCGGCAGGGAAGCCCAGATCGTAACGGATCCGTCGGCGCAGGATGAATGCATTATTGTAGAGCTGGAAATCGGGCGTATCGAGGAACAGCACTTCCCGGATCTGCGGCTTCAAAGCCACGCTCGCGCTGTCCGAGACGAGGCCGCATTTCTTCGCCACAGTGCGCACCAGCGCGCCATATTCGAGAAAAGCCTGAGCGGCGGTGAAGCGATCGGGCTTCAGGATCAGCTTGCATTCGAGGTAGTTGACCTCATCCCGCGGATGGCCATCGCTGTATGCCCCCGGCGGCAAACGCGGCACCAACCCCGGCGCCGGCTTCGGCGCCGCTTCGGATTGAGCCGGCGCTTTCTTTTCGGACAAAGGGGTGCTGCTTCTGCTGCCCGATCCGTTTCCCGTCTGTCCCTGGGCCACGTTCCCGACCTCCCGGCGCGCGACAACCCGCGCATTATGCGCTCTGATATCGGTCGCGCGCCAGCGGCGCTCGGCGAGGAACGAACGCCACGGCAACGGCGGTCGAACGCAAGTTCACCAGTCGGCGACGGTGACGGGCAATGGTGCTGCCGAGCGATCGACGGCGTACAGGACATGACCGGGCTGGCCGGCGCAGGGATTGTCGGCGGAGACCGCAAGTTCCGGGGAATTGGCCGGCACATGCTTCACCCAATAGGGATTGTTCGGCAGCATGGGGGTCTGCGAGAAATCGGCATTGTCGCCCCAGCCACTGGCGGCGGAGCGGTAATCGCAGAGCGACGCCGAGGCCGTCGGCGTCGGGTTCTCGGCGCAGCTCCCGAGCGTCGCGAAGAGGAAAATGGCCAAGGCCGTGTGTCGCGGGCGCATCATGGCGTCCCTCCCGGTTGGCGGAAGCGGCGCGAAGCATGCCCGGCGGAGGTGGACAAGCTCCGCGGTCAAGGGACAGGCTGTGCCAAAAGTGCATCGATGACAGTTGAGTTACATCACACTCAATCGCTGTCCCGATCCCCTGTCAATGTCAATCGGCGGTGCGGCGATCGAGAAACGAGGATCACTGGAGGAGGAGGGCGACCCCATGGTGCGGCGCTTCGATCACCTGACCATCGCGGTGCGCGATCTCGACAGAGCGCGCCGGTTCTTCGGCCTGCTGGGCTTCAAAGAGGCGATGTCGGTGGTCATCGCCGGCGAGCCCTTTGCGTCCTACATGGGCGTGCCGGAGATCGAGGCCGATCACGTGACCTTGGTTCTGGAGAACGCCAACCCGCGCACCGAAATCCAGCTGCTCCACTACCGCCATCCCGAAGCCCTATCCGATCCGCAGATCCGCGACCTCCACAAGATCGGCCTCAACCACATCTGCTTTGCAACCGACGACCTGGAAGCCGAGCTGCGCACCATGCGCGAGAACGGCTTCGCGACGCGCAGCGGCATCCTGGACTTCCACGCACGGAAGCTGGTCTTTCTCGAAGGTCCCGAAGGCGTGGTGGTCGAGCTGTCGGAATGGCACTAGCGATCAAATAGGGATTCACCATGGGAGGCACGGAGGACACGGAGATTGTTTAGTTCCCGTGGTGAATCTTCTTCCGGCTTCGCGGGAAAAGCGCTCACACACGCTTACTGGGCTTTTACGTGCTC
>DATIYL010000160.1:0-18260 GCA_035517635.1 Allostellaceae bacterium | reverse complement strand
CCGATGCGGTGATTGCCAAGGCGCAGCAGAACGGCATGGCCGTGGTCGGCCTCACCAACAGCTGGGTGAGCGGGCGCAGCGCCTATTACGTCGAGCGCATCGCGCGCGCCGATCTCGTCGCGATCCATACGGCGAGCAGCTCGCGCGCGGTGGCGCCTCTCGGCGGCCTGCGCCCCATCCTCGGCACCAATCCCATCGCCTTCGCGCTGCCGGCGGCGCATGACGTCGTCGTCTTCGACATGGGGACATCCGCCTTCATGATGACCGAGCTGGCGCTGCGCGAGCGGCTGGGACAGCTCTTGCCCGAAGGGGTCGCGATCGATCCCGCCGGCAAGCCGACGCGCGATCCGACGGCGGCGAAGCGCGGCGCGCTGCTGCCCTTCGGCGCGCATAAGGGCTTTGGCCTCGCGCTGATGGTGCAGGCGCTCGGCGTCCTCGCCGGCTCGGCATTGGATGTCGATCGGGACAATGGCTATCTCTTCCTCGTGCTGAAGCCGGACCTGCTGCGCCCGCTCGACGCCTTCAAGCGCGAGATGACCGAGCTGATCGAACGCGTCAAAGCAACGCCACGCCAGCCGGGCATCGAAGAAATCCGCATCCCCTCGGAACAAGCCCTCCGCAACCGCGCTCGCTTGCTGCGCGAAGGAATCGAAATCGACAAAGCGGTCTACGAGGCGCTGCGAAGGCTCGGTTAAAGCTGACAGCTGTCAGCTCTCAGCTTTCAGCCAACAAAAAGAAAAACCCCCTCCCCCCTTGAGGTCAAGGCGAACGCGCGAAGCGCGTTCGTCCGCGGCGGCGGCAGCGATTGCGCAGCAATCGCGGGAGCCGCACCGTGCGGGCTAGCCTCGGCGGCGTCAGGCCTCAACCCAAATCCTCCGCCAGCGCCGCGCGCACCGCTTCCGGCATCATCGCGAGATGGCCGTAATTCGGATGGTCGATGCCGACCAGCACCTCTGTACCGGGCGTACGGAACCGCGCCTTCTGCGCTTGCGTCAGGGGAAAGCGCAGGAATTGCACCGCGGAGGCCTTGCCCTCCGGCGAGGTGTTCTCGCGCGTCGGATCGGGGATGCCGGCGGCGCGTTCGCCGGCGATCTTGAGGAACATGTGATGCTCGACATCGCCGAGCCGGCTCAGGGCGCGCTCGCGTTGCGCGGGGTCGTCGATCTCGAACATGACCGTCGCGATGAGCTCGTCGCCCTTGGGGATGAGCGGGTTGTAGGCGTCGAGCTCGTCCTTGATCTGCTGCTCGCCGCCGCGCTCTATGTAGAGCATCTCATGCACCTGATGCCACATCGTGTCGAAGCTCTCGAAATAGAAGGTGCAGAACGGACCGACCTCGACGCGACGGCTGCGCTTCACCGCGCTGATGCGGCGGCGATGCTCGCGCCGCTCGCGCGCGTATTGCTCGACGGGCAGGATGTCGGCGCGGGTGATCTCTCGCTTCTGCGGCATGGGGGTCACTCCGGCAAGAGTCCGTAGGCGCGGGCGAAGAGCTCGATCGGATGCGCGGCTTCCGGCGGCGGCGTTGCGTTACCGTCGAGCGCCTCGATCCCTTGCACGATGTGCGTCGCGGCCAGCGGGCATTCCGAGGCGATGAAGGCCTTGGCGTTCTTCGCCGCTTGCCGCGCCACCGGCTTCCCCACCTTGAGCGCGACGTCGAAATTCTCCTTGAGCACGCCCCAGGAGCCGCCATGGCCGGAGCAGCGCTCGATCACCGCGAGATCGGGCTGAGGCAGCAGGCGCAGCATCTCCGCCGCCTTGGCACCCATGTTCTGCGCGCGCGCGTGGCAGGCGAGATGGAGGCTGACGCCGCCCGGCAGCTTGGTGAGGCCCGGCGCCAGCCCCTCTTTCTTGGCGATGTCGACGATGTACTCGCTGATGTCGAAGGTCGCTTGCGCGAGCCGCTTCACCGCACCCTCGTCGGGCAGGATCAGCGGCCATTCGAATTTCAGCATCAGCGCGCAGGACGGCACCAGCGCCACCACGTCGAAGCCTTGCTCGATATAAGGGAGCAGCGCCGCCGATACCGCGCGCGCATGCTCGGCGACGCGCCCGATATCGCCCTGCTCGAGATGCGGCATGCCGCAGCAGCGGGGATAGGCGACCTCGGTGGCGACGCCGTTCTTGGCGAGCACGGCGCGCGCCGCTTCGCCGATGCGCGGGTTGTTGTAATTGACGAAGCAGGTGGCGTAGAGCACCGCCTTGCGGCCATGCGCCGGCGCTGCGGCGTTGACGGGCGGCGCTGCGGTCGTGGCGCGGAGCGCGAAGCTGCGGCCGTGGAATGTCGGCAGCGCGGCGCGCCGATCGATGCCGCCGAGCTTTTCCATCACCGGCCGCGTCAGCCCATTCGACGTCTTGGTGGCCCAATTCGCGACCGGCGCCACGGCCCCGGCAAGCGCGCCGTTGCGGTCGGTCTCCACCAGCTGCCGCTGCGTCCAGGACAGCTTCCTCTCGCGGAAATCGGCGGCGCGATAGCGCAGCATCAGATGCGGGAAATCGACATTCCACTCATGCGGCGGCACATAGGGGCATTTCGTCATGAAGCACAGGTCGCAGAGCGTGCAGGCCTCGACCACCTTGCCGTAGTCGGCGGTTGCGACGCCGTCGATCTCGCCGCTCGCCGAATTGTCGATGAGGTCGAAGAGGCGCGGGAAGCTGTCGCAGAGGTTGAAGCAGCGCCGGCAACCGTGACAGATGTCGAAGACGCGGCGCATCTCCGCATCGATCTTGGCGCGGTCGTAGAACTCCGGGCTCTGCCAGTCGATCTTGTGGCGCGTCGGCGCCTCGAGGCTGCCTTCCCGCATCCGCCCTCCTTGTCCCGGGACGGTCTCTCCACGTGCGAAGGGGCGCAGCACTGCGCCCCTTCTCGACCGTCTCTCGTGTGTTCAGCTGGAGATCAGGCGAGTGTGTCGAGCGCCTTCTGGAAGCGCCCGGCGTGCGATTTCTCGGCTTTGGCGAGGGTCTCGAACCAGTCGGCGATCTCCTCGAAGCCTTCCTGACGCGCGATACGCGCCATGCCGGGATACATGTCGGTGTATTCATGCGTCTCGCCGGCGATCGCCGCCTTGAGATTGTCGCCGGTGATGCCGATCGGCTTGCCGGTCGCGGGGTCGCCGACTTCCTCGAGGAATTCGAGATGGCCATGGGCGTGGCCGGTCTCGCCTTCGGCGGTGGAGCGGAAGACGGCAGCGACGTCGTTGTAGCCCTCGACATCGGCCTTTTGTGCGAAATAGAGATAACGGCGGTTGGCCTGGCTTTCGCCGGCGAAGGCGGCCTTCAGATTTTCCTCGGTCTTGCTTCCCTTGAGCTTCGCCATGAGTTTCTCCTCGGTCCTGCGCTGGAATCGCTCGACGCGCGCGGGCGCGCTGCGTGCGAATCTTATGGACCCGCCGCCAGCTCAAGTCAATAGATTAGAATTGTTCTAAAGGACCGTTTTGGCCGCATCCGCCCAAGGGGCGTTCACACCGGCTCGCGCTCGACCCGGATGATGACGTCGACACGCCGGATGGCGGTGCCCGCCGGCGGTTCCGGGACATTCGCCACCGCGATGTCGCCGCCGGGGATATCGACCAGCTTGCCGCTTTCCTCGATGAAGAAGTGGTGGTGGTCGCTCACATTCGTGTCGAAATAGGAGCGGCCCGGATTGACCACGACTTCGCGCAGCAGCCCGGCGCCGATGAATTGATGGAGCGTGTTGTAGACCGTGGCCAGCGATACGGGGACCGTGGCCGCGACCGCCTCGCCATGGAGCTGCTCGGCGGTGACATGACGGTCGCCCTTGTCGAAGAGGAGACGCGCCAGGGCCAGCCGCTGCCGCGTCGGGCGCAGACCCGCGCCGCGCAGCAGCTCCAGGGCATTGGCGAAGGGGCGTGACCCGCTCATGGCTCCCGTGCCGTCAAACTCGAAACCAACGATCCTAGCGCAGGAAAGCCGCGCTGGCAAAGCCCGGTTCGCATCACCCCTGGCGCTGTTCCCAGCGCTGGGCGCGCAATTCATAGTCGTCGGCGAGGGTCAGCCAACGCTGCCTCTCCTCATCGGTGCAGAGCGCCGCGAGCCGCCGGACGCGCTCGGCTAGGTCGCGCCATTGGCGAGCCACTTTGCGGTCCATCGGCTCCTCGCAGGCAACCGAACGGCGCAGCGGCTCGCACTCCCGCGCTTCGAGGCCCGAGCCCATGATATCGTCCGACATCGGATCGTGGCACCAGCGGATCGGATGAAACTCCGCCCGGGACGGCACCGGATTGACGAAGGCGGAAAAGACGACGAAGGCAAGAGCGTAACGATTGACCACCACCACACTTGCTCCGCTAGCAACTGAGAACGGGCGGTCTTAGCCCTATCACAAGGGCGCGAAAGTCACCAGAGCGCGGAAGCCACCCCTTCGGGCGATGTCTCGCTCAGTCGCCGGTCTGCAGCCGCTCGACCAGTTCGCGCACGGTCGGGATGAAGCCATTCGCGTAGAAGGGGTCGCTGCCGAAGCGATAGGCGTTGTGGCCGGCGAACATCAGCTGAAACTCGACATCCTCGGAATGGCTGATCTTCTGCAGCGTCTTCTGGATGCAGAAGCTGCGCGGATCGGCCTTCTTGCCGGTGGTGCCGTCTTCGTTCTGCGCCCAGTTCGAGAACTGGCAGGCGGAGAGGCAGCCCATGCAGTTGATCTGATCTTCACGAATCTCGAGCGCTTTCTCCGGCGCGACGAAGATCAGCGTCGAATCCGGCGTGCGCAAGGCCTCGGTGAAGCCAAGCTGCATCCAGGTCAGGGCGCGCTCGCGGTCATGCGGCGTCAGGTAGACGACCCGGCCGCGGGCGCCGACTTCGAGCGGCGCGAGATGATCGCCCACCGCCTCGATGGAATAGGCGACCTGGCGCTCCGAACGTTCCTGCAGCTCGTCGAGGAACTGGTTGCGCACGGCCGAGGAGTAGAAACCGGTCGGGCTGAACCGGTTCAGGTAGACGTCGCCCTCCTTGAGCGTCAGCAGCTTGCGCTTCCAGGCGTCGGAGATCGGGCTCTCCTTGGTGAGGAGCGGCCTTGTGCCGAATTGGAACGCCATGGGCCCGAGGTCGGGGTTGTCGAGCCAGTCGCGCCATTCGCGCAGGCACCAGACGCCGCCCGCCATGAAAATCGGCGTTTCGCCGAGGGCCCACTCGCGCATCATCGCGCGCAGCTCGCGCACCCGCGGAAACGGTGCCTCCGGCTTGGTCGGATCTTCGGAATTGGAGAGGCCGTTATGCCCGCCGGCGAGCCAGGGGTCCTCATAGACGACGCCGCCCAGCCAATCGCGGAACTTGTGATAGGCCCGTTTCCACAGCGCGCGGAAGGCGCGCGCCGAGGACACGATGGGGTAGTACTGGACGCCGTATTGCGCGCAGATTTCGGCGATCTTGTACGGCATGCCGGCGCCGCAGGTGACGCCATGGATGAGGCCGCGTGCCCCTTCCAGCACGCCATGCAGGATGCGCTCCGCCGCGGCCATCTCCCACAATACGTTCATGTGGATGCGGCCCTGGCCGTTCGAGCGCTCATGCGCGATGCGCGCTTGCTGGATGCCGCCGGCGACGGCGTAGGCGATCAGCTCCTCGTGCCGCTCGCGCCGCGTCCGGCCGTGATAAAGCTGCAGGATGCGGTTTCCGTCGGCGTCATAGGTGTCGGCATTGACGCCGGAGAAGGTGCCGACCCCGCCGCAGGCCGCCCAGGCACCCGAGCTCTCGCCGTTCGACACGGAGATGCCCTTGCCGCCCTCGACGAGCGGCAGTACCTCCCTGCCGGAGATCATCACCGATTTGAGCCCGATCACCTTGCCTCGCCACGCCTGGGGGGCGCTTCGGCGCCGCCCGTCTCGCCCTTATGTATTAGTTATGCCTGGGATAATCAAATGTCCTGCGCATCGAGCCCGTCGGCAACCCGGTCCGGGCAATCGCTGAACACGGCGCCGACGCCCCAGGAGAACAGCTCCTTGGCCCGCTCCGCCAGATTGACGGTATAGGCGAAGACCGGCAGCCCGGCTTCAACCACCTCGCCAACAATGGCACGGTCGAGCTTGCGCTGGTCGGCATGCAGCATGGCGCAGTCCAGCTCCTCGATCTGCCGCCGCCAGTCGCGCGGCACGGCGCCGACGAGAAGCGCCCGCTCCAGCCGCGGTGCCGCTTCCCGCGCCGCCGCCAGCGCCGCCGGCTTGAAGCTCGACAGCAGCGGCGGCGGCAGCGCTGCCGGCCAGCGTTCCGCCACCAGCGCCGCGGCGGCACGGCCGGTCGCAGCTTCCGCCCCCGGCGCCGGCTTCAGCTCGATCACGGCGCCGAGTTCCAGCCGGCCGAGCAGGTCGATGGTCTCTTCGAGGTTGGGCACGCGCTGGCCGGTAAAGTCGGGGCCAAACCAGCTTCCGGCATCGCAACGGCGGATCTCGTCGAAGCTCATCGCCGCGGCCGGGCCGCGCCCATCCGTCGTCCGGTCGAGCGTGTCGTCGTGAAGCAGGATGCAGCGGCCGTCGCGCGTCAAACGTACATCGAACTCGACGCATCGGACATGGAGCGCCGCCGCCATGCAAAATCCGGCGAGCGTGTTCTCCGGCGCGGACAGCGCCGCGCCGCGATGGCCGATGATGCGCGGCCAGCGCTGGCCGTTGCCGGTCACGCTGGGCATGGACACACCTCAAGAAGCTCTGCCAGAGCAACAAGAATATCGCCGTCCCCGCGAAAGCGGGGACCCAGAGCAGGCGCCCCTGTCATCGCATCCAAACCCCTGGATGCCCGCTTTCGCGGGCAAAGCAATGACTGGTGGCTGAGTTGCCGCAAGATGGGTGCATGCGATAGCGCTCTCGCGGGGACGACGCAGACCAGGGCGCAATCAACCTTTCCGTCATTCCCGCGAAAGCGGGAATCCAAGCGATCGTCAAAGCATCGCCCTTACCGAAGTCAATCTCCTCATCCCTCTCAGGTCGCGGTCTTGGCTTCCTGCTTCGGCTTGTTGCCGATATCTTCGCCCGTCTGCTGGTCCACCTGCTTCATGCTGAGCTTGACCTTGCCGCGGTCGTCGAAGCCGAGGACCTTGACCTTCACCTGGTCGCCGACCTTGACGATGTCGGTGGTCTTGCCGACGCGGTGCGGCGCCAGCTCGCTGATATGGACGAGCCCGTCGCGCGCGCCGAGGAAGTTGACGAAGGCGCCGAAATCGACGGTCTTCACCACCTTGCCGTTGTAGATGACGCCCACTTCCGGCTCGGCGACGATGCCGCGGATCCAGTCGATCGCCGCTTGCGAGGCGGTGGCATCGACGGCGGCGACCTTGATCGTGCCGTCATCCTCGATGTCGATCTTGGCGCCGGTGACCTCGCAGATCTCGCGGATCACCTTGCCGCCGGAGCCGATCACCTCGCGGATCTTGTCCTTCGGGATAGTGATGGTGGTGATGCGCGGCGCGTTGCTGCTCACGGCTTCGCGCGCGGCGTCGAGCGCCTTCGCCATCTCGCCGAGGATGTGGAGCCGCCCGGCCTTGGCCTGGCCCAGGGCGATGCGCATGATCTCCTCGGTGATCGAGGTGATCTTGATGTCCATCTGCAGCGCGCTGACGCCGTGCTCGGTGCCCGCCACCTTGAAGTCCATGTCGCCGAGATGATCCTCATCGCCGAGGATGTCGGACAGCACGGCAAATTCCGCGCCTTCCTTGATGAGGCCCATGGCGATCCCGGCCACCGGCCGCTTCAGCGGCACGCCCGCATCCATCAGCGACAGCGATGCGCCGCAGACCGACGCCATCGACGAAGACCCGTTCGACTCGGTGATCTCCGAGACGACGCGGACGGTATAGGGAAAGGCCTCCTTCACCGGCAGCAGCGGGTGCACGGCGCGCCAGGCGAGCTTGCCATGGCCGATCTCGCGCCGGCCCGGCGAGCCCATGCGGCCGGCTTCGCCGGTCGAATAGGGCGGGAAATTGTAGTGCAGCATGAAATGCGAGCGGTATTCGCCTTCGAGCGCGTCGATGATCTGCTCGTCCTGCCCGGTGCCGAGGGTCGTCACGACCAGCGCCTGCGTCTCGCCGCGCGTGAAGAGCGCGGAGCCATGCGCCCGCGGCAGCACGCCCACCTCGGCGACGATCGGCCGGATGGTCTTGGTGTCGCGCCCGTCGATGCGCGGCTCGCCCTTGAGGATGGCGCCGCGCACGATGTCCTTCTCGATCTCCTTGAACGCCTTCGCCGCGAGCTGGCGCTGCGCGTCTTCGGCGAAGACTTCGCCGAGCTTGGCCTTCACCGCGTCGAGCTTGTCGCTGCGCGCCTGCTTTTGCCGCTCGGCATAAGCCGCGGCGATGTCGGCGGCGACCGCATCGCGCGTCTTTGCTTCGATCGCCTCGGCCTCGGGCGATACCGGCGGCAAATCCCAGGGCTCTTTCGCCGCCGCTTCGGCCAGCTCGATGATCGCCTGCATCACCGGCTGGAATTGCTGATGGCCGAACATCACGGCGCCGAGCATGACGTCCTCGGACAGCTCCTTCGCCTCGGATTCGACCATCAGCACGCCTTCCTGCGTGCCGGCGACGACGAGGTCGAGTGCCGAGTTCGGCATCTCGTCGAGCTGCGGGTTCAGGACGTATTTGCCGTCGATATAGCCGACGCGCGCCGCGCCGATCGGACCCAGGAAGGGAATCCCCGACAGCGTCAGCGCCGCCGAGGTGCCGACCATGGCGACGATGTCGGGATCGTTCTCGAGGTCGTGCGACAGCACGGTGCAGACGACCTGGGTCTCGTTGCGGAAGCCCGGCGCGAAGAGCGGGCGGATCGGCCGGTCGATGAGGCGCGAGACCAGCGTCTCCTTCTCCGACGGCCGGCCTTCACGCTTGAAAAAGCCGCCGGGGATCTTGCCGGCGGCGAAGGTCTTTTCCTGGTAGTTGACGGTGAGCGGAAAGAAATCCTGCCCCGGCTTCGCCTGTTTCATCGCCACCGCGGTGCACAGCACCGTGGTCTCGCCATATGTCGCCATCACGGCGCCATCGGCTTGGCGGGCGACCTTGCCCGTCTCGAGCACGAGGCGGCGGCCGCCCCACATCAGCTCTTTGCGGAATATCTCGAACATCTCTCTCTTCCTTCTCCTTCAGAAACGCGTCGGGGCGCGGCGCGACAGAGGGTCGCGGCGGCGACAGCCCCGGTGAATGGGATAAGCCCGATCGCGCGCGGATCGGGCGGCGCAACAGGCTCTCAGCACGTGTGTGCCGGCAAGGCGGGGCGCCATCGCCCCGCGGGCGGGCGCGGCGGCGTTCAGCGCCGCAGCCCCAGGCGCTCGATCACGGCCTCGTAGCGGGGCGCGTCCTTACGCTTCAGATAATCGAGCTGGCTCCGGCGCTGCCCGACCATGACGAGGAGCCCGCGGCGCGAATGGAAATCCTTGGGATGGGTGGCCAAATGGTCGGTCAGGTTCTTGATGCGCTCCGACAGCAGCGCGATCTGCACCTCGGGGGAGCCGGTATCGCCCTCGCTGCGGGCATATTCCTTGACGATCTCCTGCTTGCGCACGAGCGTGATCGACATCGGGTATCTCCTTCAACTCAGAGGTTCAACACGCGCACCGGCTTGATGCCGCCTGCCGCAATTTCGGCGACCGCCACCAGCTTGCCGCCGGTGGTGGCACGGACCGTCGCGCCGTCGCCGAGTTGGTCGATGCGCGCCCGATCGAAGGGGCGCAACGGCGTCACGGCTTGGCCGCAACGCAGCCGGTGGGCCTCTTCTTCCGACAGGGCGAGCGCCGGGATGTCGTCCAGCGCCGTCTCGACCGGTAAAAGATGCCCGGAAGCGGCCGCACTATGCCCGAGCGCGGCCAGATTATCCAGGGAAATCGCGTCCTCCGCCCGGAAGCGGCCGACCGACAGCCGGCGCAGCGCGGTGATATGGGCCAGCGTCCCCAGCGCCTCGCCGAGGTCCCGGGCGAGCGCCCGGATATAGGTTCCCTTGCCGACCACCGCCTCGAAGACGGCATGGTCGGGGTCGGGCTCGCCCAGAAGCGCCAGGCTTTCCACCGCGACCAGACGCGGGGCGAGCTCGACCGGCTCGCCCTCGCGCGCCAGATCGTAAGCCCGCTCGCCGCCGAGCTTCAGCGCCGAGAAGGCGGGCGGGCGCTGCCGGAGGGTGCCGGTGAAGCGCGGCAGCGCCGCTTCGATCGCGGCGCGCGATGGTCGCGCCGGGCTCGACGCGGTGAGCTTCCCCTCCGCATCGTCGGTGTCGCGCGCCTCGCCCCAGCGCAGGGTGAAGCGGTAGGTCTTCATCCCCGCCATGACCCAGGCGACTGTCTTCGTCGCCTCTCCCAGCGCGATCGGCAGCACGCCGGTCGCCAGCGGATCGAGCGTGCCGCCATGCCCGGCCTTGGCCGCCTCGAGGAGCCGGCGCGCCGCGCCGACGGCGCGGCTCGAGGTCATGCCCTGCGGCTTGTCGAGCACGAGCCAGCCATGGACCGCCCGGAAGCTGCGCGCCTTAGCCATCTTCCGGCGGCTCGTCCGCGTCGCCGAGATCGCGCTCGACCTCGGGCCGATGCAGCAGCTCGTTGATGCGGCTCGCATGGTCGAAGGAGGTGTCGAGCGCAAAGACGAGGCCCGGGGTGAAGCGCAGCGGTACTTCGCGAGCGATCTGGCCGCGCAGATAGCCGGCCGAGCGCGTCAGCGCCGCGATCACCTCGGCGCGCCGCGCGCCGCCCAGCGGCATGACATAAGCCGTGGCGTTCTTGAGGTCGGGGCTCATCCGCACCTCGGTGACGGTGACCGCCACCTCCTGCAGCGCCGGATCGCGCAGCTCGCCGCGCTGCAGGATGCGCGAGAGCGCATGCCGCAGCTCCTCGCCCACCCGCAACTGCCGCTGGCTCGGCTCCCGGTTTCGCTGATGCTTGGTCACGGTTTTCATTGCTCGCTCGAGCCCCTCTCCCCTTGCGGGAGAGGGTACCCGAGGCCGCAAGCCTCGGGCAGGTGAGGGGGCCAGCGCGCGTCAGCGCGCCAAAATAGAATCAGCGCGTTCGCCTTGCACCTCACAACGCGCGCGCGACTTCCTCCATCTCGAAGCACTCGATGACGTCGCCGACCTGGATGTCCTGGTAGTTCTCGAACGCCATGCCGCATTCGAAGCCCTCGCGCACCTCGCGCACCTCGTCCTTGAAGCGCTTCAGCGTCTTGAGGCTGCCTTCGTGGATCACGACGTTGTCGCGCAGCAGGCGGACCTTGGCGCCGCGCCGGACCATGCCCTCGGTCACCATGCAGCCGGCGACCTTGCCGACCTTGCTGATGGTGAAGACCTCGCGGATCGCGGCGTTGCCGAGGAAACGTTCGCGCAAGCTCGGCGCCAGCAGGCCCGAGAGCGCGCCGCGCATGTCGTCGATCACGTCGTAGATGATCGAGTAGTAGCGGATCTCGACGTTGTCGCGCCGCGCCAGGTCGCGCGCCTGCGGATTGGCGCGCACGTTGAAGCCGATGATCACCGCGTTCGACGCCTTGGCCAGGATCACGTCGCTCTCGTTGATGCCGCCGACCGCGGCATGCAGCACCCGGATCGCCACCTCCTTGGTGGAGAGCTTCTCGAGCGAGCCGGTGATCGCTTCGAGCGAGCCCTGCACGTCCGATTTGACGACGACGGCGAGCTCCTTCGCGACGCCGGCGGCGATCTGCGAGAACATCTGCTCGAGCGTGCCGCGCGCGCCGGCGGCGGCCTGCTGCTCGCGCCGGCGGCGCTGCCGGTAGGCGGCGATGTCGCGCGCCTTGGCCTCGTTCTCGGCGACGACGAAATCATCGCCGGCGAGCGGCGTGCCGTTGAGGCCCAGCACCTCGACCGGCATCGCCGGGCCCGCCGCCTCGATGGCGTTGCCGCGATCGTCGATCACGGCGCGCACGCGGCCCCATTCGCTGCCGGCGACGAAGATGTCGCCCATGTGCAGCGTGCCGCGCTTGATGAGGACGGTTGCGACCGAGCCGCGGCCGCGCTCGAGCTTCGCCTCGATGATGCTGCCTTCGGCCGGCCGGTCCGGGTTGGCCTTGAGGTCGAGGATCTCGGCCTGCAGCAGGATCGCTTCCTCGAGCTTGTCGAGCCCGGTCTTCTTCAGCGCCGAGACCTCGACATCGAGCACGTCGCCGCCGAGCCTCTCGACGACGATCTCGTGCTGCAGCAGCTCCTGGCGCACCCGGTCGGGCTTGGCGTCGGCCTTGTCCATCTTGTTGATGGCGATGATCATCGGCACCTTCGCCGCTTTGGCGTGGCGCAAGGCTTCGACGGTCTGCTCCTTCATGCCGTCATCGGCGGCGACGACCAGCACGACGATGTCGGTGACATGCGCGCCGCGCGCGCGCATGGCGGTGAAGGCCTGGTGGCCCGGCGTGTCGATGAAGGTGATGCGGTGGCCCGATTTGAGGCGCACCTGATAGGCGCCGATATGCTGCGTGATGCCGCCGGCTTCGCCGCTCGCGACATCCGTGCCGCGCAGCGCGTCGAGCAGCGAGGTCTTGCCGTGATCGACATGGCCCATCACGGTCACGACCGGCGGGCGCGGCGCGAGATGCTCCTCGACATCCGCCTGGCCGCCGAGCCCGATCTCGATATCGCTCTCGGCCACGCGCTTCAGCCGATGGCCGAATTCGCTGACGATCAGCTCGGCGGTGTCGGCGTCGATCACCTGGTTGATCGTCGCCATGACGCCCATCTTCATCAGCGACTTGATCACGTCGGCGCCGCGCTCGGCCATGCGGTTGGCGAGCTCCTGCACGGTGATCGTTTCCGGCACGACCACTTCGCGCAAGATCTTCACCTGCTCCTGCTGCGGCTGCATGGCGCGCAGCTTCTCGCGCTCGCGATGGCGGCGCACCGAGGCGAGGCTGCGCATCTTCTCGTCGTCGCCCTGGTTGAGGACGCGGGTGACGGTGAGCTTGGGGTTGCGCCGCCGCGGCTCGTCGCGGCGCGTCGGCGTCGGCACCTTCTTCGGCTCGACCCCGCGCGGGCCGCGCCGCACCGCCGCCGGCGCCTCTTCCTCCGGCTCTTCCTCGACCTTGACCTTGCCGGCCTTCTCGAGCGCCGCCACTTTCTCGGCGGCCGCCTTGCCGGCGCGCTCGGCGACCTGGCGCCGCGCGTCTTCCTCGGCCTTGCGCTTGGCGTCGTCCTCGGATTTGCGCTTGGCGTCGTCCTCGGCCTTGCGCTTGGCGTCGTCCTCGGCCTTGCGCCGGGCTTCCTCTTCGACCCGCCGGTGCTCCTCCTCGAGGCGGCGCTGCGCCTCTTGCTCGCGCATGCGGACGGCGTCGACGGCAGCCTGCTTTTTCGCCTCCTCATCGGCGCGGATGGCGCCCTGGAGCGCGCTCGCCCGCGCGGCGCGCTCGCCCGCGGTGAGGCCGTGGGTCGGCAGCACGACGGGCCGGCGCGCCGGCTGGCTGGCCGGTTGCGCCGCCGGCGCCGCGGCTTCGGCCGAGGGCGTCTCGGCGCGCTCGACCTGGCCCGGCGGCGGGGCGCGCTTCTTGCGCACCTCGACGGTGACGGTCTTGGAGCGGCCATGCGGGAAGCTCTGGCGCACTTGGCCGGTCTCGATCGGCTTGCGCAGCTCGAGTCTCCCTCCGCCCGGACGTCCGAGGCTCAGCGGCCGTTTCGCATCTTGCTCGTTATCGCTCATCTCGCTCCGCTACCACGCTTCGACCCTACGCTAACCTTCGCGGCGCGCGCCGCGAAATCCCGCCAGCCGCGCCGCGTCGGCGGTGAGCGCCTGGGCGATACGCCCCGGCGCCAGCGCCGCATGCACCACATGCTCGCGGCCGAAAGCCGCTCCCAGCTCGGCGCCGGAGAGCTGCTCGACCAATGGCAACCCGGGCGCCAGCGCTCTGAGCTTCATCCGCCCATCCGCCGCGCCATCCGCCGCCGCCAGCAGCACCGCCGCCTTACCCTGGCCAAGGGCGGCTTCGACCTTGGCGAAGCCCATCACCGCCTGGCCGGCGCGCCGCGCCAGCCCGATCTGGTCACGGCACCGCTCGGCCAACAAGACCTCGACTCGCTCGGCCAAATCGTCATCGACGATGACCGGCTGCCGCGCCGCCCGGGCGAAGAGCCGCTTGGTCACCGCCGCGGCCACTATATCCCGCCGCGCCGTCAACCACAAACCCCGCCCCGGCAGCTTGCCGGCAATGTCGGGCACGATCCGCCCCTCCGGCCCGACGACGAAGCGCAGCAGCTCGGCTTTCGGCCGCACCGCCCCGCTGACGAGACAGCGCCGTTCCGGGCCCGTCTCCGCCTCGCCTTCGGGGTGCTGGCGCGCCTCGGCCGCCGTCGTCTTACTCCCCGGCCGTCGCGCCGCCACCGGCGGCATCCGGCTGGGCCTCGTCGGCGAACCAATGGGCGCGTGCCGCCATGATGATCGCGTTGGCCTGTTCCGGCTCGAGCTTCGCCGCCGCGCCGGCCATCTCGATGAGCTCGTCGCCAGCGAGATCGCCGAGATCGTCGAGCGTCTTCACGCCCTTCTCGCCGACGGCCACGAGCAGCGCCGGCGTGACGCCCTCGATGGCGGCGATGTCGTCGCTGACGCCGAGCTCCTTGCGCCGCTCCTCGAGCTTGGCGTTCTGCTCGTCGAGGAAGGTGCGCGCGCGCTGCTGCAGCTCGTTCGCGACGTCCTCGTCGAAGCCTTCGATGCCGGCGAGCTCGTTGGTCGCGACGAAGGCCACCTCTTCGACCGAGGTGAAGCCTTCCGTCACCAGCAGATGGGCGATGACGTCATCGACATCAAGCGCATCGATGAACATCTTCGAGCGCGTGCGGAACTCCTCCTGGCGGCGCTCGCTTTCCTCGGCCTCGGTGAGGATGTCGATGTCCCAGCCGGTGAGCTGCGAGGCGAGGCGGACGTTCTGCCCGCGCCGCCCGATGGCGAGCGAGAGCTGGTCGTCCGGCACCACGACTTCGATGCGCCGCTGCTCCTCGTCCATCACCACCTTGGCGACTTCGGCGGGCGCGAGCGCGTTGACGACGAAGGTCGCGGGATCTTGCGACCACGGGATGATGTCGATCTTCTCGCCCTGCAGCTCGGCCACCACCGCCTGCACGCGCGAGCCGCGCATGCCGACGCAAGCGCCGACGGGATCGATGCCGCTGTCATTGGAGATGACGGCAATCTTGGCGCGCGAGCCGGGATCGCGCGCCACGGCGCGGATCTCGATGATGCCGTCGTAGATCTCGGGCACTTCCTGGGCGAAGAGCTTCGCCATGAATTGCGGATGCGTGCGCGACAGGAAGATCTGCGGCCCGCGCACCTCCTGGCGCACGTCGTAGATATAGGCGCGGACGCGCTCGCCCTGGCGGAAGCTCTCGCGCGGCAGCAGCTCGTCGCGGCGCAAGATCGCCTCGGCGCGGCCGAGATCGACGACGACATTGCCGAACTCGACGCGCTTGACGAGGCCGTTGACGATCTCGCCGACGCGGTCCTTGTACTCGTTGTACTGGCGCTGGCGCTCGGCATCGCGCACCTTCTGCACGATCACCTGCTTTGCCGTCTGCGCGGCGATGCGGCCGAAATCGATCGGCGGCAGCGGATCGGTGATGAAATCGCCGATCTCGGCCTCGGGGTTGAGGCGCTTGGCCGCGGCGAGCGCGATCTGCGTCGCCTCGTTCTCGATGGGGTCGGCGACCTCGCGGAAGCGCATCAGCCGGATCTCGCCGTTCTTGCGGTCGATCTCGGCGCGGATGTCGTATTCCTGGCCGTATTTGGAGCGGCCGGCCTTCTGGATGGCCTGCTCCATCGCCTGCAGCACCTCGTCGCGATCGATCCCCTTATCGCGCGCGACGGTGTCGGCGACCTGCAGGAGCTCGGGGCGGGGATAGCTGGCTTGAATCTGCATGTGTCTTCTCTCGGGTTCTCTCTGGCTTTGGCGTCAGTGACGCGGTTCAGCGCGGCTGGCGGCGAGCAGCGCGTCGGTGAGGACGAGCTTGGCGCGCGCCACCGCGGCGAGCGGCAGGGCCACCGGCGCGTCGTCGACGAGGAGGCGCACGGCATCGCCCTCGACGCCGAGCAGCTTGCCGCGGAAGCGGCGGCGGCCGTCCTGCGGCTGGGTGAGCTCGATCTTCGCCTCGAAGCCGGCAAAGCGCGCGAAATCCTCGCGCCGGACCAGCGGCCGGTCGATGCCGGGCGAACTCACTTCGAGCGTATAGGCGCCGGCGATGGGGTCGGCGACGTCGAGCAGGGCGGAGACGGTGCGGCTGATCTCGGCGCAGTCCTCGACCGTCATCGCCTGGTCGTCGCGGCGCTCGGCCATGATCTGCAAGGTCGCCCGCCTTCCGCCGGTGACGGCGACGCGCACGACGCGGTAGCCCATCGCGTCCAGCGAGGGCGCGATCATCGCCTCGATCTTGCCGGTTTCCACCACGCTCCCTATCGGACCGCCTAAAAATAAAAAAGTGGGCCGTTGGGCCCACCCCTTCGAAGCACCGGAACGAACCCGGCCTATGGGACTTTTTTTTGGGAATATAGTCGTTTTTTCGCCTGCTGCAAGCCTTCTTACCGCGGCCGCGGCGGCGCGGCAGGCCCACCGCGCGGCCGTCGGCGGAAGCGCAGGAAAGCCGGCGTGCGGCCTGCCGCCAGCGCTTTCTGCTCATAGCGCGTCGGCGGCCAGTCGGCGGGCCGCTCGCGCCAATCCTCGGGGCGGCGCGCGAGCCATTCGAAATCGGCATGCTGGGTCGCGCGCTCGAGCATCCAGCGGAGATAGTCGGCATCATCGGTCGCAAGGCGCAGCTCGGCGCCGTCCGCCAGGGCAAAGGCGAGCCGGTCCAGCGTCTCGCCCGAGACGATCCGGCGCTTGTGATGGCGGAGCTTCGGCCACGGGTCGGGAAACAGGATGAAGACGCGCTGCAGCGAGGCTTCGGGCAGCGCCGCAAGGAGCAGCCGCGCATCGTCGACGAAGAGGCGGAGATTGGCGAGCTTCCGCCGCTCGATCTCGCCGAGCAGCTTGACGACGCCGTTCTCGAACACTTCGGCGCCGATCATGCCGACCGCCGGCGCGGCCGCCGCTTGCGCCGCGAGATGCTCGCCGCCGCCGAAACCGACCTCGAGCCAGACGGCGTCGACCGGCCCTTCGAACAGCGCCCGCGGATCCAGCCGGCCCGCTTCCGGCAGCGCAAATCCGAGCCGCGGCAGCAGCTCCGTCAGCAGCCGCTTTTGGCCGGGCCGGAGCTTCCGGCCGCGCCGTCGGCCATGGACGAGCCGGCGCTGCGGGGCGTCGCCCGCGGGCGCTTCGCTCAGAACGCCCGGCGCAGCTCGTCGACGAGATCGAGCCGCTCCCAGGAGAAGCCGCCATCGGGATCGACCGCGCGGCCGAAATGCCCATAGGCGGAGGTCCGCGCATAGATCGGCTTGTTGAGGCCGAGATGCGTGCGGATGCCGCGCGGCGAGAGATCGAGCAGCTCCTGCAGCACGCGCGACAGTTTGTCCTCGTCGACCCGGCCGGTATTGGCGGTGTCGATATAGACCGAGAGCGGCTTGGCCACGCCGATGGCGTAGGAGACCTGGATGGTGCAGCGCTCGGCGAGGCCGGCGGCAACCACGTTCTTGGCGAGGTAGCGTGCGGCATAAGCGGCGGAGCGGTCGACCTTGGTCGGATCCTTGCCCGAGAAGGCGCCGCCGCCATGCGGCGCCGCGCCGCCATAGGTGTCGACGATGATCTTGCGTCCGGTGACGCCGCAATCGCCGTCCGGGCCGCCGGTGACGAAGCGGCCGGTCGGATTGACGTAGAAGTGCTCCTCGTCGCACATCCAGCCTTCCGGCAGCACGTTCAGCACATGCGGGCGGACGATCTCGCGCACCTCGCCCTGGTCGAGCGATTCGTGATGTTGCGTCGACACCACCACCGAGGTGGCGCGCACCGGCTTGCCGTCGGCATAGCGCAGGCTGATCTGGCTCTTGGCATCGGGGCCCAGCAGCGGCGCCGCCCCGGAATGGCGCGCCTCGGACAGCGATCTGAGGATCGCGTGCGCATAAAAGATCGGTGCCGGCATGAGCTCCGGCGTCTCGCGGCAGGCATAGCCGAACATGATGCCCTGGTCGCCGGCGCCCTCGTCCTTGTTGCCGGCGGCATCGACGCCCTGCGCGATGTCGCTCGACTGCTTGTGCAGCAGGCAGTCGACCACGGCATGCTGCCAATGGAAACCCGGCTGCTCGTAGCCGATCTCCTTGATCGCGTGCCGCGCCACCTCGACGAGCCGGTCATGGGTGATGGAAGCGGGGCCGCGCACTTCGCCGGCGATCACCACCCGGTTGGTCGTCGCCAGGGTCTCGCACGCCACCCGCGCATGCGG